>DASPYR010000142.1:0-3823 GCA_035636675.1 Rugosimonospora sp. | reverse complement strand
TCCTTGGCCTTGACGCGATGCGCCACGAGGCCCGTGACTGGATAATAGGCGCCCCGCACGTCGGCTACTTCGAGGGTTCGTTCGTTGTTCCAGAGCGTGCCCGTATCGGCGATTTGGCCGCCGGATTCGGCATAGAAAGGCGTGCGGTCGAGAACGATTTCGCCTTCCGCGCCCGCCGGCAGTTCGTTGGCGAGCCCTTTGGGAGTGATGATCGCCTCGATGCGGCAGTCGCGCGCGCTCGTGCCATAGTAAAAATCAGGCTCGGTGCGAAACGTTTCCGCCAATTTCGCGTAAGCGGGGCTCGCGACTTCCTTGTGCGCGCCTTTCCAGGAGGCTTTGGCCCGCTCCCGCTGCTCCGCCATCGCCCGGTCGAATTCTGCCGGGTTGAAGGCGATGCCCTGGTCGCGCAACGTATCCGTGATGAAATCGAGCGGCAGCCCAAAGGTATCGTAAAGGCGGAACGCCTTCTCCCCGGGATAGCTCACCCGAGCTTGCGACTTCTTCTGCGCCAGCAGCGGCGCCAGGTCTTCTTCGAGCCTGCCAAGGCCCACATCGATGGTGTGAGCGAAGCGCTCCTCTTCGTGGCGGATCACGCCGGTAACGCGGCCGATGCTTTCGAGCAATTCGGGATAAGGCTCGCGCATCTCCTCGGCGACTTGCTGCGCCATCTCGAAAAGGAAAGGCCGCTCGAGGCCAAGCATCCGCCCATGGCGCACCGCGCGGCGAATAATCTTGCGCAGCACGTAGCCGCGGCCTTCATTGGAGGGCATGACGCCATCGCCGATCAGGAACGCCGCCGCGCGGCTGTGATCGGCAAGAATTCGCAGCGACGCGTCGGTCTCGGGCGCCGCGCCGTAATGTTTGCCGGAAAGCTTGCTGGCAAAATCCATCAACGGCTGAAAAAGATCCGTCTCATAATCGCTGATCTTGCCTTGCAGCACCGCGGCGAGCCGCTCGAGCCCCGCGCCCGTGTCGATCGAGGGCTTGGGCAACAGGGTCACGTTTCCCGCTGCGTCGCGATTGAACTGCATGAAAACCAAGTTCCATATTTCGACGTAGCGGCCGCAGTCGCAGCCGAATTGACAATCCGTGTGGCCCGCATCAGAAGCCGCGGCGCCCATGTCGTAGTGGATTTCGCTGCACGGGCCGCAAGGACCCGTGTCTCCCATGGCCCAGAAATTCTCCTTGAGGCCGGGAACGGCAATCACGCGCGCCTTGGGCGCGCCCGCGTGAATCCAATGCGCGGCGGCTTCTTCGTCGGACGGCAGCTTTTTCCCCGGAGCGATTTCGGCGCCGCCGAAAACGGTGAAATAGAGTTTGTCGAGCGGAATACCAAATCGGCCCGCGGCCGAAGAAGTCACCAACTCCCAGGCAAAGGCGACCGCGTCTTTCTTGAAATAATCGCCAAAGGAGAAATTCCCCAGCATCTCGAAGAAAGTGTGATGGCGATTGGTGAACCCGACGTTCTCGAGATCGTTGTGTTTGCCGCCGGCGCGCACGCATTTCTGCGCCGAGGCCGCGCGCTTGTAATCGCGCTGCTCGAGCCCGAGGAAAACGTCCTTGAACTGGTTCATGCCCGCATTGGTAAAAAGTAAAGTCGGGTCTCCGATGGGGACGAGCGAGGAGCTGCGCACCACGCGATGGCCGTTCTGGGCGAAGAAATCCAGGAATGTGCGCCGAATTTGATGGCCGGTGAGCATGCGTCGCGAGTTAGCTGGGAATTATCGCAGACGCAGATAAGCGCCGCAATGCGCCACAAATGCGAATGTCGAGGCTCGAGCGCGTGCGCTACACTCTGTCATTCTGAGGGCCGTTTTGTGGCCCGAAGAATCTCTCAGAGAGATCCTTCGCTGCGCTCAGGATGACAGAATTAAGTGTGGCGCTGGCTGCGTGCGCCGCCGGGTTAGCCCGGCAAATCCTCGGCGGCTTCGGGCAAAGGCACGGCGCGCAATTCGCGGCGGATCACGCCGGGATCGAAGCCGGCGCGCAGCAGCGTGCGATAAAGCGACGCGATCTTCTTTCTGTCCAAGGGGCGCGCATCGAAGGGGCCGCGCGCCGCGCGCGTGCGCCGTTCGATCACCTTGCGCACCATCGCGGCTTCGTCGAGATCGGCGAAAACCTGCGCGATGGCCGCCTCGATGTGGCGGTCGGGAACGCCGCGCTTGCGCAATTCGAGCGCGATGCGGCGGCCGCCCTGGCGGCGCCCGCTGGCTCGGGCGCGCGCGAAATCGAGCGCGTAGCGCGCATCATCAAGCAGCTTTTCCTGCTTTACGCGAGCCAAGACGCGGGGAACCTGCGCCGGTTCGAGGGCCCGGCGCTCGAGATAGGTGCGCAGCTCGAACGTGGAATGCGCGCGGCGCATCAGCGCGCGCAGCGCAGCCGTGTAGAGCTCGGTTTCGCTGGAGGATTTGTGCGGCTCGGAGCGCATGGCGCGCCTAGCATAGAAGTTTTTGCGGAAATCGGCAACGCAATCGTGCCTTCAGGGGTCCGGTTTCTGGACTCCGGTGGAGTCCCGCCGGGCTCCTGATACCGGAGCTGAAGCCCCAATAAGGATGATGTGTGGATGTCAGAGCTAATGCTCTGACTCCCTGCGGAGGACCGCAGCCTGCGAGTCCAATTTCAAAACGAGGCCATTGCTTTTGCGGGCGATTCAGCGGCTGCCGAACTGCTCGTACTCGGCCATGGTGCGTTCCATCTCTTCGCGAGCGGCGTCGGTGGCGGAGCGGATGCCCTGGATGCGCAGCTTGAAGTCGTCGGGATTGGACGCCCGGCTGAGCGCTTCCTCGTAGCTGATGAGGTTGCGCGTGTGGAGATCGTAGAGCGATTGGTCGAAGGTCTGCATGCCGTACTGGCTGCCGCCGGCGGCAATGGCCTCATGGATCATGCGCGTTTTTTCCGGATTGATGATGCAATCGCGAATATAGCCGGTGGCGATCATCACTTCCACGGCGGGAACGCGGCCCGTATCATTGGCGCAGTTAACCAGGCGCTGGCTGATGACGGCCTTCAGCGTGGCCGCGAGTTGCAGGCGAATCTGCTTTTGCTCCGGCGGCGGAAAGACGGCGATGATGCGTTGAATCGTTTCCGTGGCGTCCAGAGTGTGCAAAGTGGAAAGGACCAGGTGGCCGGTCTCGGCGGCGAGCAGCGCCGTCGCGATGGTTTCCAGATCGCGCATTTCGCCGACGAGAATCACGTCGGGATCCTGACGCAGGGCGGCGCGCAGCGCGGTGGAGAAGTTGGCGGTGTCCACCTCGACTTCGCGCTGGTTGATGAAGCTGCGCTTATCGCGATGCAGGAACTCGATGGGGTCCTCGATGGTGATGACGTGGTCGGAGCGCGTGGTATTGATGCGGTCGACCATGGAGGCCAGCGTGGTGGATTTGCCCGAACCCGTGGTTCCGGTAACCAGCACCATGCCGCGCTGTTCGTCGCAAATTGTGTCGATCACGCGCGGCAGATTGAGCTCATCAATGGTGCGCACCTTGGTGGGGATGACGCGCAGCACCATGCCCACGTTACCCCGCTGCTGGAAGACGTTGACGCGGAAGCGTCCCAGACCGGCCACGCCATAGGCCATATCCAACTCGGCCGTCTCCTTGAACTTCTGCTTCTGGCGGTTGGTCATCATGCTGAACGCCATGGAGAGCATCTCTTCCGGCGTTACGCGGGTATTTTCCGCCAGGGCCACCAGAGTGCCGTCAATGCGCAAGTAGGGATTATTGCCGACCTTCAGATGCAGGTCCGAGGCTTTCTTCTCGACCGCCAAGCGCAGCAGATCATCAATGCCTTGTGCCATAGGGGATGCGGCTCCCGGGAAGCGTCA
>DASPYR010000141.1:0-31094 GCA_035636675.1 Rugosimonospora sp. | reverse complement strand
GGATCGCTCACCTCCACGGTGAACGCATACGAGCCGGTGCTCGTAGGAACGCCACTGATCACGCCGGTTGAGCCATCCAGGCTCAGGCCAAGCGGTAAGTTGCCGGATGAAATGCTCCAGACGTACGGGAGCATGCCTCCGGAGGCCGTCAAAGTAGCGGAGTAACTCGTCTGCACCTGCGGATCGGGTAAGCTCGTCGTGGTGATCTGCAAAAGCTCAACAGTCAAGACGGAGGCGGAAGCGGTTGCCGTCTGCGGGGCGGGACTAGAATCTTTTGCCTGTGCCGTGAAAGTGAAAGTCCCTGCCGTGGTCGGTGTTCCGGTGATTGCGCCCGAAGAAGAATTCAGATTCAGCCCTGGGGGTAGGGATCCAGACGTAATACCCCAGGTATAAGGCGTGGTTCCCCCGGTGGCGGAGAGTGCTCCACTATAGGCCGTCTGCGTAATCGCGTTGGGCAGGGCCGGTGTATTAATCTGCAGCGCGCCCGTCGCTGTATTGGTCGACTTGCTGGAAGTAACGCCGGCGCAGCCGATATTGAACGCGGCGAGAACTAAGGCTAATGAAAGCGGTCCGAGTAGCTGCCCGATCCTACTCGTCCTTCGCGTTAATATGGGAACCAAACCCTTGCCGTTCGTTATTTCCATCTGTGCCTCTCATGCCCTGAGGGCGCATGGGTGGAACTAACTCCAACCGCAGTCACGCGGGAGGCCCCAGAGAGTTCGTTTGGCTGTCCATCCCTAACGACCCGGTGGACGTGAGGGGTCCGTCCGCAGGTGAATGGTGACTGAGGGCCTGGCAGGGAATCTGCTGGTCAGGAGACTAGGAAAAGGGTAGTGGCGAGAATCGAAGATTACTGCCCGTCTGAACAGTCAACAGATTAACGAACTCAACCAGCGGGTACACACAGAAGGACGCGCGTGTAATCCTTTTACATCAAAGAGAAGGAATCGTGGAGGCGCGGGAGTCGGATGGCTTCCAATCCCATTGGCGGAAGCGCCAACCTCTGCCTTCTCCTACTAGAGCTCCCACGTAGCGTGGGTCTGGGCGGAGGGAATGCAGGCTCCAGTGGAGGCTATCTGCGCTCTCTAACCGCTCGGGTTGTCCGGGTGTAAGTGAAACGTGAAAACTTGCGAGTGGGATATGCAATCCTTCGCCCCTAGCTTTGATATATGCCTCCTTACGTGTCCAGCAAAGAAAAAATGCCTCCACGCGCAATGACGGGGGCAAGCCGCGTAATTCCATAACCTCGCGTGGGGAGAAGTAGCGCTCCGCAATCTCGTCGGCTGCGAACTCAGGTCGGATTAACTCCACGTCAACTCCCAAATTGCGTCCCACGGCGAAGGCGAACAATGCCAAGCTGTGAGAGTGAGAAACATTGAACTGAACCAAGCGCTCGTGGAACTCCGCACGTAGAGATGGCTTGCCCTGGGGGCCGTAATCGAATTCCAGGTTCGCTGGGGCGCGGCCCAGGTACCTTCCCAGCAGCTCTCGCAGGACTCCCCGTGCAGCTACAAAGCTGTTTCGGTCTCGTGGGAAATGGAAACAGCTCGCGCGGGCCTTCTCATCGGAGGTGAGCGTTGCTTCGAGGCGATGAAGCACCGCTTCATCACAATTAAGATGGGCCCGCCAGACGTGAGCTTCGCCGTCTCCAAGCTCGAACTGCTCCGTGTTTGGAGCCCAGGAGTTAGGGTCGGACATAGGGTGATTCTATTCGATTCGATTGACTAGGGTGAACAGCTTGGAGGGCATCCGACTTCGAGACAACCGCCCACAGAAACGGAGATGATTTGAGCATGGTGCTGCGAGGTCCTACCCAGACAACGGCAAGCGCTGGCCCGCAGAGAGTAGAAGATCAGTTGGGGCGCTACCGGGTAACTTTCGGCTGTATACTGCCGGTTTCCGGAGAGGTCAAAGGGGGATCCCGGCTCCATAAGCGCTTCGGCGGCATCGAAACAAATGGCAGGCTTACAATCACTGCGGACTCTCACGGTCCGCACTATGAGCGCGCTGCCCAGGTTGAGAGGACACGGTAGTCTTGCGGCTGCGCTCAAGTGGCAATTTCTGCGCGCTGGGCTGTCTCCGCTCATCACGGCCAACATGCGACGCGGCCATAGTCTGATAGTGGACACTCGCGCGCAGTTTCAAGCCGACGTGCTTTACAACCAAGGCGAATATGACGAGGCGAAGATAGCGTTGCTGGCGGCGCTCATCCGGCCGGGAACCACGTTCGTCGATCTGGGCGCCAATATCGGCTTCTATACTGTCCCGCTAGCGGTCGCGGCTAAGGCAGGAGGTGGAGTTGTGGCCGCCTTCGAGCCGCACCCCGCCAATTATCGCCGGCTGTCGGAGAACGTCGCTTTGAACGGGCTGAACGACTACGTTCGTCTCTTCGAACTCGGGCTGTCATCGGAAGAGGGCGAGGCCGAACTCGTGCTGCGCCAGGGTTTTGGGATTAGAACTTGACCGGGAGTGCTTTTAAGCCGCGCAGGCCTAGGTTCTCCCGCCAAGCCAGCGGACCGGGTTCGAGCGCCAGGTTGGGCAGGCGTCTCAGCATCGCCTCAAAAGCGATTTGAGCTTCCAGACGAGCCAGGGGCGCGCCAAAACAGAAGTGCGCGGCCCAGCCGAAGGCGACGTGCCGATTGTCCGCGCGGCAGACATCGAGACGGTCGGGGTCCGGGAAGCGCGCTGGATCACGGTTGGCGGCCCCCATCACCGCGATCACCGCCTGGCGCTTGCGGATCGGCTTTCCGCCGATTTCTGTATCTTCGGGCGCTAGGCGCGCCGTGTGCTGGCTGGGGCTCTCGTAGCGCAGCAGCTCCTCAACCGCGGAAGGGACCAGGGAGAGGTCCGCACGCAGCTTCTCAAGTTCGCGCGGGTTTCGTAGCAGCGAAAGGACGCCATTGCCGATGAGGTTCGTGGTGGTCTCCTGGCCGCCCACCATGGTGATGATGCAATTGGCGATCACCTCCTCCTCGGTCAGCCGGTCCCCGTTGACCTCCGCGGTAAGCAGCGAATAGATGAGGCCCTCGCCCGGTTGGTTTTTCTGGCTGCGGATGGCCGAGCGGAAGTACTGAGCCATATCTTCCACAGCCTTGAGGGTGCGCAGCGCGCGGTCCTGATTGTGCTGGAAGTTCCCCAGCATCTCGGCGAAATCCTCCGACCACGACTTTAGTTGCTCGTGGTCTTCCGCGGGCACACCCAGCATTTCGGCGGTAACAATGGCGGGCAAGGGGCTGGCGAAATCCGCGATCACGTCCATGCGGCCCTTGCGCTGAGCGGCGTCCAGGAGGTTAGTGACAATGTCTCGGATGTGCGAACGTAGCACTTCGACGCGGCGCGGCGTGAAGGCATAGGAAGCCAGGTTGCGCAGGCGGGTGTGCGAAGGCGGGTCCAGAAACAGCATCTGCTTGACCATTACCTGGGCTACCGGATTCAGCATTGAGAGCCCCATGGAGGTGAGCTGTTCCGGAGTCGGAGTGCGGTCGGCCGAGAACTGCATCAAGACTCTGATCACGTCAGTGTAACGGGTCACCACCCAGGCGTGGAGAAAGGGATCCCAATGCACCGGGTCCTTGGTACGGAGCAGGTGGTAAAGGGGATAGGGATTGGCCAACACCTCCGGGTCGAGCAGGCGACAAAGGCTTAACGGATAGGCTGGATCAGGCGCGGGAGAAGCAGTTGTGGCGCTGATCATCGGAGGTCGTCCTTTTGGGACGTTGTGGGCACAGGAGTTGCGCTGCCCCGTTTCTTTGCGACCATCAACCGATCGATTTCCCTGCAGAGGCCTGCAACGGTGGGGTTGTTGAAGAGGCTGCGCTGGGTGAGCTCGATGTTGAACTTGCTGCGCACGCGCGATATCACCTGTGCACCCAGTAACGAGTGTCCGCCGAGCATAAAGAAATTGTCGGTCGCGCCTACCTGTTGAACACCCAGCAGCGCGCCAATGATTCCGGCCACTTGCTCTTCCGTGGGTGTGCGGGGCAGAACGTTGGTGGCATCGCGCAAGGTGTGGGCGGCGTCGGGAGCGGGCAAGGCCGCGCGGTTTACTTTGCCATTAGGGGTCAGGGGCAGCGCTTCCATTTCCACGAATACCGTGGGAATCATGTACTCTGGTAGGCAGGAGTTCAGAAACTCACGCAAAACGCTGGGTGCAGGTCGGGTGGCGGGCGCCGGGACTAGGTAAGCCACCAAGTGCTTGTCACCCCGTTCATCATCGCGTGCCGTGACCACACTCGCTCGCACGCTGGGGTGTCGATCCAGCGCGGCCACGATTTCGTTCGGTTCGATGCGATAGCCGCGAATCTTGATCTGTTCGTCGATGCGCCCCAGGAACTCAATTTGGCCATCGGGAAGGTAGCGGGCCAGGTCTCCCGTCTTGTATAGACGGGCGCCGGGCTCCCGGCGGAAGGGGTCCGGGATGAATTGTTGCGCCGTCAGGTCGGGGCGGTTGCGGTAGCCACGGGCCAGCCCAAGGCCTCCGATATGCAGTTCACCCGGCTCGCCCATAGGAACGGTTTTCGAGTCGGCAGCGAGGATGTATGCTTGGGTGTTGTCGATAGGGCGGCCGACCGAGGGAGTTGCCGACGCACTGAGGACGGGCGGCACTACCCCCGAGGTTGCTACCACGGTGCACTCCGTAGGGCCGTAATTGTTGACCAGAATGAAGGGCAGGGCGGAAGAGGGATAGTGATGCAGCGTGTCAGCGCCGGTCAACAGGATGCGCAGCGGCAAGCGAAGCGGCCACTCGAGTTGAAGCAACTGCTCGGCTAACGCGGTAGGTGCAAAGCTGATGGTAATACTTCGTGCTATCAGCCAGTCGCGCAGCAACTCAGGTGTGACGCGCGTGGTCTCGTCCGGCAAATGCACGCTGGCTCCGGCGGTCAGGTAAGGCCATAGTTCCCAAACCGCTGCGTCAAAGCCGGGGCTAGCGAGTTGCGTGGCACGGTCGGCTGGCCCTACGCGGAAGGCCCGTCGATGCCAAAAGATCAGGTTGACCAGGCTGCGGTGGGTGATTTCCACGCCCTTCGCCTGCCCTGTGGAGCCTGAAGTATAGATCACGTAGGCGAGGTTTTCGGCCCGCGCCCCACAGGGCGGCGCGTTCAAACCCTGAGATGAAATCTCCGGCCCGTCGCTGTCCAGCGTGACGACGCGCCAGGGACCGGAAGGCAAGCGCTCCGCCATGCCCTGCTTGGTGATGATTACCGGTGCCTGTGCGTCATTCAGCATGAAGGCTAGACGCCCCGGCGGATAGGCAGGGTCGAGGGGAAGGTAGGCCCCGCCGGCTTTCAGGATACCCAGCGCGCCCACTACAAATTTTAAGGAACGATCGAGGCAAAGCCCCACCGGAACGTCAGGGCCAACGCCCAGAAGCTGCAGGCAGTGCGCCAGCTGATTTGAGTGAGTTGCCAACTCGCCGTACGTGAGGCGCTCCGAACCGGCCTCCAGGGCGATTGCGCCTGGTGTTGCGGAGGCCTGGGCTTCAAAAAGCTGTGGCAGAGATTGGTCTTGGGGGAAAGCGCACTGCGTAGCGTTGCAGACTTTGAGCGGCTGCGTGTCGCTCTGAAAGTGGGATGTCCACATGACGGTTAGTCTCCGGCAGTGTGTCGTCTTTTGAAATAATCCTTCAGGGCGATAAACGAGCTCTCCGGCTGCGGCGTAAGAAACCGCAACTGGGCGAAGAAGGGTCCCATTACAACAGCCTTCCTACGTAGATGTGTCCAGGGAGAAGTTGCCAGTCCTCTTTTGCGGCAGAGAGTTTCGTCATGGCATCCTCGTAAAAGGGATGGTCGTCGGTGGTGCCACGTCGCAGGAGGACTGAAGCGCTTCGCTCACGGCTTTCGCGCTTCGAGCGCGGTCGATACACGAGCGGAGTTTCTCAGCGAGTACCCCCACACCCGGGTCGTCGAGAATACTGATGTGGTCTCCGGGCACTTCATGAACGTCCACTCCCTCCTTGGCCACTTCTGCCCAGCCCAGCTTGGGATCGGAGCCGTACTGTGAGTCGTGCTTGGCGGCCCGGAAGAGGGTGACCCGACCGGAGTAAGGACGCGGGTGGTAGCGCTTGGCGGCGAACACGAAAAACTTCAGGTGGTCCTGGAGGCAAGCGGGTATGGGGTACCCCATCGACCGGAAAAGGGCGTAACCGGTACGCCACAAAAATTGGTTGCCACGCGTTTGCAGCGGGGTGACCAGCAGGTTCAACTTCTGCGCCAGCGGGGAGGCATCCCAGAGGCACTCGGCGTAGTGGCTCAACCTCAGGAAGAACTGAGTCCACTGATACCGGATCGACCTGGGAAAGGGGAGCGATCTGTAGAAGGCAAGGTTGACCGTATCAAACAGGGCCAGAAGGCCGATCTTTGCCCCGCGCGCCTGGAGCTGGTTGGCCATCTCATAGGCCACAAGCCCGCCGAACGACGCACCAGCCAGATAATAAGGCCCTTGGGGTTGCACGGTCAAGATTTCGCCGATGTAGCCTTCGGCAATTTTTTCGACCCTATCCTGAAACTGCTCCTCGCTGAAGTCGCGGGATTGCAGGCCGTAGAAGGGCTGGTCGAAGCCGAGCCGCGAGGCCAGATCGCGGAAGCGCAGCACCTGTCCTCCCCCGCCGTGCACGCAGAAGAGGGGCGGTTTAGAGCCGTTCGGTTGAATGGCCACGAGTGGCGACGATCTGGGCATACCCTCGGCCTCCAAACAGGCGGCCAGCTGTTCCACGGTAGGCGCACTTAGAAGTGTCGCAGTGCGGAGGCGGCGGTTGAAGACCTTTTCGATCTCTAAAAAAAGGCGAATGGCGAGCAGCGAGTGCCCACCCAAGTCGAAGAAATTATCGCGGACGCCTAGAGGCCGAATGCCCAGCACCCTCTCCCACAGCTCCAGCAGCTGACGTTCGAGGTCGTTGCGAGCGGGCACTGGAGTTCGCGCGGCGCTCGCCTCGAGCACCTTCATAGACTTGAGCGCTTGCCGGTCGACCTTGCCTCCGGAGGTCAAGGGAAACTTCTCGAGGAAGACGAAGTGGGAAGGCACCATGTATTCTGGAATCTTCCGCATCAAGAAGGCGCGCAACTCCTTCACCGCAAGGGGTCCTTGTGGCGCAACGACGTAAGCCACCAAGCACTTCTCCCCCGCCTCGCTTTCCCCCACCACCAGGGTAGCATCGCGTATGGTGCCGTGGCTCCGCAGCGCCGCTTCGATCTCGCCCAGCTCGATCCGAAAGCCGCGGATTTTCACCTGGTCGTCGAGCCGGCCCATGAACTCGAGATTTCCGTCGGGCAAATACCGCGCCTGGTCTCCGCTTTTGTAGAGAAGGGCTCCCCGCCGCGGGTTGAAGGGGTGGGGAATGAACTTCTCCTGGGTTAAGTCCGGCCTGTTCCAGTATCCGCGCGCCAGGCCTTCTCCGCCAATGTAAAGCTCGCCAGGCGCTCCCACGGGCTGAGGCTGCAGGTACCGGTCAAGGATGTAGACCTCGGTATTCGCGATGGGGCGACCGATCGGAATCGAAGAGACTGGGCCGAGGTTCCGCGGAATCCGATAGGTGGAAGTGAAAGTCGTACTTTCGGTCGGGCCGTAGGCGTTAATGAGTTGCACTTCCGGCAGCAGCTCCAGCGCGCGCCGCATGTGGGGTAGGGAGAGTGCTTCGCCTCCGGTCAGGAGTTGGCGGACGGTCGAAAGTGCCTCCGGCGCCTGCTCGATTATGGTGTTGAAGAACGAGGCCGTAAGCCACAGTGTGGTGACCTTGTGCTTTCGGATGACTTCGCCCAGCTCGAGCGGAGCGGGAACGGGGCCAGGGAAGAGCACGCACTTAGCGCCGTGCAGCAGGGCTCCCCAGATCTCGAACGTGGAGGCGTCGAAGGAAACCGGCGCCAGTTGCAGGAAAACTTGCCGATCGTCGAAACGCGCGAAATCCACCCCGAACAACAGGCGTACGATTCCCCGGTGAGGAATCTCCACTCCCTTGGGTGAGCCCGTGGACCCTGAGGTGTACATCACGTAGGCGATGTTCTCGGGGGTCGCGCCCTCCACGCCGAGGTTTTCGGAACTCTTGTCGGCCGCCGGTCTAGACAACGCTTCAAGGCACAGCGGAGTCACGCCCGGCTGTAATTTATCTTTGCAATGTTTTGGCCCCAGGACGATCCCCGCCCCTGCGTCTTTCACCACGTATTCCAAGCGCTCTGGCGGGTAGAGGGGATCGAGAGGAACGTAGGCGGCACCCGCTTTGAGAATGCCAAGCAAGCCCGCTACCATCTCGAGCGACCGCTCAGCCCAGATAGCGACCCGCGCTTGCGAGCCCACTCCCAGCCGACGGAGCTCCCGCGCGATCCGGTTGGCGCGCCCGTTGAGCTCAGCGTAAGTCCATTCGCGAGCGCCGAAGGCCAGCGCCACGGCGCCCGGATTCCGCTGCACCTGCGCTTCGAACAGTTGCTGGACCATCATCCTCGGGTAGGGACGCTCCGTCCGGTTCCATTCCACGACCACCTTCTGCCGTTCCTCATCAGTGAGAATCGAGAGGTGACTGATGCGCTCCTGCGGATTCTTCACCACCGACTCGAGCAGCGTCCGGTAATGGCCCAGCATCCGTTTCGCCATGGTCGACTCAAACAGGTCGGTGTTGTATTCGAGCGCGACCTCGAAGCCATCTTTCTCTTCGATGAGGATCGTCAGGTCGAATTTCGCGAAACCCGGGTCCAGTTCGTAACGCGTGACCTTCAACTGCGGGTGCGCAAAGTCCTGCGTCGGGCTGTTTTGGAGAACGAACATAGACTGGAAAAGGGGCGTGCGACTGAGGCTACGCTGAAGGTGGAGGGCTTCGACGAGTTTTTCAAACGGTAGGTCCTGATGATCGTAGGCATCCAAGGCCACCTCTCGCACCCGGCCAAGCAGTTCGCGGAAGGTGGGAGGACCCGAGAGATCCGCGCGCAGCACCAGGGTATTGACGAAGCAGCCGATCAGCGAGTCGACTTCGAGCCGGTTGCGGTTGGCGATGGGTGTGCCCACGACGACGTCGTCCTGTCCCGAATAGCGGCCAAGCAAGACTTGGAATGCCGCCAGCAACGTCATGAACAAGCTGGCGCCTTCCTCCTGGCTCAGCACGCTAAGGGATCTCACCAACGGGTCGGGAAGTTTGATCCTTTCGAGTGCCCCGACATAGCTTCGCTGTGTCGGCCTCGGATAGTCCGTGGCGACGTGCTGGCAGTCAGGAAGGTTGGAGAGGCGCTGCTTCCAGTAGGAAAGCTGAGGCTCGAAAACATTCTCCGGCAACCAATCCCGCTGCCACTTCACGAAATCACCATAGCGGATGGGCAGCTCGCACCAACCCGCGGGCTCTCCCCGGCAACTGGCAGCGTAGGCCTCGGATAGCTCGCGGAAGAGGACGCCGAGCGACCAACCATCCGCGGCGATATGGTGCATGGTCAGCACCAGCACGTGCTCGTCTGGAGCGGCTCGCACCAGCAGGGCACGCAGCATCAGATCGCGTGAAATCTTAAACGGACATCGAACCTCGGCGTGTACAACCCGTCGAATCTCGGACTCCCGCTCGCGCTCGGACAACCTGCCGAAATCGATAACCGGCATCTTCACGGTCCCGCATGAGGAAACCGTCTGGTCCAGTTGGCCCTCGTAGAAACCGAAGGTAGAACGCAGGGTTTCGTGTCGAGCCACGATGGCGTTCAGGGCGCTTCGGAGGGCCTCCAGGTTTAGAGGTCCTTCGATTCGCACCGCGGCCGGCACGTTGTAGGCAGGGTTACCAGGCTCAAGCTGATCGAGGTACCAGAATCTTTCCTGAGCGAAGGAAAGGGGAGTCCCGGCCTCTTCCAAGGCCGCTGCCTGCGCGCGCGGAGACGTTTGCCTAGGCATCGCTTGGATCGAAGGAGTGCAGATCTTTCTCTTCCAACTCTTCGAAATTCTTAGTCATCGTTTGACCGTGGGTGGTGCCGCGATCGGGCCCAGCGGAGGCTGTGCTCGCCATTTCAGCATTAGTGCGCTGGCCTCTCATCTCCATCGGAAGAGACACCTTTTGAAACTCCTGTTCAGCGGCATGGATGCTTTCTTCATCGGAGCTTTGATCGACGATGACGACTTCAGACGGCATAACAGTTTGTTCAAGTAGAGTTCGGACGGTCAAACGAAGATCATGCGGACGATTTCTTGTCGGTATGATGACTGAGACGGGAGCGAGCTGCATGGAACTGACTACTGATCTATTGGTTTGACGGCCCGCCTCGGCAGGAAAAGTTATCCCTCGCAAAGATGTCGGAATGCGCGCGGAGGGTATTAACATTTCTTGCTTGTCGTTGTGCAATTAAAGACTCCTAGCTACCGAAGTGTAGAATCGTCGCGAGCACGAAAGAACCGAGCAAGACACCGACTTCGCCCAAGACTAAAATCAGCGTGCGCGCCGGAAAGTGGAATGTTAGACGTCGACTGGCCACGGTCGTCGGCTCGCCTGCTTCCTTGATTTCTAAGTGAGTTGGCCGGTTAATCGGCCTATCTCAAGGGGAGCAATTGCCAGACCATGTGTAGCTGAGCTGGTAGCTCAACTGCGCAATTTTTATTCCATGGTAAGTATCTTATTATCTTAAGGTTCCACGAATCGACTCACAAGCCTGCGATCTTTCGAAGCCCGAACAGTTCCACAAAACTCCTATAGAGTGGCAACTTTCGCCAATTTTTTTCCTCTAGTCCGTTACTGGACTGGCCGACTCCACGGTCTATGTATGGGTTTTGGCTATTCCAGGCAAATGGAGATCGCAACGTGGATACCAAAGAGGGCAAGGTGACGGCGTCGTTAGGAGTACTCACTCAGTACAATATGCTGCTCAATGAGGCCATTTACGAGCTACTCGCGGATAAAGGAATTGTCTCCAAGGAAGAAGTCCTGGAACGAGTACGAAAGCTCAAAGAGGAAACAACTGTGCATTTTCGCCGGGTTAGTAAAACAGGCGCACTGATAAGAAACCGCCCCTAGGCACCACGTAAGTAGTAGACACTAAAATCCAATACTCCCGGAACGAAAGCCCAAGGGACCAAATTACAAAACGAACTATGCTATGTTCTTGTGATTCAAATGCTTACCCTCTAGTGAAGGGCGCAGACAGGGACCTTTCTGCACCCCGCAGGTAAGGCGATCGTCTTACTGCATTCCGAAGCTTGTCCAGCGTTTGGAGCAACGTACAGTCGTACTAAGCTCGCCCATGGTTACGAACGGGCGATTCACTGGACATTCGCCAAAAACCCCGCGGCTGCGTGCTACAATCCCGCGTCAAGTGGTCCTGATGCCTGACGCGACGGCCATCAGCGAAGCAACCTTGGAGGTTATTCCCCCCGATGCGCCTCGTCGGTCTGTCCGCATCACGCAATCTCCTTTCCTCATCGGACGTGGCGGCGGAACGGGCAACCAGCTCCAGCTTTCCGACGCGCGTATCTCGCGCAGCGCTGCAGCCATCTGCTTTGATGGCGGCCATTACCTCGAAGACCGCGGCCAGCGTGGCGGCATGTTCCTCAATGGCAAGAAAATTGCCAAACATGTTCTGGAAGACGGCGACGTCATTACTTTTGGTGTTGACGGCTCATACCAGATTGTCTTTCGCCAATCTGCTTCCACCGCCACCGTCGATCATCTCCTCTCGCGAATAGAGAACATCACCCGCGGTGACTCCTCTCCTGGAATCCGTTCACGCGTTTTCGCGTGGCGCCAATCAAGCTGACGACATCACGCTAGTTCTCGCGCGCTATCGAGGCGCCACGAACGCCGTGACGCTCAACAAATAAGCCTGCGGTAACCGCTAAAAGTCAGCTCGAGCGCGTATTGAAAGCTGTGCGCCCTCAGGGAATTGGTATATACTCCCGCCCCGCTGGAGACTCTAAAACGAGAAACCAGGCTGAACCCTCTAGGGCTGTCTCCGAAAAAGTTTCGAGAAGGAGATATACGCAACCATGGCTCTCAAGCTAACCAGTCGCGAAGTGGATGGCATCACCGTCGTAGGGCTCGATGGCCGCATCGTGCTTGGCGAAGAAACCAGCAACCTGCGAGAAAGCGTGAAAAATCTGGTTTCCGGAGGCAAAAAGAAGCTTGTGCTCGACATGAAGAACGTCACGATGATTGACAGCTCTGGCCTCGGCGCGCTCGTCGCTGCCTATTCCAGCGCCAAATCGGGAGGGGCAACGCTACGGCTTTGCAACTTGGGAGCCCATTTCGATGAACTCTTGCAGATCACCAAACTGCTGACGGTTTTCGAGGTATCCAAAACCCAGGAGGATGCCATCCGCAGCTTCTCCAAATCTCAGGGAAGCGGGGCCTGAGCGCGGCGCGGTTGTCCACGTAATTACGACACTGCTTCTCTCGCCACCACTGCGAAGGAAATACGCTTGGCACGACAGGGAATCGAACCCTGGTCTACGGATTATGAGACCGCCGCTCTGCCATTGAGCTATCGTGCCACCGGACTAAGAGTTGATACCATACTTCGAGAGCTTGGAGAAGTGCTCAGCCTCCGTGGGTCATTCGGTGTTGTGCTTCGTTTCCAGTGCCGTTCCAACTTGTTCCGTCTAAATTTGGATCGGGCGCTACCCTTCCGCAACCAGGCAATATGTCAAGGCTCGCTTGGCACAAAAAGTTGGAACGGCACTAGGACGGACCTGCCGCGTCGCGTCAAGTCGAACGACTCCAACTGATTACGGTTAACGCCTCGGCTACGCCCCTGCCTTAAGCCCCTAAAGGACAACCAGGCGCCATAGGTAAACTAGCCCTACGTGGGACCTTCGCTAATGCAGCAGATTGGCAGATACGAAATCTTGCAAGAGATCGGCCGCGGGGCCATGGGCGTCGTGTTCAAGGGGCGCGATCCGCTCATTGGCCGCGCTGTCGCGGTAAAAACCATCACCGCCGGAGTAGCCGAGAGCGCCGATCTTCTGGAACGATTTTACCGCGAGGCCAGGGCCGCCGGCGGCCTGCAGCACCCCAATATCGTCACCATTTACGAAATGGCCGAATCCGGCGGCGCTCCCTTCATCGCCATGGAGTATCTGGAAGGCGAAAGCCTGGAAAAGTTGATCGCCCGCAAGCCGGCGCTATCCCTGGGGACGAAGGTCGGCTATGTGGTTCAAACCTGCCGCGCCCTGGAATACGCTCATCGTCGCGGGGTTATCCATCGCGACGTCAAACCGGCCAATATCGTGGTCACGCGCGACGGAATCGTCAAAGTCGTCGATTTCGGCATCGCCCGCATCACCGATACCTCCAAAACACAGACCGGAGCGCTGCTCGGTACTCTGGCCTATTTGTCGCCCGAACAGCTTCGCGGACAGCATGCCGACGCACGTTGCGATATTTGGGCACTTGGCGTGGTTCTCTACGAGCTGATCGCCTATCAGCGGCCGTTTACCGGTGACAACCACGCGGCTGTGCTGCTGAGCATCCTGCAGGATGAACCGCGATCGATACGGCAGATCCTACCGGAATGCCCGGCCGAACTCGAAAGAGTAGTTTCCCGTGCTCTGCGCAAAGATGACAAGGCGCGCTATTCGACCATGGAGGCCCTGCTCGCGGATTTGGAAAATGTGCGCGCCTCATTGGAGCGCGAAGGCTCTCGGGCAGCCGCCGAAGAAGAAATGTTGACGCCGATTGGGCAACAGCCGCCGGCTGCAACGCAGCGCATCGGCATGCAGGCGTTGAGCAGCGCGCAGGAAGCTCGCCCTTCCAAATCCAGTGCCCCAGCCGCCCGGTCCGCAGATCATCAGCCAAACACAGTTGTTCCTGCAGAGCGCGCGCAGGTTGCAAACCCGATCGCCAAGCCAGGCGCGCACCCGCCGGCAAAGCCCAATGCACAGCCGGCAGAGCCCCGGAAGCGCTCCCTTGCAGAGCCGGGGCTGCGTTCCCGGCGCAAGTCCCTGGCTGTTTACGCGGTTCTGGCGGTAGCTTTGCTTATTGCGCTCGGAGCGGTTCGTCACCGCAAAATCTCAACTGCGGCGGCCAATCCCGATGTAACGCTGATCCCAACTTTGCCGGCCACTTCCCCAACCGCAAAGCCGGCGACAACAACAAAATTGGCAGTGGCGCCCACTGCACCACTTGCATCGGCCTCTGTTCCTGCCGGCCAACCCTCGGCGCCTTCGCTCGAGGACCAGCAGCGCCATTTAATCGAACTGGCTCACGAAGCTGCCGATACGCATGACTACAAGACTGCGCAGATTCGCCTGGATGAGGCCGCCAAATTGAATGGTCCCCCGAATTCGCTCATCGCCGACCTGCGCCGGCAATTCGGCGAGCAAGCGTATGACGCAGAGCTGAAACGCGCTGCGAGCCAGGAGCAAGCGCTTTGGGCTCAGGGCACGGCGGAACTGCAGGGCGGCCGCCTCGATGATGCCGAAAGATCGCTCCGCGAGATCCTTACGCTGCCCGCAGGAGACCGTCACTGGGTGGACGCCGAGCGATATGTGGATGAAGTGATTCCTCAGCGCCGCCAGGAGCTGCAGCTTTGGTCGGAAGCCCAACTGGAATCCAACTCCCTCGAGCGCGGGCATCTTCTGAAAGAGGTCAAGGTGCTCGATGAGGTCTTAGCGGAAGGAGGGCCGCACGAACAGCAAGCCCGGCAGATGCGAAATGCCGTGATCAGGCAGATCGTCCGTGATAACGCCCGCAAAAATGGGGTGGTAGCTCCGACCCTTTCCGAAGGCTACGAAGCGCAACTGTCCCAGCTCGAAACTCAATTTAGCAATTTGGCGCTGAAAGGCGACGCGGTCGCGCTCGAAGGACTTCAGGAGTTGCGGCCCAAGTTCAAGGCTCTCGCTGACGCGGGTGGCCCGCTGGCTATGGACGCCCGGGATTACCTCAATAACGTGATACCCAGGACTCAGAAGCAGATCGAGGACAACCTCGCCGCCGCTGCATCCGAATCATCCGCTAATGCGGCTTACGAGGGTGGTGTGGAAGAATACGATCGCGCAGTCGCTACGCAAAATATGGGCATGCTTCGCGGCCGCGTGTTGGCCGCATTTCAACAAATCGCGCAATCCGGCGGCATCAGGGCGAAGGAAGCCGCGCGCTATGTGCACGTCCTGATTCCCGCGGCCTTGAAGAAATCTGGACCCTGAAAATGGAACTCAGCGTTGCCAGCGTCGTTCGTGAGCTCTTCAATTTGAACGCGAAACAAATGCAATGGGATGTGGCCGCCTGCACCGATGCGGGCCGCTTGCGGCCGATGAATGAAGATAGCTATCGCATTTCCGCGGAGCAGAACCTGTTTGTGCTCTCGGATGGATTGGGTGGCGCCGCCAAAGGGGAAGTCGCGAGCGCCATGGCCGTCGAGCTGGTCGTCGCGTCCATGCGCGAAAATGCCTCAGCCGCCATGCCGGCGGAATTCGTCAGCCGTCCCGAGCTTACAAAAGAGACGAACCTTCTGGTTCGCGCGGTCGAATTGGCCAATCGCGAGATTCACGAGCAGGGAATGCGCGAACCGGCGTGTCGTGGAATGGGCGCCACGATCGTCGCAGCACGTATTTGCGGCAGGCGCTTAAGCCTGGTCCATGTCGGCGATAGCAGAGCTTACCTATTCCGCGCGGGTACGCTCCAGCAATTGACCTCGGATCATTCCCTGGTCGCCGAGCAAGTGCGTCACGGCCTCATAAGTCATCAACAAGCGGCTGTGAGCGAACTGCAAAGCGTCTTGACGCGAGCTTTGGGCACGGAACAAAGCGTGGAAGTGGACGCCGCCGAGATTGAATTATTTCCGCGTGACTCACTGCTGCTCTCTTCGGACGGCCTCACCAGAATGGTTCCGGAAGACGAGATCGCGGAGATTCTGACGCAGGCTCCCGGTGTTGGAATTGCCGCCGAGCGGCTGGTAAACCGGGCCAATGAATGCGGCGGCCACGATAACATCACCGTGGTAGTCATTCGTATCAGGAAATCGTTCCAAGAGTGGTTTGCAACATTCTTTCCCTGGTGTGGCGCTAATCTCGTTTGATCTACTTTGGGAGGTGAAAGTGCCTGTGCTCATCGTGAAATTCGAAGGCTCCGTGTTGCAGAAGGTTTCCATCAACGGTGGCTCGATTACCATTGGACGCGGCCCCGATAACTCCATTCCCATCGATAATCTCGCGGTTTCCAATCACCATGCCGAGATCAGGTCCGAGGAAGGTCATCTTGTGATTCAGGATCTCGACAGCCTGAATGGAACCTTCGTGAATAATCAGCGCGTGAAGCGAAGCGCTTTGAAACATGGCGACGTGGTCTTGATCGGCAAGCACTCGATTCAGGTGGACGAAAAGAGTCAAGGCGAATCGCCTGTCGCTGTGAATCGGCCTTCGGGGAGTGTGTCCTCTGGCGGCGTGAAGGTAGCCCCCAAGGTGGACGAAACATTCATCCTCGATACAGAAAAACGACGCACGATGATGCGGGAAATAGCCGCTGCGGGCGAGCGCTCGCAAATCACGTCACGTGTTCGCGTCGCGACGCTCGTTCGCGTCAAGGGACCAATCGAAAAAGCCGAATATCAGCTCACCGGCAAACTGACGGTCATTGGCGAATCGGAAATGGCCACGGTTCGCCTGCGCGGCTGGTTCAAGCCGAAAATGGCCGCGCAGATCAATCGGCGCGATGACGGATATTATCTAGGCCGCGGCGACCGCGTGCCCAAGGTTAATGGCAAACCCATCTCGTCCCCTACGCTGCTCTCCGATGGCGATCTGATCGATGTGTGCGGCGTGCGGCTTAGATTCACGATCCCGGAATAAGCGCGAGTCGCGGGGCCCGGAAAATTCGCACGGGTCGTGATGGTCAGTGGTCAATGCGCCGAGAGTTTTTCCGGGTCCGTATTAGCCAGGGCCTGTTTGCCCTTGTCGGTCAGGATGTAGAAATCGCCGCCGGCAGATTGTAAATAGCCTTGGCGTACGAGGTCTTCGACGGCGTCGAGTACCTGGGCTCGTGCCGCTGGTTCATTTCCTGAACTCTCGAACATAACGTGCAGGTCCAGCCGGTCGCGCCGCATTTCGGAAAACATTTTCAAAACTTCAGCAGAGAGTGGTTTCAAATCAGAC
The DNA here is from genome assembly GCA_035636675.1 of Rugosimonospora sp. Taxonomy (GTDB): domain Bacteria; phylum Acidobacteriota; class Terriglobia; order Acidiferrales; family UBA7541; genus Palsa-189. The sequence goes on along the minus strand of DASPYR010000141.1, from coordinate 14,066 downwards.
GCTCCTTTTAAGGGAATTGCTAGCGAGTTTGTGCCGCACTTTTTTCCGTTCGTCTTTCCAGGGCCGCTCTTTTTTCACCTTCTGGGTCATCGCGTCAACCTCCTGTTCACACCGATGACGATCTGTTTCCGTGAATTCGTTCCCTGATATTGGATGCTTCGCGCCCGCGTCCATGCGGCACCGGCGTGCCCAGGTTCAAATAGCTCACGACGCACGTACCCGTTAAGGACGCGGACATCAAAAACATAGGCCGAAATTGGGAAGCCCAATTAAAATGAGCCATTGCGTCAAAGCGAAACAGGGCCCAGGAACTCCGGTGCGACATGCAGAATCAACCCCACAATAAAGATATGACTGGGTGGCGGCGTTCGCTTGCGGCCTATACCGACCGGCACGTATTGCAGGTCCTGGCGCTCGGTTTCTCGAGTGGCTTGCCGCTGATGCTCACTTATTTGACCCTTTCGGCGTGGCTCGCCACCGCCGGTATCAAGCGAGGTGCGATTGGGGCTTTCGCTCTGGTCAGCACTTTCTATGCACTGAAATTCTTGTGGTCGCCGCTTATTGACCGCCTCCCGCCGCCGCTCCCTTTAGGGCGACGCCGTGGTTGGGGCTTGAGCATTCAAATTGCCTTGGTGGCGGCAATTCTCGCGTTGGGGTTGTCCGATCCCAAACGAAGTTTGGGCACCATGGCTGTTTTGGCCGGCGTGGTGGCCTTCCTCTCTGCGAGCCAGGACATCGTCATAGACGCTTGGCGAATCGAGATCCTCCCGGTCGACCTTCAAGGACCGGGCGCCGCGATGATCCAGACCGGCTATTACATGGGCATGCTGGCTTCCAGCGCGGGTGCCCTAGTCATCGCAGCGCGCTTTGGCTGGTTTGCAGCCTACGTAATCATGGCCGCTCTGCTTGCGATCAGCATGCTGACATTTCTGCTCGGACCCGAGCCTAACGTAGCAGCGGCAGTTTCTGATCGTCGCCATCATCACCAAACCAATCGGCGGAAGGCCGTCGAAGAGTGGTTCTCGACGGCGGTAATCGGCCCCTTCTCGGATTTCATGCGCCGGCCCTACTGGCTTCTCATCCTGCTGGTGATACTCGATTACAAACTCGGCGAGGGAATGGCCGCCGTAATGTCTACGCCGCTGTATATCGCCGTCGGTTTCACGCTGAACGAGATTGCCGTCATCTCTAAGCTCTTCGGTCCTTTCACGGTCATTTTAGGGGCGCTACTGGGGGGAGTTGTTACCGTGCGTTTTGGACTTGTCCGCTCGTTGATTTTCTGCGGAATCATACAAGCGCTCGGGAACTTGACTTACGTGCTCCAAGCCGTGGGCGGCCATAAGATTGGGTATCTCGCGTTCTGCGTCACGGCCCAAAATGTAACCACGGGCATGGCCGGCACTGCTCTCGTCAGCTACATATCGAGTTTGTGTTCGCCCGAGTTCACCGCGACCCAATACGCGCTCCTCGCTTCATTCGCATTGCTTGGACGTACAGTCGTGGGATCGACGGGCGGCGCGCTTTCGGAAGCCATAGGCTGGGTGCCCTTCTTTGTCCTCACCACGGTCGCATCGCTGCCGGCGCTCCTGCTGCTGGTCTGGATCGATCGGAGCGCTGCAACGCAATCCAACCGCGCGCGAGCGGCCGGGTCTCTCGCCGGCGAAAGAAACCTATGACCGGCTTTGCAGAACGCGGACTAAGGGTGCTGACGTGGTTTGCGGCATTCCGAATATGAGCGGCCCCGTAAGCACGTTCTCACCTCGTTCGACGGCGGAATCTGGCCTTGATACTCTGTCCAGGAGGATCGGCCGTGTCATTTATTGAGCGTCGCCGTGCTCATCGTTTTGAACTCCAGTCGCCGGTCATCATCCGCTGGAAGGATGGCGCTCGAGCGCGGGAAGCTCTGACCGTATCCGAAGATGTCAGCTCCAACGGCATCTATTTCATCCTGCCGGAAGGCATAAAAGACGGCACACCTGTCGAGGTGGAAATGACTCTGCCAAATCAAATCACTCTGGCAGGTCCGGTTCGGGTGCGTTGTCTGGGACAGATTCAGCGCTGCGAACCGACCGAAGGCGCAAAATCCGGCATGGCTGCGGCGATTGAGAAATACGAATTCTTGCCGGGCAGCGATGAAACTCCCTGGGCCAAAGGTTCACCCGCAAAAGCGAAGAGTTAATCGAGGGACAAAACGCCGCGGGCCGAATTTTTCCAAGAGACGAACCCGCCTGAGACGCTCATGGACGTGTTGAACAAGCTTTTTGAAGAGCGCTTCCACTCACCCGTTACTCAGGCGCAGCCCCTCGAAGGGCGCCTGAGCGGCTCGGGGCGTAAGCTCATGCGCCTCACGAACGGGGAAGTCAGGGCCATCGGAGTTCTCTACAACGTACGGGAAGAGAACGTCGCCTTCCTGGAATTCTCGAAACATTTTCGCCGCCACGGCCTCCCCGTGCCGGAAATCTACGCGGAAGATTTAGACCACGGCGCGTATCTCGAAGAAGACCTCGGCGACACCACGCTATTCGAGTTTTTATCGGCAAATCGCGCCGGCGAAAATATCGCCGCCCCCGTAATCGAAGCCTATCGCAAAGTAGTCGGAGTGTTGCCGCGTTTCCAGGTCGAAGTGGGGCGCAGCGTGAATTACAACGTCTGTTATCCGCGTTCGAGCTTTGATCACCAGTCCATTACCTGGGATTTGAATTATTTCAAATACTATTTTCTGAGGCTGGCCGCCGTCCCCTTTAATGAACAGGCGCTCGAAGATGATTTCGGCCGTTTGACGCAATTCCTGTTAAGCGCCGACCACGATTACTTCCTCTATCGGGATTTCCAATCGCGCAACGTCATGTTGCGCGACGCCTGTCCTTGGTTTGTGGACTACCAAGGCGGCCGCAAGGGCGCGCTGCAATACGATATCGCCTCGCTTTTGTTTGATTCCAAGGCCGACCTGCCGCCCCAACTGCGTCAGCGGTTACTCGATCATTATCTCGACCGGCTCTCGGGTTTCATCGACCTCCGGCGCGACGCTTTTATGAACTATTACTACGCCTTCGTGTACGTCCGCCTCATGCAAGCCTTGGGCGCTTATGGCTTTCGCGGCTTTTATGAGCAAAGAACTCATTTTCTGCAAAGTGTGCCTTACGCGCTGAAAAGCTTGCGTTGGCTGCTCGAGCATGTCGAGTTGCCCATCGCGCTGCCCGCCCTGATGGGCGCCTTCAAAGGCATGGTGAATTCGGAAAAGCTGCGGACCTTGCCAAGCGAAGCGGAATTGGTTTGCCCCGCAGAGAATCTCACCGTGCGAGTTTTCAGCTTCTCTTTTCACCGAGGGCTGCCAAAAGACGAAACCGGCCACGGCGGCGGATTCGTTTTCGATAGCCGAAGCCTCCCCAATCCCGGGCGCGAAGAGCGTTTCCAGCCCTTTACGGGCAAGGACGCGCCGGTGATCGACTATCTCAGCCGGCAGGAGAGCGTGCATCAATTTTTAGCCGGCGCCATTTCGCTGGTGGACGCCAGTCTGACGAACTATCAGAGCCGCGGCTTCAAAAACCTGATGGTCTCGTTTGGTTGCACCGGAGGCCAGCACCGCTCCGTATATCTCGCGGAAGAATTGGCGAAACACCTGCGCGCTCGCCATGGGATCAACGTGGTTATTCGCCATATCGAGCTCGAAAAGCTGGGCAAATGAAAGCCATGATTTTGGCCGCCGGCCTGGGTACCCGTTTGCGGCCGCTCACCGACAATCGTCCCAAGGCGCTGGTGGAAGTCGGCGGCCGCACCCTGCTCGAAATCACGCTGGCACGCTTGAGCTCCTTTAAGATTCGCGAGGTGATCATCAACGTGCATCATTTTGGCGATATGATCATTGATTATCTGAAGGCCAACAATAACTTCGGCATGCGTATTGATGTCTCTCGCGAGGACGTTTTGCTGGATACCGGCGGCGGCCTGAAAAAAGCCGCTTATTTTTTCCTGCGGAATTCTGCTTCATCCGAAGAGCCGTTCGTTCTGCACAACGTCGATGTCATCAGCACGATCGATCTCCGGGGCATGGCGCAATTTCACGTTGAAAATCGCGCTCTGGCCACGCTCGCAGTGCGGGAACGGCAGACCACGCGCTACTTGCTCTTCGATGAGAATTCGGAGCTTTGCGGCCGGAAAACCGGACCCGATGGCCAAACCGACTTAGTTCGCCGCGCGCCCCAGGTGCGCGCCCTGGCTTTCTCCGGCATCCACGTGATCTCTCCTCGCCTCTTCCCGCTGATGACGGAAGAAGGTGTCTTCTCCATCATCACTCCTTATCTGCGCCTCGCCGCCCGTGGAGAAAAAATCCTGGCCTTCCGTTCCGATGAATATCAGTGGCGTGATCTCGGGAAATTAGATGACGTCATGCAAGCGGATCAGGATGCCAGGCAGCCGCTTTCCGCCAGAACAAAGCGGATCATCTGATTCACCGCGCGCACCTCTAGACACGCGGGCCAAAGTGGCCTTTCAGCGCAGACATCCTCACCTGTTCCCTAGCGCGAATTCTGCGTTGCCGTAGGCAAGGTGCGAACCCTTGTTCCCCGGCAGGTGAACACGAAAGCGGGCGGCAGGTTGCGCCAGATAATTTTGCGCTGCACGGAACGAAAATACTGCCACAGAAGCCCCGACAGATCGAACTTACTGAGTTGCCGGCCTCTCAACTGCAAGCTGTGTAAATATTGATACTGCGTGAAAATGCCCTTCTTCTTCAGGCAAACACCGATTTCGTTCAGCAACGCGTGCCTCTGCCGGTCCGACATGAAACCCATGGCCAGCGACGAAAGTATCGCATCGACGTGCCGGTATCCCCGCCGGCTCAACTCCTCCTGAAGCGCTTCTGCACGCGCATGGATGACCACCAGGCGCGGATCACTGATCGTCGATCCCAGGTGCCGGGCGAAACGGGGATTGATCTCGAAGGCCAGCAAAGTAGCGTCAAAAGGCAGCAGATCCAGCAAGGCTCGCGTCATGACTCCCGTGCCCGGTCCCAACTCAATCACCACTCGCGCATTTTTCGTTGGGAGCGGTCGCAGCATGGCCCGCGTCAGATAACGCGAGCTTGGGGCGATCGCGCCGACGGTGGCGAAATCCGATAATGCTTCCGCGACAAATGCGGCCGGGTTCATCTCGTCATCTCTTCCGTATAACCAGCTTACCTCACGATCGCATCCCGCGAAAGATTGTGCCGCCAAACTGCGTTTCCGCGAAGAATATTTTAATCGCGCAGAAGCTGAAGCGATGCTTAACCCCCGCTCTCGTGGTTAAATACATGGCAGAGAGGCAGACACATATGCGAAACCGTCGAAAAGACACCGCGCCGGGCAATAAGAGTGCCGATCTGGGGCGCCGCCGGCTTTTGAAGCAGGCTGGCTGGGCCGCGGTCGCCGCGGCATGCCGGCCATGGCTGATGACCGCGGCCGACCAGGTCAGCCCCGCCATGACCAGACTCAGTGCTTACATGGCCGATGCTCGCAGCCGCGTTTTACCCGAAGACGTGGTGGAGAAAGTCAAACATCACGTCCTCGACACCATTGCCTCGATGCTCTCGGGCTCCGAACTTCCACCCGGCCGCGCCGCCATTCAGTTCGCCCGCGCTTACGGCGGCGAGAAGATCGCCACGGTAGTTGCCTCGAACGTGCTCTGCGGCCCCATCGAGGCCGCGCTCGCCAATGGCGTTCTCGCTCAAGCCGACGAGACCGATGATTCGCACGCCCCCTCGCTTTCGCATCCGGGCTGCGCGGTTGTGCCCGCGGCCCTCGCCTCGGGAGAACGCTTCGGCATGGACGGGGCGCAATTCCTGCGCGCCGTGGCGCTCGGCTACGACGTCGGCACGCGCATCTCCATGACGCTGGGCGGGCAGAACTTCATGAACGAAACACACCGCGATACGCATAGCCTCTCGGAAGGCTTCGGCGCGGCCGCCGCCGCGGGATGCGCCGCGAATCTGAACGCGCAGCAGATGCGCTGGCTCCTCGACTATGCCGCGCAGCAATCCTCGGGCATCGCTTACTGGCAGCGCGACACCGAACATATCGAGAAAGCATTTGTGTTCGGAGGCATGGCCGCGCGCGACGGCGTCACCGCCGCCCTGCTGGTTCAATCCGGCTGGTCCGGCGTGAACGACGCCTTCTCCGGCGCCGACAATTTCCTTCTCGCCAGTTTGCCGAAGGCCGATCCGGCGGGGCTCGTGGACAAACTCGGCGAGCGTTACGAGGTCGTTCGCACCAATATCAAGAAGTGGACCGTGGGATCGCCCATTCAGGCGCCGCTCGATGCACTTGAAAATATTCGCAAGAAGCATCCCTTCGAGCCCGATCAGGCAAAGCAGGTCACCGTGCGCATGGCCACAGACGAAGCCAGCGTCGTAAACAACCGCGACATTCCGGACATTTGCCTGCAGTATATGTTGGCCGTGATGCTGATCGACAAAACCGCTTCCTTCCGCGCGGCGCACGATAAAGCGCGCATGCAGGATCCCGCGGTCCTCCACGAGCGAGCCAAAATTCAGCTCGTCCCCGATGCCGAACTCGAAAAGCTGCTGCCCAAGCGCGTGGCCATCGTGGAAGTCACATTTACAGACGGCACTCATCTCAGCGAGCGCGTGGACGCTGTCCGCGGCACCGCCGAAAATCCCATGAGCCGCGAGGAGGTCGTGGCCAAAGCGCGCGACCTGATGGCGTCGGTCCTGGGCGCGGCCACCAGCACAAATCTCATCAACAAAGTCCTCGCGCTCGAGACCGTAAAAGACATTCGGGAGCTGCGTCCCCTTCTGCAACGCACGTGATGGAATCTTGCGACGTTCTCGTCGTTGGTGGCGGAAATGCGGGCCTCTCTGCGGCCATCACCGCCCGCGAGGCGGGAGCCTCGGTCAGGCTTCTGGAGCATGCGCCGAAAGCCCTTCGTGGTGGAAATAGCCGCCACACCCGCAACCTGCGGCTCATGCACGAATCTCCCACCGCCACGCTTATCGGCAGCTATTCGAGCTCCGATTATTGGAGCGATTTGCTGAGCGTAACCCACGGCAAAACTGACGAGCATCTAGCCCGCATCGCCATTGATGGCACCGCGGAGTTGTTGCCCTGGATGGAAGCGCACGGCGCGCGTTTCCAGCCAGCCTTGGAAGGCACCTTAGGTCTCTCCCGCACCAACGCTTTTTTTCTGGGCGGCGGCAAAGCTCTGATGAACGCATATTACGGCGCGGCGGAACGTTCGGGAGTGTGCGTCTTCTACGATACAGAAGTCCGCTCGCTTTTTTTGGTTAACGGATTGGTCCAGGAAGTCTCGACCGTAAAAAGCGGCGCGCCTTTCTCACTGAGCCCAAGGGCCGTCGTGGTCTGCTCCGGCGGATTTCAAGCCAATATCGAATGGCTCCGTGAATATTGGGGGGATGCGGCCGACAATTTCATTATTCGAGGCACGCCCTATGCGCAAGGCGTGGTCTTGAAAAATCTTCTCGAACAGGGCGCCGCGGGCGTTGGTGATCCCACGCAGTGTCACGCCGTCGCCGTGGATGCCCGGGCGCCGAAGTTTGACGGCGGAATCGTCTCCCGTCTGGACTGCATACCTTTTAGCATTGTGGTCGACGGCGCAGGACGGCGCTTTTATGATGAAGGAGAAGACATCTGGCCGAAGCGCTATGCCATTTGGGGACGGCTGGTGGCCCAGTGCCCGGAGCAAATCGCCTACGCGGTTACCGATGCCAAGTCGGAGAAGCACTTCATGCCTTCCGCTTTTCCCCCGATCCGCGCAGAAAGCATCGGCGAACTAGCCTGCAAGCTTGGCGTTGACGCGGCCGCGTTGGATGCGACGGTGCGGAATTTCAATCGGGCCGTGCGTCCCGGCAGATTTGATCCTAACGCCCTGGATGATTGCCGCACGGAGGGAATCGCTCCGCCGAAATCGCATTGGGCAAGGCCAATTGACGCCCCGCCCTTCATCGGTTACCCGTTGCGCCCGGGCATCACGTTCACCTATTTGGGACTGAAAGTGGACGAAAACGCCCGCGTCCTGATGCAAGATGGCCGGTCTGCCGGCAATCTGTTTGCCGCGGGAGAAGTCATGGCCGGCAATATCTTGGGCGAAGGCTATATCGCCGGCGTGGGCATGGCCATCGGTTCCGTCTTCGGCCGGATCGCCGGAAGAGAGGCGGCCAAAGTTGCGCTCGCCTGAAACCGCGGAGCAGGCCCGGCGGTTTGTAGAAATCTGTAACGCCTGCCGCTATTGCGAAGGATATTGCGCCGTTTTTCCCGCCATCGAATTGCGGCGGCAATTCACCTCGGGCGATCTAGCCTATTTGGCGAACCTTTGCCACGATTGCCGCGGCTGCTATTTCTCCTGCCAGTACGCGCCTCCGCACGAGTTCGCGCTCAATTTACCGAAGGCCTTCGCGGATCTTCGCCTGGAAACGTATGAGCGCTACGCCTGGCCGCGACCCCTCGCAGCACTGTTTCGGCGGAATGGCCTTGCGGCATCGGTTCTGGCTTTACTCTGCAGCGCTATTTTCGTCTGGCTGGCCAAAACTCCATCACCTGTCACCGCGGGTTCTGAAAGCGCGGGAGCCTTTTACGCCCTTATATCCGAGGGTGTGATGATCGCGATCACAGGCGCGGCATTCCTTTTTGCAATCCTGGCCATGGCTATAGGCCTGTTCAATTTCTGGCGCGACACGAACAGCCCTTCGGCTTTGGATAGGCCGTCGTTCTCAGCCGCATTCACGGATATCTTCACGCTGCGCAACCTCGGCGGCGGAGGAAACGGATGCAACAGCAGGAATGAGACGTACTCGCAGGCTCGCCGGTATTTTCATCACGCCCTTTTTTACGGATTCCTTTTCTGCTTTGCTTCCACCTGCACGGCGGCCATATACGAGCATATCTTCGGATGGATCTCCCCGTATCCGCTCTTCAGCCTCCCCGTCTTGCTTGGCACTATCGGCGGGGCCGCCATGCTGGTTGGTATTGCCGGTTTGGCGCTAATCAAAGTTACCGCGGACCCGGCGCCCGCCTCACGGGTTTTACTGCATATCGATTATTCCTTCCTGGTGTTATTGTTCGTAGCGGCGGCGACGGGTCTCCTGCTGCTCGCCCTGCGGGGCACCGCCGCAATGGGCGCGCTGCTGGCCGTGCATTTGGGTGTCATCGTGTCGCTCTTTCTGACCTTGCCGTACTGCAAATTCGTGCATGGAATCTATAGAGCGGCGGCACTGCTGCGATACGCAGCCGAGCGCCCCAGGCGCCTGCAAAACGCTGCGGCAGCTACACAAGATGTGGGCGCTTGAAATTGTGAAGATGTCGCCATTGAGCAATTTACGTGAACGACCCGAATCATAAGATTATGAATCCCGAAACCCGCGCAATGGTGGGTTCCGTCGTCCGCGTAGCCAGCGGCAATTTCCTCGAAATGTATGACCTCATGGTGTACGCCTACTACGCGTCCTACATCGCCAACGATATCTTTCCTTCGAGCAATCATTTCGCTTCGCTGATGTTGACGCTGGGCACCTTCGGCGCCGGCTATCTCATGCGTCCGCTGGGTGCCGTTATTCTAGGCGCGTACATTGACCAGCATGGAAGGCGCGCCGGCCTCCTCCTTGCATTGTCCCTCATGGCTGTAGGCACCTTCACAATCGCCTGCACTCCCGGCTACCGGATCATCGGCATCGTCGCTCCCATCATTGTTGTTCTCGGCCGTTTACTCCAGGGTTTTTCCGCGGGCGTGGAGTTGGGAGGAGTATCCGTATATCTGGCGGAGATCGCCACTCCCGGTCACAAAGGTTTCTACTGCGCCTGGCAATCCGCGAGCCAGCAGTTGGCGGTGATGATGGCGGCTTTTTTGGGCGTGGCCCTCAGTTATATCCTGCCGCCCGAAACGATGACCGCTTGGGGCTGGCGAATACCCTTTCTGATCGGCTGCCTCATGATTCCGCTTCTGTTTTGGTTGCGGCGTTCCCTGGCCGAGACGAAAGCCTTCCAGGGTCGCAGGACCCGCCCCACGATGTCCGCGGTTTTCGCCTCGCTCGCCTCCAATTGGAAAATTATCGTTGTCGGGATGCTGCTTTCCACGATGACCACCGTCTGCTTTTATCTCATTACGGCTTACACGCCGACCTACGGCCGCGAAGTCCTGCGCTTGACCAACCGCGAAAGTTTGCTCGTCACCTTATGTGTGGGCCTCTCCAATTTCATTTGGCTGCCGATCGGTGGCGCCATCTCCGACAAGGTCGGACGCCGGCCCTTGCTCGTTTTCTTCACCGTAGCCACTTTGCTTACCGCCTATCCCGCGATGTCCTGGTTGGTCAGCAGTCCGGCGACCATCCGTTTGCTCCTCGTGGAACTTTGGTTCTCCTGCATCTTCGGCTGCTACAACGGAGCGATGATCCCGTTTCTCGTCGAGATTATGCCCCTGGATGTGAGGACTGCCGGCTTTTCGCTGGCTTTTAGCCTGGCCACGGCGATCTTCGGAGGGTTCACACCGGCGATCAGTACTTACCTGATTCACGTCACGGGAAATCAGGCCATTCCCGCGGTGTGGCTGTGCGCGGCGGCGCTCTGCGGACTCGGCGCAACGGCGCTGACTGGCTGGCGCAGATCTGTCTGGGAAACTGCGGAACCGGAGGCTTCCACGTATTAGCAGGGATGCGCGCAGAGGTAAAAAGCAATGACTATGGCATTGGGCCTGCCCTGCCGCGACGGGTTGTTGATCTGCGCCGATGAGGAAGTCTTGGCTCGCGGCGCAGACAAATACTACGAAGAAAGAATCTCCTGCGTGGACTTATTCGGCTCGGCCGTGGTGTCCAGCTATGGCGGCTCGTCGGATCTGTGGAAAGAAGCCATAGAGAAAATCTCCCGCAAGCTCTCCGAGCTTCAAGGACCTGACGAAGACGGCGATGTTTGTGTAACTCCGCACGCCATCTACGAAACCGCAGACGAAGTCTTCACCGGGATGGGCCGGCCATCCAACCTGCAAATGCTGATCGGCGTGGGCGGCGTTTTCGGCAGCCCTGAACTATTCGTCTTCGATCAAGGCGCAATGCACCGGGCAAGCGGTATCACGTGCGTCGGCGCCGGTGAATCGTCTCTCATTCGTTATCTCGCCGATAATCTCTATTCACCTTCCATGAGCCTTGAAGCCGGGAAGAATTTGGGCATCTACCTCATCTCCAAAGCGGCGCAGTATGTAAACGGTGTTGGCGCGCCGATTGACGCTATTGTCATTGCGGGGCACCAGCCCGAGTGGCTTGGCGACACGGAGATCAAGGAGAGGGAGGCCGCGATGCTGGCCCGGGAAAAATCGCTGCTGAAACAAATCCTGACTCCGCCCTCTTCGTCTGCGACTTGGCCGTGACTGCATAGCTGAATCGGGTGTAAGCTGATAAGGATTTCCCAGCCTCAAAGGAGAAGCGAAATGAACCTCAATAAAATTCTCAGGTCCGCGATGGTAACCGCTGCTTTCACTTTGATTGCGTTCACCACTGCAGCTCCTCAGGGCAAGCAAACGACCTTGACCGGCAAGGTGAGCGATGTTGCTTGCGGCGCCGAGCACAAGATGAAGAACATGAGCGCGGCAGATTGCGCCCGCGCTTGTGCCAAGAAAGCTGGCTGGGCCCTCGTCGTCGGAGACAAGGTTTATAAGCTGAAGGGGCACGACGAAGACCTCGATAAATACGCCGCTGAGAACGTGACCGTAAAGGGCACACTTGACGGTGACACCGTGACGGTGGCCTCTGTCGCTCCGGCGAAGGCGAAGTCCTAACGATAGCCAGGTAAAAAAACCACCCAAACGACCAGGCCGTCAAGCGGCGCCAATATCGCCGGACCAAGCGGTTTTTGGTTCAATGGCACGTTAAATTGGCGCCGTTTGGTGGCCGGTCACTCTCTGGTGTACCCTGTGCGAAAAACTGCGCTTGCGGGGTGCTGGCTGCGGTCTTCTGCCGTAGCCCATTTGTGTTTGGAATTACTTCTGTTTGGAATTATTCAGTGAGGATTTCGTCGCGTGGTTCTGCTCTGCGAGCCATTTGGCGTTGAGCGCCGAGCGGTCGACCTTCTGTCCGCGGAGATACACTTGATTGATCCGCCGCGAATTGCCGATCTTCTCCAGGGGATTTGCATCGAGGACGATGAAATCGGCGCTCTTTCCCGCCCTCACGAGGCCCGCATTGATCCGCGCGATTTCCGCGGGATCGCGCGTGGCGGCGACAAGCGCTTCAGATGGTGTCAGGCCCATCGCAACCATGCTTTCCAGATCCAATTGGTTAAAATAGCCGATCAGGAATCGCGTTTGTCCGGTATCGGTCCCGCTGACGATGCGCATGCCCGCCGCTCTCAGTTTCATGGCATTGCTTGCCTGTAACTCAAAATCCCTCCGCACGCGTTCGACTTGTTCCGGCGTCATTTTTGCCAGAGGACGGCCCCAGTATTCTTCGATCTGACCGGGAGAGTAGGTATCCCGAAGCAGCGGGTCGTCGAGCCAGGGGGGACGTTTGCCGCCTTGAGTATCCATCCACGCCGTAATCAGGGCCGGCGTCATCCACATTTTCGGCCGGTCGTTACGTGCGATCCGTTGCTTGACGACGGCAATCAATTCGTCATCCACGGCCTCACCGCCGCGAACCGGCACATGAAGCCAGCCCTCCACTCCGGCGCGCATCAGTTCCTTGGCATTCGCCAAGGTCACGTTGTGCACGCCCACGGGAACATTGTATTTATGCGCCTCTTCGGCGATGGCGCGATAGAGAGGCGGCGTGAGCGTCTTTTTGGTTCCTCCCCTGTCGTCCACCCAAATCTTGATGAATTCGGGCTTCATGCGCACGTAATCCTGAACAGCCGCGCGTGCCTCTTCGACAGTGCTGACCGGATACGGAACATCAACCCTCGAAGGGTCGCCCTGGGGTCCCGATCCTGGCCAAGCGATCCCCGTGCCAGCCGTCCGAAACAGCGCTGCATTGGGGATGACTTCTTTGCGGACCTGCAAGGGAACGTCGCCCCAATTCGTTCTTCCGCCACGCAGATCGGAACGGTCCTCGAGGTCGCCAACGCCGACGGTTGCGCCCACGCCGTTGTACGCGAGGCGCTCCAGATGGTCGATCAGATTCTCGCGCGTGTAGAAGGCCTTGGACATCGTGCCTTGCATCACGTTCTGGAATCCGAGATGGCCGTGGAGATCGATCAGCGCAGGCATGACCGTTTTGCCCGTGAGGTCTACGTGTGCAGCTCCGGCCGGGATTCGCAGTTCGCCTCGGCGGCCGACCTGCGTGAACTTGTCGCCGCTGACGATGAAGGCGGAGTTCTCGATCGGCGAGCTGCCGTCTCCCGTGATCAGCCGCGCGCCTTCAAAGACAGTAGCAGTTGGCTGGGCGGTCTGGCCGTCCAGCGGCCAGAGCCAGGCCGAACTCAACCCTAGGAAGATTAAGGCGAGCAGATAAAGCGGCATCCTCACGCGGTGCATGGGATCTCCTCGGGAAAGCTATGGTTCCCGGATGCTTCGCGGCGAAGTGTTCGCTGAGCTGCGAGCTGCGATCGGAAATTTAATCCGCGGACTGCGCGGGGAGCATTCCCGTGGTGTTTCGCTTGGGCACGTAACCCACGGGGATGCGCGCGATTTCTTTCATCGATTTGACGTCCACGGCCGAAACGTCGTTCGTGACCGCCATGGCGACATAGGCCGTCTTACCGTCGGGCGTGAGCGTGACCCAGGCGGCGCCCTTCCCACCCAAGTAGGCGCGCCCGATCACTTTCAAATCTGGCAGCGAATACGCGAACAGCTCATTATTCTCCCGGCTGCAGACGACCAGCGTCTTTTGATCCGGGGTGACCGCCATGCCGTGAGACGGATCGGCGCCCGCGGTGACCTTCGATTTTCCGGGAAGCAGATCGGGGTTCTGGACGCGCTTGATCTCTTTGTGAGCCGCAAAATCCACGACCGCGAATCCGTTGAAGTCCGTTAGCTGAACGAAAATCCACTTGGTCGAGCCGTCCGGATTTCTGGAGAAGGTCATCGGCCGCACGCCCAGGTCCATGTCCAGCGTCCAGGCGGTCTGGTCGGTCTGG
>DASPYR010000140.1:0-5204 GCA_035636675.1 Rugosimonospora sp. | reverse complement strand
GTAGGGCTCGTGGTGATCTACGCCTATCGCCTCCAGGCCGCGCAGCACCAGCATTGTTCCGTAAATGTAATTTACGCCCCAGCGTCCGAACCAGGAGCCATCGGCTTCCTGCTCATCACGAATGAACTTCAGCGCTCGTTTCACGGCGGGATGATTTTTGTCGTAGCCGTACGCCGCCAGCATCTCGAGAATCCGCCCTGTGATATCCACCGTCGGTGGATCCAGCATGGCGTTGTGGTCGGCAAACGGAATGTGCTGGAAGACCATTCGGTCGTTGTTTTTGTCGAACGAAGCCCAGCCGCCATTACGGCACTGCATGGAGAAAATCCAGTCGATGGCGCGCTGGACCGACTCTCGCTGATAGCGGCCGTTCGGATGCTCGACGTGGGTCAATGCCAGGCACACCATTGCACTGTCATCCACGTCAGGATAAAACTCATTATTGAATTCGAAATACCAACCGCCGGGCTGGCCTTTCCTGTTCTTCACTTTCCAATCGCCCACGGTGCGGACTTGCTTCTGCAAGATCCAGTCGGCGCACTTGACGATCCGGGGTTCACTTGCAGGCACTCCGCTTTCGCCGAGGGCGAAGAGCGCGTAAGCCGCATCCCAGACGGGTGGCTTACATGGCTGCATGCGAAAAGTTTCGGCTTCCTCAATCCCAAGCTTTTCGAACTCGTCAATAGCACGGATGACTTGCGGATCGTCAAGTGAGTATCCCAGGCAACGCAGTGCCACGATGGCATTGAGCATGGACGGATAAATGGCGCCTAAACCATCGCTCATCTCGAAGCGTTCCAACACCCACCTCTCGGCTTTTTTTAGAGCGATCGAACGCAGCGGCCGGATGTGCACACGCTCAAACCAGTGGGTCAGGCGGTCAAGCGACAAGAAAAAATTGCGCCAGGAGAGCAGCTTCTTGTCCCAGTGCAGATGCATACGCGACTTGTCGCGTCCCCCGACGAACAACTCTTCTACGCCCATCTCGTCGGCAATTTTCTTGAAAGGCTTCTTGGCATAGCAGATTGAAAGCGGCACCAGGATTGCACGCGACCAGGAAGATATTTCGTAGACGTTGAACCAGAACCAGTTGGGAAAGAGCACGATCTCGGGCGGGATCGCCGGGACGGCATCGTAATCATACTGGCCAAAGAAACAGAGATAGATCTTGGTAAACGTATTGACCTCGGTTACGCCACCTAGTTCAAGAATCTTTTTCCGGGCGCGCACGAGCGCGGAATGGTCTGCCGTTAATCCCGCCAGCTTTAATCCGAAGTATGCTTTCACCGAAGCGCTGACGTTGGAGGGCCCACCGGCGTAGATCGGCCATCCGCCATCTTCATTCTGGTGCTGGAGAATGTAGCGAGCGGCCTTCTGAAAGCGTTCGCTATCGCCAGTACCGAGAAGCGTGTGGAGCATGATGTAGTCAGATTCAAGTGTGGTATCTGCTTCGAGCTCTCCGCACCAGTAGCCTTCTTCATGCTGCTGCGAGAAGAGGTAATTGCACGCGCCGCCAATTGCGGCCGCGACCCGACTGCTGAGATCATCAATTTTTCCGAAACGCATCTGCGGAATAGCAGATGTCTGAGGTGAGGGGGAGGCATCTTCCATATAAGCTTACTTACTCCGCGGCTGCCGCAGTTGGGGCGCTGGCAATCGCTTCCACGATTTCAGGCGGCAATCCGAAACGCACGTTTTCAGGCATGACTTCGAGTTCTTTGACGTTGGCGAACCCCTTGGTACCTAAAAAGTTCACCACTTCTTCCACTAAGCACTCGGGGGCGGAAGCACCAGCCGTCAATGCTATGGTCTTCACGCCTTCAAGCCACTCTGGTTTGATGTTGCGGCAGCTGTCAATCAGATGCGAACTCGTGCCCAAATTTCTAGCCACCTCGACCAGCCGGTTTGAGTTGGAACTGTTGTCGGAACCGACCACTAGCAGCAGATCGGCGTCGGAAGCAACCTGTTTGACAGCGACCTGGCGGTTTTCGGTGGCATAACAGATATCCTGCGCGGCAGGGCCCTTGATGTTGGGAAACTTATTTCTCAGGGCCGCAATGATGTCTTTAGTCTCATCAAGGCTGAGAGTAGTTTGCGTCAGATAGGCTACGCGATCGGGATCGGGCACGATCAGTGATTCCACTTGCTCCGGTGAGCCTACAACCTGAGTTACGATCGGCGCTTCGCCCAGAGTGCCAATCACCTCATCATGATCCCGGTGGCCGATCAGGATTAGCGAATAACCTTCCTTGGCGAACTTCACGGCTTCGACGTGGACCTTGGTCACCAGCGGGCAAGTAGCGTCAATGACGCGCAGCTTTCGTCGCTGGCTGGCCTCACGCACTTCAGGAGAAACACCATGAGCACTGTAGATGACCCGTTCGCCGTTTGGGACCTCTTCCACGCTGTCCACAAAAATCGCGCCCTTGCCTTGTAGTTCCTCCACTACGAAGCGGTTGTGGACAATTTCCTTGCGGACATAAATGGGCGGACCAAAGGCTTCGAGCGCAATTCGAACAATATCGATTGCGCGTACCACGCCGGCGCAAAAGCCGCGAGGTTTTAACAACAGCAACGTCTTCTCTTCCTGATTAAAGTGCATGTGCCTGCCTGTGCGTTTCTTTATCTAGGTTACACGTTTCCCGTGGATATTTGGCAAGTAAAGTAGCGGATCAGCATCCGTTTGGTCAACGTAAGCTCAAGAAAGGCTTGGGATTAGCAGCAGACGGGGAGAATTGGGTGGTGAACGGTTTCTGATCGTTACCAGAGTCGCTGGACGCCATAGCTGTCGAAAATCAATTCATTACTAATGATGACCAGCTCCTCCATCTGCGCCTGTGCGATCAGCATACGGTCAAACGGATCGCGAAGTGGACCGGGCAAAGAACCAGCGTGAATCCCATGCTCAATACTGATGCCAAGGGCTTCGAATCTTTCTCGCGCGATATAGCTTGTCAAATCACGTGCTAGATCACTGGCAATCGACAGTCTCCCCAACCGGACCTTCGTCGAAATTTCCCAAGCAGAAACGGCGCTTACGAATACATTGCTGTCCCTATGTGCAATTAGCTTCCGTGCGGAAGCAGGCAGTGACGCATTCGCGCTAAACCACCAAAGCAGCGTATGTGTGTCGAGCAGGAGGCGCACCCAGGCTTATTCCCAGCGATCCAGTTCCTCTGGAGGAAGGGGCTCGAAGAATTCCGGGCCGATCTGGATCTTTCCTTTCAGAGCGCCCGGCTTCCTGTTTCCCCGCGCATCCTGGATCGCAACCAGGCGAACGACGGGCTTGGAGCCGCGAGCGATGACGATGTCCTCGCCCTTACAGGCCTTCTCGATCAGCCGGGAAAGCTGGGTCTTGGCTTTGTGGATGGTTATGGTCTCCATGTTAGCTAACTCATCTTAGCTAAAAAAGCGTGCTTTTTCAAGCAAAGCCGAACAGCACCATTTGCGGCGGCTATTGCCAGTCGAGCAGGAATTAATGTGCGAGGCGGAGCCGCGACCTACGCGTTCGCCTTCAACATCTGCTCGGCGTGCTTGCGGGAAGTATCTGTCAATTTCGCGCCACTCAGCATGCGGGCAATTTCTTCGGTGCGCTCATCGCCGGTGATGGGACGGACGGCAGTGCGAGTGCGTCCGGCGATTTGCTTCTTCTCGATTACATAATGGAGATCAGCAAATGTCGCGATCTGCGGCAAGTGGGTCACGCAGAGGACTTGATTGGATCGCGAGAGCTGTTTGAGCTTTTTGCCTACGGCCTCGGCGGCGCGGCCGCCAATGCCAATATCAATTTCGTCAAAGACCATGGTTCGTTGCGCGCCGGAGGTTTTCTTCTTTGCCGATCCGGCCTCCACGCTGGCTTTCAGCGCCAGCATTACACGGGAAAGCTCACCGCCAGACGCGATCTGCTCCAATGGCCGCAGTGGCTCGCCCGGATTAGTTGAGATCAAATACAGAACCTGATCGAAGCCGCATGACGTCCAATTCCCTTCCTCGTCGGTTCCGCTGACCTCGATGCGAAAATTGGACCGCATTGCCAGGTCGTTGATCTCAGATTCGACGAGCTTCTCCAACTTGCGAGCAGCTTCGTAGCGCTTTTTTGAGATTATGTGAGCCGCGCGAAGATATTCTCCGCCAGCTTCGGCAAGTTCTTTCCGTAGCTGGCCGAGGATTTCGTCTTTATTCTCCATCTCGGAAAGTTTGCGGCTCACTTCTTCGCCGTGGTGGATCACATCCACAAGACTCGGTCCGTATTTGCGCTTTAACCGATCGATAGCCACAAGCCGATCCTCCACTTCCGCAAGGTGCTCGGGAGAAGCTTCGATTCCGCCGGCATAGTCACGTAAGTTTGCGCCGACATCTTCCACGCTGATGCGGGCGGTCTCAAGGGCCGCCAGCGCTTCCTGAAACTTTGGCTCGTAGCCAGCCAGCTCTTCAATATGCTTCTGCGCGGCGCGTAGGCTAGCTGAAGTGGACGCATCGCCCTGATAGAGCAGATCGAAAGCATTCATGGCCGCGCCGTAGATTTTCTCGGCATTGGCTAGCACGCGCTTCTCTGTCTCGAGCCGCTCATCTTCTCCGCGTTGGAGCTTGGCTTCCTCGATTTCGTGCTTTTGGAAACTCCATAGATCAACCAGACGCAGACGGTCCTGTTCATCGCGCTCGAGTTCTTCAATGCGGGTCTGAATTCCCTTCCACTTAGAGAATGCCTGGCTGATCGCATCGATCTGGCTACCCGCGAAAAGATCCAACAAGGCGAGGCGGGATGTTACATCGAAGGAGAGCAGAAACTCGCTCTGAGCATGAACCGTGGCCAGATGCGGCCCGAGCTGCCGAAGCACGGCTACCGTCGCGGGCTGATTGTTGACAAATGCGCGACCCTTGCCACCTGCGGCGATTTCACGGCGCAGAATAACGGAATCTTCTTCCCAGTCGAGGCCGTTATTTTCAAGAATTTTGCTGACCGCTTTCTGACTGCCGCTCTCGACCTCGAATACCGCCGAAACAATAGCTCGCTCTGCACCGGCACGAATTACATCTGAAGAGGCTTTCTCGCCTAGGAGCAACGCCAACGCGTCAATCAAAATTGATTTCCCGGCGCCGGTTTCGCCGGTCAGAAGGTTGAGGCCGGGCGCGAACTCGACTGCCACATTATCGATTACTGCATAGTTTTCCAGCCGCAGTTCGGCGAGCACTCAATGTCCTGG
>DASPYR010000139.1:0-2740 GCA_035636675.1 Rugosimonospora sp. | reverse complement strand
GAGGCGCGCTTCGAGGTGGCCGCAAAGAAACTGGGTCTGGAGGAAGGGCTCTACCGCTACCTGAAATATCCCAGCAAGGAAATCACGGTGTACATCCCGATTGGCATGGATAGCGGGCATTTGGAAGTCTTCATCGGCTACCGTGTTCTGCACTCGACGGTGCGCGGGCCGGGCAAGGGAGGGATCCGCTTCGCCCCGGACGTTACGCTCGACGAAATCCGCGCGCTGGCCTCCTGGATGACCTGGAAGTGCGCTGTGGTCAACATCCCCTTTGGAGGCGCCAAAGGCGGCATCATCTGCGATCCCGGCAAGCTCTCCAAGAGCGAACTCGAACGCCTCACGCGCCGCTATACCGCCGAGCTCAGCGAATGGCTCGGCCCGGAGCGCGACGTTCCCGCTCCGGATGTCGGCACGGGGGAGCAAACCATGGCCTGGGTGATGGACACCTATGCCATGCACGTTCGCCAGGCCACCACTGCCGTGGTGACCGGCAAGCCCATCGAGCTGGGCGGCTCGGCCGGCCGACGCGAAGCCACCGGCCGCGGCGTTATGATGTGCTGCGACAAGGCCATTGAGAAACTCGGTTTGAAGCGCGGCGATTGCCGCGTGGTTGTTCAGGGATTCGGCAACGTCGGCTCCATGGCGGCGCTATTGATGAATCTGGCGGGCTACAAGATTATTGGCCTTGCGGACGTCCACGGCGGACTCTACAATGAAAAGGGCTTCGACGTGCCCAAAGCGATTGATTGGGTGTATAACCAACGTAGGCCGCTCGCCGATTTTCCCGCTGGAGGCGCAAAAATGCCTGCGAACGAAATTCTGTTCCAGCCATGCGAAATCGCCATTCCCGCGGCCATCGAAAATCAAATCACTACGAAAAATGCCGCCCGGGTTCAGGCTCGTATCCTTTGCGAAGGAGCCAACGGGCCTACTACTTGGCAGGCCGACTCCATTCTTGACAGCAAGGGCATCTTCACCATTCCCGACATTCTGGGCAACGCCGGCGGCGTCACGGTCAGTTATTTCGAATGGGTGCAGGACCGTCAGGGTTTTTTCTGGCGAGAAAGTGAAGTCAACGACCGGCTCCAGGACGTCATGGAGAACAGCTTCGATGAAGTGGTGCGCTATGCCGAAACTCACGGTGTGAACAACCGCATCGCCGCTTATATGCTGGCGATTGACCGCGTCGCTCGCGCACTGAAGTTGCGCGGAATTTACGCCTGACGAGGCGTATAACAAAGAGGACTTGTGAGAATTTTACTCTACAATCCCGACAACGGCGTCACGCGCAATTTTATGCCGCATCTTTGGATGTTTCTGCTGCAGTCGCTGACGCCACCTGGGCATGAGGTGCTGCTGATTGATGGGAATGCACAACCGATGGATGAAGAGGGTATCGCGCGGTACGTGCGCGAACACAACATTGGACTCGTCGGCATTGGTGCGATGACCAGAATGATCGCAAAGGCCTACCGTATGGCGGATGCCATCCGTGCCGTAGGTGTGCCGGTCGTGATGGGCGGCCCTCACGTTACGGAGGAGGCCGATGAGGCCCTCGGTCGAAACGGCGGACCGCGCCACGCGGACGCCGTGGCCCTCGGTGAAGCCGATGAGACCTGGCCGAAGATCGTTGCGGATGCTGTGCGCGGCGAACTCAAGGATATCTACGCTCCCGTGGATGAGTTTGGCCAAGAGCGTAAACCCTCTCTCCAGCCATATCCCGCGATCCCGTGGGATTCGATCAACCTCGATCAGTTCAATTTGGTCCCAAAGATCGCGAAAGGCATGCTCCAGCGTCTCGGGGCCGGATGGGGGACATTCCGCATTATTCCAGTCGAATCCGGGCGCGGGTGTCCGTACGGGTGCGAGTTCTGCACGGTAACCGGCTTTTTCGGCGACTCCATCCGGTTTCGCACGAACGAAAGCGTCGTGAATGAGCTGCTGCTGTTGAAAGCGCGGGCCCGGAGCGAGCGGGGTCAGATCGCCGTTTTTTTCATCGACGACAACTTTGCCATCAATATCAAGCGCACGAAGTCGCTGCTGCGCGACATTATCGCCGCCGACGCGCAAGTACACTGGGTCGCTCAGATCAGCGCTAATCTGTTGCGCGACGAAGAACTCGTTGACCTCATTGCCGCCTCTGGTGGCAAGTGGGTTTTCATCGGCATGGAGTCCATCGACCCTGCGAACCTTGCGAGCGTAAACAAGGGGTTCAACAAGCCGGGTGAGTATGCAGCCGTGCTCGAGAGGCTCGCCCAACGCAATGTTTATGCGATCACCTCCTTCATCTTCGGCATGGACAACGACACGCCCGGGGTCGCGGAGCGGACGCTGCAGGAGATTCGCACTTGGCCCCCAGGGCTGCCCATCTTTGGCTTGCTCACGCCCTTGCCGGCGACGCCGCTTTACAAGAGGCTTGCGGCCGCAGGGCGACTGACGCGGCCGAAACACTGGCAGGAGTTTGTCCCATTTGAAATGGCCCACACGCCGTTGAAGATGACGATCCCCCAGGCTCATGCTGAGGTTAAACACGGATGGGCTCATTCCTACAGCCCGGATGCATTAGCAAAGGCTGTTGACGCGCTTGACCACAAGCCGCTGGGTTATCGCGTCAACATCTTCCTCGCGCGTCTCTGTTTTCGCGGTATCTACTTCCCTATGATGGGTCGCGCGGCATGGGTGAAAGTGATCTCTCAAAATAGACGCACAATCTTCAAACTCGTCAGGGAGGCGCTTCGTG
>DASPYR010000138.1:0-9348 GCA_035636675.1 Rugosimonospora sp. | reverse complement strand
TCTAAAAGGAGGTTTGTATGAAGCGTTCAATCCTGGCAGCACTCGTCCTGTCATGCACGCTGGCATTCGCGTTGGGCGTTCTGGCGCAACAGGCAGCCCCCAAGGAGCACAGCATGACCGGCTGTTTGAAGGCAGGCGACGCACCCGACAGCTATATGCTGACCGATGTAGATAAAGTAGAGACGGTCGGCATCGTTTCCTCGACGGCCAACCTGAAACCCCACGTAGGTCACAAGATCGAGGTTACCGGCATGGCCGTTCCCGCAAAAGAAGCCGAGGCCGAGAAGGGTGTGCCCAAGGCGAAACACTATATGAAGTTGACGGCCATCAAGATGGTCTCAACAACCTGTCCGTAATGGTTGTGGGAAAAAACTAAGCCTCTAGGCCCGGCATTCCAAAAGTATCGGTTCAAGGCTTATTGCGGGTGCCATTTTTCTTGTACCTCGCTGCTCCTGCCAGATCAGTGGCCGCGAGCGATGCGGGTGGCGGGAGGCTCGATGACTCTGCGTCATCGATTGGCGGGTAAGTGTCTTCGCCAGACGCAAGTGTAAACTGATGCGCACATTCGAAGTGATTTTCTTAATGATCACTCCGCGCACGATGCCCGCCTCAGAATTCCATTGAACGTGGTCACCGCGTTTAGATGTTTTTGGCATCGTCACGCCTGCGCCGTTTCGGGCGCCGAAGGCGCGTGGCAGAGCAGGGAATGCAAAGTGACCAGCGTGAGCCCGCCGGAGATGACCGGCTGCTGCACGAGCAGCTTCGCTACGAGCGGCATGGTCTGAAGCACTTCGGGCGAAACAAAAAGCCCGCCCAAACCCACTAGAACAGCAAGGCCCGCGGCGGCAAACTGCCGGTCGTCCCACTCTACCTTCGAGAGCATCTGCACCCCGTGCATGAAGACCACGCCAAACAGCAGCGTAGCAGCGGCCGAGACCACTGCCTGCGGCACCAGCACCAGCAACATGTCGAATTTGATGAAGCCGCCCAGTGCGATGAGGATCACGCCGGCCGCGAGTGTCGCAAAGCGCGAGCCTACGCGCGTCGTCCGAAGCATGCCCATATTGTCGGGGTAAACGATGGTGCTGAACCCGCCGACAATCCCCGCAAGCACGGACCCGATCGCCACGGCAAAGATACCCTGCGACATGCGTTCCGCGGAGAGCCTCTCATTTCCCCACTGCCCCACCATCTCGTACATCGCCATCGAGCCCATGCCTGCCGGAATCAAAACCAACAAGAACACGATGACCAACTCGGGCTGCACCGAAAATCCGAACGGGAACCATTGCGGCGCCACCAGCAGGGGCGCGTTGGCGACCAAACTGAACGAGATCGGCCGCAGAATCGCGTAGCAGGCGGTGCCGGCCGCGAGACCAATCAAAATCGCACCCCGTCGCAGATACCTTCCGCCCCATACGGTGATGCCCACCAGCACCGCCACAGCAATCAACCCGCCGAGAATATTCACCAGCGGAAAACCCGGGCTGGAAGGTACGCCGATCCAGTTGGGCAATGCGACGTCCGCCACCTGAATAATCGTAAGCATTACAATGATTCCCGATATGATCGGCGCGCGCAAAAAACGTGCGAACAAACCGATGAAGCTCAATCGGCGGATGGGCACGCTCAAGAAACACCAGATCAACGAAGCCACAAAAAACGATCCGTAGGCGGCGCCGAGCCCGCCGCTTTGCATATGGCCAACTGCAAGCAGCGCGGCAAAGTTACCGGCATAGGTCCCCTGCACCACCGGAAGCCGAAGCAACCACACGGATTGCAAAACGGTGATAAAGCCGCAAACCACAAAGCTCATGCCATAGAGGTAGGCAATGCGCTCCGCCGGCAAGTTGAACGATCGGCCCAGCAGGCTCGGAAACACAAACATCCCCGTCATGCCGAAGACGTGCTGCAGCCCCAGCATCAGCAACTGTCCCAAGGGCAGCCGGTCATTGATACCGACGTCGAAGGCCGCACGGCTGGTCATTTCATTCGTCGACATATTTCTGACAGAAGCTGCTAGGCCTCCAGGCTCCGCGCCTCGACGCCCTCTGTGAAAATTAAGCCATCTTCGATTCTTGAGAAAAGGGGATTCTTGAAAAAAGGTGGCGGCCCCGGGGAGGGTCGAACTCCCAACCTCCTGCTTCGTAGGCAGGCGCTCTATCCAGTTGAGCTACGGGACCGGCAGTTTTTTCGACTATAACACCATATTTCTCGAAACACGAAAGGCCGGCCGGAGCTTACAGCAAGCTCCGGCCGGCCTGCCCCAAAAAGTCGCGAGCGCGGGATGTGCAGTTCGGTTAGCTTTTTTAGCTAGGACGCCGGCTTGTTTTTCAGGCGCTGACGGGCGATACGATCCGGGCGGGCTCCATGAAGCTGCGGCCACGCCGTTCCGGCCCCAAGGCCACGGCAATAGCCAAAACCACAATGGTAAAGATCTCGAATCCGGCCAGGGCCCAGCTGTAGCCCAGGCGCTTGCTTAGACCATATTCGGCCACCGGGGTGCGCGCGGCGAGCACAATTCCCATCTGGTAGGCGAGGCCGGGAACCAGGCCGCGCGTGGCATCGGCCGAAAGTTCGCTCAGGTGCGCCGGGATAATTCCCCAAGCGCCCTGCACGCCTACTTGCATCAGAAAGGCGCCGGCCGCCAGCGCTCTCAGTGATCCGCCGAAGGCCCACAGCGGAATGACGGCCAGGGAAAGAAGCAGCGCGCCGATCAGGCTGAGCCGGCGTCCTACTGTGTTCGAGAGTTGGCCAAAAATGATTCCGCCGAGCATCGCGCCGATATTTCCCAGGATCACGATGTAGGAAACGATGGCCACGCCGGTGTGATGCTGCGATTGCAGGAAGTCCGGATAAAGGTCTTGCGTGCCGTGTGAGAGGAACATCATGAAGGTCATCAGCAAGAGGAGATAGAGGCAGAGCTTCCATTGCTGGCCGACAGCTCGCAAGACGGCGCTTGTGGAGGGCGCACGATGATGCCGCCAAGCCTCCGACTCCGGCACTTTGGCGCTAATGTAAAATGCGAGCAAAGCGGGCACGCCGCCGAGCCAAAACATAGGTCTCCAGCCCCAAGCGGGAAAGGCGAAGCGGTAGGCCAGCGCGGCGAGCAGATATCCCACCGCGTAGCCATTTTGCAAAATACCGCTCAGCATGCCGCGCCAGCGGCTGGAGGTCGCCTCCATCACCAGCGATGTGCCCACGCCCCATTCGCCGCCCATGCCGATGCCGTAAAGAATGCGCAGGAACAGGAAGACCGCGTAGTTCGGCGCAAAGCCGCAGAGGAGCTCGATGACCGAAAAGAAGACGATGTTGGCGATCAGCGGAATGCGGCGTCCGTAGCGGTCCGTCAGCAGGCCAAAAATAAAGGCGCCCACAGGACGCATGAGCAGCGTCCAGGAGAGCGTCGCTACGATGGCTGCTTTCGAGACGTGAAACTGCGCGGCGAGGGAATCAAACAGGAAAACCACAACAAAAAAATCGAAAGCGTCCAGCGTCCAGCCGAGAAATCCAGCGGCCACGGAGTGGAACTGACCACTACGGCCGGCGCTCTGTGCGGCAGGCATGGGGATTTGCCGCCCCAGTGTGTGCCGACGCCCGACCAGGTGTCAACTCATTCCCGGCGAACTCGGTCACCCGCCCCGCGGCAGCGCGGAGCTAGGCTAAAAAGCCGCGGAAAAAAGGAAGCCCCGGATCGGTAGGGGGAACCGAGCCCGGGGCCGTGGGGGATGTGCTGGGCCGGAAGAAAATCGCCTGATCGTTCAGACCATCATCATTCTAGAAACTGCTTGCGCCGCCGGTCTCTGCCACCAATCGGCAGAGCCGGTAGAGTTCCGCATAAGTGAAGACAAGTTCCGCGCCGCCATTTTCAACGTCCCGATGGCCTATTCCCGCTTGCACAGAAAGCCGGCGCAATTTTTGCGTGCTCAGGCCCAGCAGAGCGGCCGCGCGGCTTTCATTTACCTTGCCTTGTGTTCGCGGACGCGATTCCATCGCTTGTGCCTGCATGGCGCCTCGTCCTTAATTGACCAGAATTCGTGTCCAGCGATCCTGCTCCACCGCCAGGATCATGCTCTTGTAAATATCGATGTCCCAGGCTTGCTCGACGCGGAAGCGGATGAAATCGTCGCTCTCATCGACGATCATCCCGCGCAGCGGCACGCGTACATCCGCTGCCGCTAACTGCAGAATCACGGGCTGGCCGATCCAAACTGCGTATGCGCTTTGCATGTGCCCCCCTTCGCAGTTCCTGGAAGCTCGTAAACGCAGCTGACATTCTCGGTAGCAGGGGCGTCACGGCCAATGGTACGGGGGCGTCATCCTAATGAGACAAAGGTACTGTTGGTTGATCCGGCACACGTTTTCCTGTTGTTCCACTGCGCCGGTACTTTGGGTGGATTGTCCCGATACTCCGGCGCAACGCATCATGCACGCATGCGGACGCGATCCATGCCGAGGAAGCCTAGGGCGAAAAGGTCGCTCCGCGGATGCCCAAAATGCTGCCCGGCATCCGGGATGCACAAATGATCTCCGCAGCGCGCCTTCTCTCCGTTATTGCCATGCTCAACCTCTGCTGGCTGGAATGTGCGCAAAATCCAGCCGTTTTCTGCTACCGTATTGGCTGGGACCTGCTGGCCCCTCTCTGTCAGTCGCGGCGCGGCGGGAACCTGCCGCCGTCATGCTCGAGCTAATCCGCAACCTTCTGCATAACCTATACAACGTACAGGGACTTATCCAGTGGGGAGGAACCCTGCTGGTTTGCGCCATAGTTTTCGCGGAAACCGGGCTATTTGTGGGCTTTTTCCTGCCAGGCGATTCGCTCTTGGTTACGGCAGGGGTGTTTAGCGCGGCCGGAGCGCTGAAAATCGGCTCTCTCTCCCTGCTGGTCACCCTCTGTGCGATTGCCGGCGATCAGCTTGGCTATTGGATCGGGCGGCGCGCAGGGCAGGCACTTTATCGCCGCCCGGATTCCGCCTTTTTCAAGCGCCGCCATTTGGAGCGCGCTCACGACTTTTACGAGAAATACGGGGGGAAAACAGTGATCCTTGCGCGCTTCATGCCCATCGTGCGCACATTCTGTCCTCTCGTGGCCGGAGCCGCGCAGATGCGTTATATCCGTTACCTATCGTTTGATATCTTAGGCGGGTGTTGCTGGGGTGCCGGCCTAGTATTGGGAGGTTATTTTCTGGGCTCGGTGGTTCCGAACATCAGCCAGCGCATCCACTGGGTCATCGCGGTGGTGGTGATCCTGTCCTTTCTCCCCGCCATGATTGGCGCCATCCGTTCGCGCTCGCGCCGAATCTCTAAACCGGACGCTGTTCCGCTTGGCCCATCGACACAGGGATAGGCTCGAACTCGCGAAGGGATCGGCCGCTCCGGTAGCCGAGCGCATCCCTTCAGTTCCAAAGGCCGTGATCTTCGATATCGGCCGCGTGATCGTGCGCTTGGACGCCAAGCGCGCATTTACGCCTATCGCCGCCGCCATGCATAGGGGCATCACTCAATCAGCTAAGCGCCTTTCCGCGGAAGATGCTTGGGAACTCATTCGCGCCGACCAGCGCTGGCGGGACTGGCAGGAAGGTCGCATCTCTCCACCCGAATGGCATCAGCATCTCATGAGCCGCCTGAAGCTCTCGTTGAGCTATGCGGAATTCCGGGATGCGTGGAGTCGGGTCCTCGATCCAGAACTGATCCTTGGCGAGAGTCTCTTCGACCAGCTCGGCGCCCGTTGTCAGCTCGCACTCCTTTCCAATACCGATCCAATTCACGTCGAATGCCTAGAGCAGCGCTTCACTTTCGGGCGTCACTTTCCTGTCCGCATCTATTCGTGCAGGGTAGGAACGAGCAAGCCCTCCCCCGGAATTTACCGAGCGGCCCTAGAATCGTTGGGTGTTGCGGCGCAAGAATCCCTGTATGTCGATGATATCCAAGAATTTGTGGATGCAGCACGGCAGGTAGGCCTAGACGCCATTCGCTTTCAAACGCGCGAATTATTGGAAGCCGAACTCCGGCGGAGGCATCTGTTCTGAAGTACAGGCGGCCTGACCTGGCCATAGGGGTAAACCCTTAATCTTCAACGCCTCGGGTTGACGAAGACAAAGTGAAAACTACGAAATTGCGTAAAGATTTCTGGTATTAGTACTCGCTCGGCCTCGCCCGCGATCTGGGCTTCTTAATCACAAGCCCCCCATTTGTTTGAGTCTAGCTGGGCCATAGACCGCTCCTAAACTTGGCGCTCTACGTGCTTGAGTGAGTCTGGGCATAGCCCAGGGCGAGGACAGTCTAACGGGGAGAAAGGCTAATGATCGATAATTCGGATCAGGTTGTAGAGGGAAATCACGGGATACAAGGGTGGGTAACCGCGGCGATCGTGATTCTGGCGATCATCTCGATCGCGGGGCTGGGATTGGCCTGGCACAACTCCACGGAGTTGCAGCAGGCACAACAGGCCTTTAGCGGGCAGATGAAGACGGCCGCGGATAACAGCAGCCAGCAAGTGGCCGCGCTGGAACAGAAGCTGACACAAGCAAACGCTACGAGCAACGGCTTGCAAAGCGATCTCGGAGTCGTGGAGAAGAGACTGCGGGTAACTCAGAGTGATCTGAAGAAAGCCCGCGATGAAGAGGCCAAGATTAAAGAGGAAGACGCGCAAAAGCTGGCCCAGATGGACACAGACGTAAAGAGTCAGCTCGCCACCAAGGCTAGTGCGGATGACCTGAACGCCGTAAATGGCAGCGTCAATAACGTCAAGACGGATCTCGAGGGCACCAAGAGCGACCTGAAGATGGCGCGCAGCGAGTTGGGCACTTTGATCGCTCGCAATCACGAGGAAATCGACGTGCTCCGCCGCATGGGTGAGCGAGACTACGTTGAGTTCACCCTCTCGGGCAAAAACAAGCCGCAGAAGGTCGGAAGCATCACCGTCGAACTGCGCTCGGTGGATACAAAGAAGAACAAGTTTACGGTCGCCTTGACTGTGGACGATACTCGCACCGAGAAGAGAGATCGCACGGTGGACGAGCCGGTGGTTTTCTATCCGCGCGGCTCGCATCAAGCCGACGAATTTGTGGTGAATTCCGTGGCCAAGGACAAGATCAGCGGCTATATCAGCATGCCGAAGAACCCGCAGGCAACGACTGCAGCTGCATCCGGCGGCTAAAGTCTCCATCTCAAGGTAACGCACAAAAAATGGCGGCGAGATGAAAGCTCGCCGCCATTTTTCTTTTCGGATGACTCCTGGGCGGCCGCGCTAAACTTCCTCACTGCATGCTAGCGCCCCGCGTAATCATCTTCACGCCAGCCAACCTGCTCGGTTCCGGGGCTGGCCTCGCGAAGCCTGCCTCAGAGGCACTGATGGAGATCGAGAGGCGTAATATCCCGCTGGTGCTCTCTACGAATGGCACGCGTGCACAGCTCGAACCCCTTCGGCGAAAGCTCGGGCATGCTCATCCTTTCGTTACCGAAGGGGGCGGCGGGCTTTTCCTCCCCGATGGATACTTTGCCCTGCGCCTAGAAGGCGCCAAGCGGGTGGGGCGCTATTTGTGCGTTCCCTTCGGCCGCTCCTCCCAGGAAGCCGCCGCGGCGGTGGAAGATATTGCCAGGCAGACAGGGGCGGAGGTCGTTCGCTATTCAGAAATGAGCAGGCGCGAAATTGCCCGCAATGGCGGAATGACCGAACGCGATGCCGAAGCATCCCGCCAAAGGGAATTCAGCGAACGGTTCTTCTTCGCGGGAAATGCAGATTTAGCAGCTCCGGCATTTGAAAAGACGGCCGGGGAGCACCATTGGCAAATTCGGCGTTACGAGCCGTTTGGGGAGCTTTGCTCCGGCAACGACGAAGGTAAGGCTCTCCGCTATCTAATGCGACTGTACCGGGAAGCGCTCCGGTCGCGGGTGCGATCCGTGGCGATCGGCAAGTCCGCCGAAGACTTGTGTTTGCTAGCGGCCAGCGATCAAGCCTTCATCTTGCCCTTAAGCTCCGGCCGCTTCGATGAGAATCTAGCCTCAAAAGTGCCGAATTCCGCCAGAATCGATGTCCCTGGCACGTCAGGCTGGAATCAAACAGTTCTGAGCGTTCTGAGCCGCGAGTGAACGGCATGCGGATTTTTAGACCCACTGATGGGACAAAGAGCGATTTTTTTGCGCTCCCAGACGAACTTGCTCGCCGCAGGCTGCACCTAAGCACCACATACTATGGTGCTTGCAGTGGCAGCGGGATTGTTCTGCCCTGGAAGAGAAATTGCCTCTCCTAGCATAGGGCAGACGTGTGAAATTTCTTCGTCGCTTACGGGTCCCGGCATCGGAATCCCAGCTCGCGATAACACTTGCAGTTTCATTGGTCATGATGGCTGCAATGCTGGTCTGCTTGCTCTGGCAAGCCAACGTCATAGCTTTCCAACAGGAGCTCATCCGTTCGCTTTGGAGTTGGAAAAACGGCGGCTAAGTCTCTCCGCAGTGGCTGCACTGGAAATCAAGCCTGAAAGTCATTGGCCAAAAACGGCAACGGGAGCCTGGCGGCTCCCGTTGCTTTACTTTTTTTTGAGCGCGGCAGACTTGATAAGGCTGCCGGCTTAAAGCACCGCAGCAGCGGTGCCGTTTAAGCTTGCTTGTGTTCTAAAGCCGGTGGATTCATTCTCCCTCCCGCTCTAGAGCCTAACCCCCTTTTAACGCCGTTTGCGAGCAAGCGCAAGAAAAAGATTAAGGGCAAATTGACTGTCGGTTTGCCCGAGGCCTATTTAACGAAGACTCCTTCGCGCAATTGATCGCGGCTTACGAAGGTCTTGGAGGTGCGAAACTTCTCGAAAAGCTCTTGTATCTCGCGATTCTGAAAGACATGCCGTGGTTGAACCAAGGCGGGCACCGGAACCACTTCCAGGGTGTGCGCATCCAGAACGCGGTAGCGCTGAAACTTTTCCGGCGGGCGGGTATGGAAAATAGCCAGGACCGCTCCGCCGTCGCGGGTGAGGGAGGTGATGCGGGACAAGAATCGCTGAGCGGCCTCCCGATCCATGTAGTCCAGAACATCCCACAGCAGGATGGCATCGAAGCTATCTACGGGATAGCGAAGGTTGGACGCGAGGAAGCGATCCGCCCGATCTGCCGGCGACATATCGGGTGGCGGGGTGCCAACGGGGAGCGACAGGACACGCTGTGAATCCTGCTCCAGGAATGCTCCCCAAGCGGCGAACAAATCTTCCGTGTAGACCTTGAAGTTACGTTCTATGAAGAACGTAACGGTAGCCTGGGAAACTGCGCCCAGATCAAGAAGATTCCCTCTGCCAATGTCATCGATCTGCCAAAGGAATTCCTTTAGCCCGTTGGAGAATCGGCCTGAACTCGGTTCACCTG
>DASPYR010000137.1:0-4975 GCA_035636675.1 Rugosimonospora sp. | reverse complement strand
CAATCGAAGCCGCAAGCGAAAGTGAGCGTGCCCACGCAGATTCGCTTCGACGACAGCAGTTCTCCGCATTCGACGCTGATGGAGATCGTCACGCAAGACCGGCCGGGGTTGCTGTTTCGCTTGAGCTCAACGCTGGCCAATCTGGGCTGCAATATCGAAGTGGCGCTGATTGATACCGAAGGCCAGCGCGCGCTGGATACTTTTTATCTTACATTCGGCGGCGCAAAGCTCAGCGGGGATACGCAGGAGAAGCTGCGTGTCCGGCTGCTCGCCGAGGAGTAAGCCCAATGGAGACTAGGATGACCGAGGCCGACCGATCTGCTGAGATTGCCCGCGCCCGCAGGGTCAAGCACGTCAACGCAATCACGGCTCTTCTGATTGGCTTTATCTTGGCGGCCCTGGTTCTCCAATTAGGTCATTTCGGCGAGCGCCAGTTTGACCCGCTGCACCTCGCGGCCGGATTCCTGGCGGGGCTGCTGTACGCAAATGCCTTCGAGTACATCCTGCACCGATTTTTCCTGCATTGGGGCGCGGGATTTTTGGTGCAACGTCACGGTCTCCATCACGACACGGCAGGGGCGCCGGAAGAGCCGCGCTATGTCAATTTCGCCACGTCGCCCTGGGTGGTGGTGCTGGTGTTCGCGTTAAACGCGCTGCCAGTTTTGGCACTGGAACTTTTCCTGCACATCGGCCTGGCAGTCGGCATGTTTGCGGGCTTCACCATCTATTTCATCGCTTATGAAGAGATTCACTGGCGTTTTCATCTGGGCGGCTGGCTGCCCGGATGGCTGCGCGCCGCGAGAAATCATCACATGCTGCACCATGGCGGCTTCGAGGGCCGTTATAACGTCTTTCTTCCGATTTTCGATTGGCTCTTTCAGAGCAACGAGTGGAAGCGCGGCTCACCGCACAACTTTCGCTAGGCGGTTGAGCAATTTTAATAAGCAAAGCTTGGGGTCAGAAATGCTGGGACCGCCTACAGGTCGAGTTCCACGAGCACCGGAGAGTGGTCACTTAGGGAAAGCCAGTCATCACAACGACCGACTACTACCTCCCTGAGTCTTGGCAATAGCGGTCGACTGAGGAATGCGTAATCGACGTGGTAAGCGGCATCCTTCTTTTTCATATTCCAATGCGTCTTGTATCGTTCTGATCCCTGGGGATCTCCAGAGAATACGTGATAGGCACTTTCCAATCCAAGTTTGCGAAATCTGTCGACAGCAGAAGAGTGATTCTTGATCCCATAATCGCTATCCCATATTGAATTGCTGTTGAAATCACCAGCGACGATTGCGAGTGGAGAAAGACCAGTCTGCTCAATCATGTCAAGCAGAAGGTGAATTTGCCCGACGTATTCCTCGGCGGGACTATCGCCCTTGCACGCCCAAACAGGGAACAACTCGATAGACTCACGTCCATCGATGACGAGCCTACCTGCCCACTTTAGTTTCAGGGCCTGTGCTTCACGAATGAGCCAAGGCGCTCTCACCAATACAGCGAGCCCCTTGTTGGGATTATTGCCGAACCAGGCGGAAGACCATCCTTCCGAGCGATTGATTTGCTCGATAAATGCTTGTGAGCATTCCTGAATTACCATGAGGTCTGCGCCGAGAGTAAGAAACCCCTGATACTTTTTTTGGAGCGCCATCGCACAGTTCCATGTCACAAATTTCATTACGGTTCCAATCCAAGTCCGATCCGTCTCAGTGGCGTTCTTCTGCCGGAATCTCATCGTTAGCTGAGATTTGGCTACGAGCGCAGGCGCTGGAACAAGGACTTCTTCGCGGCCGGTTTTTCTACGGGAATGACTTCGAGTAATCGCTCGATCTCGGAGGACGAAAGCGGGTCGGCGGCGCGCCGCCAATAGCCCACCTCACGCAATCCCGCCCAGGCTTCCAGGCAATGCAAACAGCCGGAGACGTGCTTTTCTACCGGCTCTTTCTCATACCAACTCACTTGCCCATCATGAATGCGCATGATCTCGTGTGCAGGAATGCAATTTTGCGTTTTGAGGCCTCGGGCGTGCTTTAGAAATGCGAGCCAGGCGGCAGGCCAGGGGCACCGGTCTTGCTCGGTCGAACGAGCTGCCTGGTATTCCGCCGCGAGACGCTCGAAGGCTTTTTCGGCCACGCGCGGCGAGATGCGCATGAGGCGCTCCAGAGTATTCTCGGTATAACCGGCAAGCTTGAAAAAAAGCATCTCCTTGTGGAGCAGGGGAACACCGTCGAGCAGCTGGGCGACTTTTTCCGGCTCAAAAGAGCCGCTCGCCGGAACCTGCGAATTCTCGGACGTGGTGGCCTCAAGCGCCGTTTCCAGCAGCCGAGCGCGAAGATCTCCCAGAAACTCGCGTTCCGATTGGCGGGAAGTGGCGCGGAGCCGCTCGAAGCCATTGGCGGTAAGCTCCGCCAGCGTCTTCTTCACAATCGGCGAAGCCTCTTGCCGGCGGATTACTCCGTGGATCTCCAGCAGCCGAAAAAACACAGGGCCATAGAAATCAAGCAAAGCGCGCCAGGCTTCCGCATTGCCCTGCTCGCTTTGCTCTCGGATTTTGTGAAAGGTGAAGAGGACTGGTTCGGGCTTCACGAACACTGTTCCCGCACTTCAGGCTTCGCGCAGCGCATCGCTGCGGCGAGCAAGTGGCGACGCGGATTCGGCATTCTAACCGACGGATTTCCTGGCCGCCGTCGCCGGTTCCAACGGAGCCGTGGCTAGTTCGAAAGGAAGTCCCAGGTTGCGTCGCAAAGTCGAGCGGTCGAGCTCGTGCTCCCAGCGCGACAGGACTACCGTGGCGACTCCGTTGGCGATCATGTTCGTGGTCGCCCGGGCCATGCTCATGAAGCGGTCCACGCCCAGAATCAGAGCCATGCCGGCGACGGGGATGCTGGGAATAACCATCAACGTGCCGACCAGGGCAATGAAGGCCGCGCCCTGCACGCCGCTCGCGCCCTTGGACGTCAGGACGGCGACGGCAAAAATCGTTAATTGCTGTCCGATGGTGAGGTGAATGTTGGTGGCCTGGGCCACGAAAAGGGCCGCCAGGGTCATATAGATGCTGCTGCCATCCGTGTTAAACGTGTAGCCGGTGGGCACGACCAGGCCGACCAGGGCCTTCGAGCAGCCGAGCTTCTCCATCTTTTCCATCAACGTGGGCAGCGCCGGCTCGGAGGAGCTCAACGTGAGGCAAAGGACGATCTCTTCCTTGATATAGGAAAGGAAGCGGATAATTCCGAAACCGGACGCCCAGCAAATCGCTCCCAGCACCACGAGCACAAAGAGAATCGAAGTGATCCAAACCGCGCTGACGAGCTTCGCCAGCGGGCCCAGCGATTTGAGGCCGTACTGGCCGATGGTAAAGGCCATGGCCCCGAAGGCGCCAATCGGAGCAGCCTTCATCACCAGATTCACCACGCCGAAAACGGCCTGCGTCAATCCCTCGATGGCGTCCACCAGCGGCTTGACGCGCTTGCCCATCACCGCCATGGCCAGGCCAAATAGCACCGAAACGAAAACCACTTCCAGGATGTCTCCGCGGGCAAAGGCATCCACCACGGTCGTGGGGATGATGTGCATCAGGAAGTCCGTGACGGTTTGCGTCTTTGCCGCGCCCGCGTAATTCGCCACGGCCTGGGCGTTGAGCTTGGCGGGATCGGCATTGAAGCCCGCGCCGGTCTGCACCAGATTGCCGACCACCAACCCGATCAGGAGTGCAATCGTAGAGACGACTTCAAAATAGAGCAGCGCTTTTCCGCCGACGCGCCCGACTTTTTTCAGGTCCCCCATGCCGGCAATGCCGGTCACGATGGTGCAGAAGATGACCAGCGTGATGATCATGGAGATGACGCGGATGAAGGCGTCGCCCAGCGGCTTCATGGCAATGGCCGTTTGCGGCCGCACGTAGCCCAGAATGATGCCGAGCGCTACGCCGATGAGCACCTGGCCCCAGAGAGTTCGGTAGAAGGGCTTCTTGCGAGCATTGCGCGCCGATGATTCAGCATCATGCGTGGCCATGGTTACGCCTCCCTATTTCGGAGTGCTGCGTCTTGGTCCTCGCCGAGCAAGAAAAACGTATAACTAGGTTTTGGTCACCCTGGTCTTGCCCCGCGCCGGTCTTGGCGGAGTCTACCACATTCGCTCGCAATGCAATAAGCAGAGTGGAGGCGCGATTAACACGTCCCGACAGCGGCTGGCGGCGCGCCGTTGCCACGCCGGTCACTCATTCATCCGCGATCCTTTTTGGTTTTACCTGAGGCTTTCGTCAGATGCCAAGCGTCGCACCATTGGCATCGATAGGCTCTAAGCTTGGGGGCGTTGGCAGTTGCGATCTGGTGTGCGGCTGTCGCTAGCGCCTCGCCTTCAGTGGCGTACTTCCGTTTCCCGGTTACCGGGCATTTTTGCTCATCGTCCACCACGGCCCTGAAGTTTAGCGGCGGGCGCTGTTATTGGCGCCGCCGGGCTGCTTGAACGCCGGATTGCGCGGCAAGCTCAGTAAATTCGCAAAGAGCCGATAGGCGCCCGGCACGCCGTCCGGCAATTGCCGATAAAGCGCGAAGGCCACATAGACGTAGACTCCGCGCCCATAGCGGGCGTAGACCAAGCCGCCCCGCTGCTGATCCTGATCGGGATCATGCGTCTCGAGCGGCGCGACGTATTGCGGGTCCCACGTTTTCAGGAAGCTGTGGCCGCGCTCTTCGACCCAGCCGGTAAAATCGGATTGATTGATCTGGTTGGGCCAGGTGAGCAGCGGACTCTTTGGGTCAACGAATTTGACCGGCGAGTGTTCGTCCACGACGCGCTCGGCATCATTGGGCAAGGTATAAGGATAGGGCCCGAAATTGTGATCGTACTGCACGGACTGATATTGCACGATCACCACGCCGCCATTGCGGACGTATTCGAGCAGCCGGTTGTGGCTGATGACGAGTTCCGGCCGGGCCGTATAGGCGCGCACCCCCAGCAGCACCACGTCGTACTTTTG
>DASPYR010000136.1:0-5404 GCA_035636675.1 Rugosimonospora sp. | reverse complement strand
GTCTTCGAAACGAGGACCAAATCTGGCGCGCATCCTTCATGAGGCGATGGCGCATCGTAAGGACAAGCCAAATCCAATGGAGATTATACGATGAGGTCGGAACAGGTCAGCCTCAAACTTTTCGCCGGGGCACTGGCTGCTCTGCTGCTCTTCTGCCAGCCCACTCTCCGGGGGAGCCAGAAGTCGGAAGCGCCGCAGCAGGGTATTCGCGTGCAAGTCAATCTGGTCAATCTGTTCGTTACGGTGCGCGACAAAAAAACCAAGCAGATCATCTCCAACCTGGAGCAGAGCGACTTCAAGGTGACGGAAGACGGAACGGAGCAGAAGATCTCCTTTTTTGCCCGTGAATCGACCCTGCCGATCACTCTCGGCCTTTTGATCGACACCAGCGGCAGCGAAACAAATATGCTCGGCGCCGAACAGGAAGCCGCAGTGCGCTTCCTCTCCCGCGTGTTGCGCAAACGCGATCTCGCCATGGTGGTCAGCTTTGACACTGATTCAGACCTGTTGGCCGATCTTACCGACGATCAGAGCCGGCTCGATCGCGCCATCAATCGCACGCGCATCAACGCGCCCAGCGCGCAAGGGCCCCTGGCGCAGACGATACCGGGCACCGTCTTTTACGACGCCGTCTACGCCGCCTGTCACGACAAACTCGCGGAAGAAGCCGGGCGCAAGGCCCTGGTAATCCTCACCGACGCCCAAGACGAAGGCAGCACCTTGAAACTTCAGGACGCCATCGAGGCGGCGCAGCGCACCGATACCGTGGTGCACATCCTGCTGATCGGTGACGCCCGATTCGGCGGGGGAAATGAGAGTGTGGCCAAGAAACTGACGGACGAAACCGGCGGCCGCACGATCGTCGTTCGGAACGAGAAAAATCTACAGCAGGCCTTCGATCAGATCAGCGAGGAACTGCGCAGCCAGTACACCGTCGGCTATTATTCCACCAATACCGCCCACGATGGAGGCTACCGCAAGATCAAGATAGATACGACGCGCAAAGATCTGGACGCACTGACCCGCCGCGGCTACTACGCTCCAAAAAATTAAGAGCTGATTCAGCGGGTCGAAGCTGAGGAAGCGCTACGTTCGGGAGGGAGGGCGAAATAGCCTCTGCGCGCGCGCACCTGAAGGCCCTTGGCGTTTACCTCAATACGGATCCTGTGGAATTTGCCATCGGCCGGCCTGACCGGCACGTAAGCAAGCGAATACTGACTGCGCAGTTCGGTTCCGATATAGGCAAACGACTGGGCCAGATCGTCCACGCGATAGGGGAAGAAGGCGCGGCCACCGCTTTCATCCGAAAACTGCTGCAGGACCTTGTCCCCCTCGTCCTTCATGTATTTCCGGTTGGAGAGGTCGCCTCGGGCAGCCTCCTGATCGGGAAGGATCCAGTTGGTGCTGGTGCTGATGCTGTAAATGACGATGCCTGCGCGCTGCGCGATTTCCAGCGCCTGTCCGCGCGAGTGGCGGCTTAAATTATCGTCGCCATCG
Source organism: Rugosimonospora sp. (assembly GCA_035636675.1). Taxonomy (GTDB): domain Bacteria; phylum Acidobacteriota; class Terriglobia; order Acidiferrales; family UBA7541; genus Palsa-189. The sequence goes on along the minus strand of DASPYR010000136.1, from coordinate 3,907 downwards.
CTGATGACCACCAGCACGCGACGCAGGTCCTTATCGGGATCGCCGACCGATGGCGGGAGCTTGAGCAATTGTTGGCAAGCCTGATAAACGGCATCATAAAGCGCTGTCCCGCCCCCGGCGCGTTGCTTCAGGATGACCTCGCGGAGAACGTCGAGGTCACCCGTGAATCCCTGAACCAACTCCGGCTCATCGTCCACGGTCATCAGAAACGCCTGATCCTTCTCGCGCCGGATCACGTTATAAAGGAAATCGATGGCCGCCTCCTGCTCAAACTTGAGGCGGTCGCGAATGCTATTGGAAGTGTCGAGCAGGAAGCCTACGCGCAGGGGCATGTCCGTCTGCCGGTTGAAAAAGCGTATTTGCTGCGGCGCGTCATCATCGAAAACACGAAAATTCTCGCTGTTTAGATCCGCCACGATCTTGTTTTGCCGGTTCAGGACGGTAAACAAGACATCCACGAGGTTTACGTTTTGGCGAATGGACTGCCCCGAGGTGTAGGGAGGTTCGGCGGCGGGCGCAGGCGGCGGGGACGGCTGCCGCGGCTGCTGGGCCCGCAGATTTGCGGAAAATAAGATCGCCGCTGCCAGAATTGCAAGGGTAATGCGAACACGCATTGTCTGAATTATAGGTACCGGCGCAAAGCGGCGTCAACCCTTCGCGGTTCCACATCGGCAGCTTCGGCCAATTCCTTCAAATATTCGCGCAGTCCGGGATCGAGTGGCGCTCGTACTTCAATGGTTGCGCCTGTACGCGGGTGCGCGAAGCTCAAGCGAGCCGCGTGCAGAAAGACTCTTCCCAGCGGGTTGAGAGAAGCTCCTCCAGCGCGAACCTGACGCGGCGCGCCATATAGCGTGTCGCCCACCAGGGGATGCCCGGCAGCGGCAAAATGCGCTCGAATCTGATGCGTGCGCCCGGTGCGCGGTTCCGCTTCGATCAGGCTCAAATTTCCCAGGCGCAGCAGCACGCGCCAGCGCGTCTGGGCAGCGCGGCCGTGACCGAGTCGCGCCGTCATGCGCGTGCGGCGTTGCGGATCGCGCGAGATCGGCCGCTCGATCGTTCCGGCATCGCGGGACATCCGTCCGTGGAGCAAAGCGATGTAAGTCTTGCTCACCGCGCGCGATCGGAACTGCTCCGCCAGAAGCCGATGGGCAACGTCATTGCGCGCCACCACCATGGCTCCGGAAGTGCCACGATCAAGGCGGTGCACAATTCCCGGGCGGAGGTTTCCTCCCAGACTTGAAAGCTTGCCGAAATGATGAAGCAAGGCGTTCACCAGGGTGCCCCGAGCGGCGCCGGCCCCGGCGTGAACGACCATTCCCGCCGGCTTATTCACCACGATCACATCCTCGTCCTCGTAGAGCACGTCGAGGGGAATCTCTTCCGGCGCTGCCCGCAGCGGAGGACGCGGGAGGATTTCGATGTCGATGATGTCGCCGGGCATGACGCGCTGCGCTCGCCGGGCCAAACGTTCGCTGATGTGAACGCGGCCCTGATCGATTAACTCTTGAATGCGAGTGCGGCTGAGATCGGGAAGGCGTGAGGCGAGGTAGAGATCGAGGCGGCGGCCGGCATCTTCCGCGGATGCTGTGAAACGGCGCAAGACGACTTGCTCTTCGGGGAAGGTTTCGCCGGAATTACGACCGGGCTCTGCTTGCATGCTTTTCGCCACTCAAAAGCTCAAAAATGATCAGGGCTGCTCCGATGGTAATTGCGGAATCGGCAAGATTGAAGGCGGGCCAGCGAAAATTGCCGGCGCGCAATTCCAAAAAATCCGTGACGCCGCCATGGAGCAGCCGGTCCAGCAGATTTCCAGCCGCTCCCCCGGCAATCAATGCCATGCCAATTTGGCTTTCGAAACGGCCTGTATACCCTGCGAAAAGCAGCCAGACCAGCAGCAGGATCACCGCCGCAGAACTTAGCACCAAGAGAAGAGAAATCCACTTGGAAGCAGTTTCTGAAAACAGACCGAAAGCGATTCCCGCATTTACGCTATGGACCAGGTCCGCGAAATTGGGCACTAGCGACCGTCGAAAGCCCTCGGGCGTGAGCCGCTCGATGGCAAATTTACTGGCGCGATCGGCTGCCAATATCGCCAGTGCCAGCCAGAGCCAGCGCACGCTGGGAGCCGCCATCAGGAATTCGCGCCGGCCGTTCCCGCGGCGCCTTCAATTTCGCGCAGGACCGGAAGGCAGCGCTCGCAGACCGTTGGGTAATCGGCGCTCTCGCCGACCCTGAGCGAATAATTCCAGCAGCGCTCGCATTTTTTACCGCGCGCGCGATGGACGGTCACACCGAGGCCCGGCAGCGTTTCCACGCGAACTGCGGCCGGAGAGCTGCCATTCACCAGGTCTACCTGCGAAACAATGAACAACGTCGGCAACCAAGCTGCATAATCCCGAAGCAGCGGCGCCAGCTCACTATCGGCGGCAAGCTCGACGCGAGCTTCGAGCCCGCTATTGATCTGCTTGGCGTTGCGCGCCTGTTCCAGAGACTTCAGCACCGCATCACGCACTTCGAGCAAATGCCCCCACCTGGTTTCCAGCGCCTCGTCGGGGAAACTGCACCATTCACCCGGGCGCGGGAATAGCGTCAAGTGAACTTCCGCGGGCGTGGACTTTTCCCGCGGCAAATGTTTCCAAATCTCATCGGTGGTGAACGCCAGAATCGGGGCCAGCAGCCGCGCCAGCGCGCTGGCGATGCGGTAGATCGCGGTTTGTGCGGAACGCCGCTCACAGCCCTTGGACGCAAACGTGTAAAGGCGGTCCTTGAGAATATCGAAATAAAAGGCGCTCAGGTCGACCACGCAGAAGTCATAAAGCGCGTGATACACACGATGAAAATCGAAGCTTTCGTAGAATTCCAGACACTTGGCTACGAGGCGGCTGGTCCTTCCGAGCATCCAACGGTCCAGTTCCTCCAGTGATTCTTCGGCTACGGCGTCACGCGAGGGATCGAAGTCAAAGAGATTGCCGAGCGCGAATCGGAAGGTGTTACGGATCTTGAAGTAGGCCTCCGAGAGCTGCGCCATCACGTTTTTGGACATGCGCACATCGCTGTGATAATCCTGCGAAGCCACCCACAGCCTCAGCAGGTCGGCGCCCCATTTTTCACAAATTTCCGTGGGCAGGATTACATTGCCGAGGGATTTGGACATCGGCCTGCCCTGCTCGTCGAGTGTCCATCCGTGCGTGAGCACCTGGCGATAAGGAGCACGCTCCCGGGTCCCTACACTGATCAGCAAGGAGCTGTGGAACCAGCCACGGTATTGATCCGGGCCTTCCAGATACATATCGGCGGGCCAGGGCAATTCCGCATTCGGTGTTTCCGGAGGGTCAAGCACCGCGAGATGTGACGATCCCGAGTCAAACCAGACATCGAGAATATCCGTTTCTTTGCGCCATTTTGCGGAGCCGCAAGCGCAAGCCGTTCCTTTGGGGAGCAATTCTTCCGCAGAATGCGTGTACCAGGCATCTGCGCCTTCTTTTTCAAACCAGCGCATAACCTGGCGGAGCGCCGCGAAATCCTCGAGCCTCTTGCCGCATTTTTCGCAGTAGAAAATCACCAGCGGCACGCCCCACACGCGCTGTCGCGAGATACACCAATCGGGACGATGCGCAATCATCTCGTGAATGCGTTGCTGGCCCCATTCGGGTGTCCATTTCACTTTGGGGATTTGCTCCAGGGCAAGCTGGCGTAATGCCCTGGCTTTGGGAGCAGGAACCGACGCGCTTCCGCTATCAAGATGTATGAACCATTGCTCGGTGGCCCTGAAAATAACCGGATTGTGACAGCGCCAGCAGTGCGGATAGCTGTGCTGAAGTTTGCTTTCGGCCACGAGCGCTCCGCGCGACTTCAGCAACTCAATTATGGCGGGATTGGCATCGAATACGGTTTTGCCCTGATATTC
>DASPYR010000135.1:0-4379 GCA_035636675.1 Rugosimonospora sp. | reverse complement strand
CGCCGGGCGAGGCCGCTCTTCTTTCTCGAGGTTCACCCGCAAACCGTGTACTTCTGCCCCTTCTTCAATCGAGATCAGCGGGGTGCTAATCGGGCCAATCACTCTGCCCGTGGCGGCGATTCGAACTCGATTGTGTGCCCTGATGTTTCCCTTGACTTCTCCGCGCACGACGACTTCCTGTGCCTCGATCTCCGCCGTAACGCGGCTCTCGGGCCCGATGGTCAGTTTGCCCCCATGGAGGCGAATTTTGCCGTGTACCTCGCCGTCGATGAAGAGATCTTCCCGGCCGGTAATCTCGCCTTCGACGGTAAGCAAGCGTGTCAGGCGGCCCGGGGTAGAAGAGCTGAGTAGCGACGCCGCTGCGGGCGTATTCTGATCCAGCGGAGAAGTTTGCGGCACTTCGGTCATCGGTGTTGATTTCGTCTGTGCAGGCAGAGAAGGAGCTTGGGGCTGATCCTGCTTTCGCCACATAAGCGCCTCCTTGCAGGCGGTCAAATACTAGTTAAGCCGCGGAATTTACTTCTTGGCTGGGGACGACGACTATAGTACAGGATTTTACCGATGTAAACGAAAAAGCGCCTGTTATTCGGGTTTCTAGGTGACCTGGCAGTCAATAAGCCCCGGGAGATAGCCCATCCGTGCAGCCCCCGACGAAGACGATTCCGGCTGTGGGTGACGCAGTTCCCAGACGGCCACGAGATAACCAACAGTTTCGAGGAAAAATGCCTTCCTGCCTTGTCGCGATTCCCACCAAGTCGCAGGTTCGAATTCGGAGTCGGGAGCGCCGGCCACCTCTAAGCTGACGCCGGCTGGCAACACTCTGCGAAAGATATACCGGGCGCGGCGCGTGTGATAATTCGACGTCACCAAAAGGATTCGGCGCCAGCCCTTTTCAGCTATCAGAACTCGCAGGCCCTCGGCTTCCTCACGGGTATCATCGGCCCGATGGGAGAAGCGCACGATTGCCGTTGCGGGCACGCCACGGGACTGCAAATCTCGCGCCATAAAATCCGCGACCGAGGCATAGGGCCGGAGCATGCGGCCGCTGGCTACGACTTGGGGAGCCCATCCAGTGTGAAAGAGCGCCGCCGCCTCCGCCGACCGATCAGCGGTAAAGTTGTCATCCCCAAGGACGACAATGACGTCGGCAGGTTCAATGCGGTCCTGCACAATCCAAAATCCGGCGGCGGCCCGCAACAAGGGATACCGCGCAACATAGACCATACCTGCAAGTCCGCAGAGCACCAGGAGGCCCAGCAGGCGGAAGATGATGCCGCCCTGCTGGCCGCTCATCATGCTTTTAAATCAGGGGCGTTTGGATCCAGCTGACGAAGCCGCTCGGCAGCTTGCTCGGGCAGGAGCGCGTTGAAGTACACTTCTTTGATGCTATAGGATTTGCTGCTCTGCTCGACGATGGGAAGTATTTCAATATGCCAATGGAAATCGTCGGCCAATGTGCCCCAATACGAGGCAAGCTCCCCCTTCGGATGAATCGTATTGGGCGCCGTATGGACCACCAAGTGATAGGATCCCGAAACCTGCGTCAGGCGACGCAGTGTGCGGCCGAGTAGCGCGGCCAGATGCCTCATGTTCGCGCCGGGCTTGGGTTGTTCAAATAGATGGCTGTGTTTGCGCCAGATCAGCCAGACTTCAAACGGCACGCGCGAAGCATAAGGACAAAAAGCAATGTAATCGCCCTGCGAATCGACGATGCGCCGGCCCTGCCTTTGCTCCTGACGCAGAATGTCGCAGAAAACACATCGCTCTTTTTCTGCGAACCAGGCCATGGCGGAGCGAAGCTCGTAGAGAACGCGGCGGGGCACAAACGTGGTCGCGGTCACCTGGGAATGCGGGTGCTCCCATTCCCCGCCCGATAATTTGCCCTTGTTTTCGAATACCGTGACGTATTTGAAGCGCAAATCCCGCTTCAAATCGGTCAGGCGCAGCGCGTAAGCCTCTAACACGCGCTCGATCTGTTCGTCGCTCATGCGCGCCAAAGTCAGCTGATGATCGGGCGATTCTATGATGATTTCGTGGGCACCCAGCGGCCGCATCCGATCGTAAATTCCGTCGGGCATCCGACCGGGCTCGCCTTCAATGCGATAAAGCGGCTGAAAGTGAGGGATCACACGGACTTGCGCCGACCCGTTCGCGGGCAATTCCAACAAAGGCTTTATGCCGTCCGCATGATTGGGGCAGAGAGGGCAAGCATCCTGAGCGAGAGAGTCCTCACGATATCCCACACGCACCCAACTGCGAGTGATCGGGTCCTTACGAAGTTCCATACGGGAATTGCAGGCCGCGTGAAATGCCGCCGCGCATATTATTTATAACGCCGGGGCCACAGAGGCGCAAGGATGCAGCCGGCAGTGCGCGCAGCGAAGGCAAGGACGTCAGCGGACATATCTCGCCGGCGTAGGTCCCTCCTCCAGGCGATGGCGGTCCCAAATCGCCCCTTCGCGGGTATAGGTGGCCATCTCAAAATCCTGCGTCAGTTCCAGACAATCGGTGGGACAAGCATCCTCGCAAAGGCCGCAAAACATGCAGCGGGAGGTGTCGTAGGTAAACGTGGTAAGCACTTTGCGGCGCGTGGCATCGTCGCGTTGCCAGCCAACTACAATCAGGTTTTCCGGGCAGGCCAGCGCACAAAGATTGCACGCGATGCACAGCGTTTCGCCGGTTTCTGGACTGTTATTGAGCCGCGGCGCACCGCGATAGCGCTCGGCAACCATCGGCCTCTCCAACGGATACTGCTCGGTATAGATGTACTTTGGATTTTGCGAGCGGAACGTCAGCAGCAAGCCCTTCCAGAAGTCCACCATAAACATGCGGCGAAGTATTTCCATCATAAGTTGTTTAGTCTGTGGCCCCGGTATGGCTTTGTCAAGGCGAGCGGCCCTAAAGGCTACAGTGGGCCGCTGTTTCTTGCAACTCCCCGACGGCGCGCCCAAGCGGCTGTCAGCGTTCAAGCCCCATTTGCTCATTCCCGATGTTAAAATCATGCGATGGCTACTGCCGAACAGCGCCCTCACCTGAACATCCGGCCCGCGCGTGACGATGATGCGCCGGCTCTTCGCGAAATCTTCAACGATGCCGTCGAAGACGGGTTCGCCACCTTCGACCGCGCCTTGCGTTCGATCGAAGACCAGAAGCATCTGATTGCCATGGCAGAGCAGGATTCGCAGCATCCCTTGTTCGTCGCCGAAGTGCGCAATTGGGTTTGCGGCCTCGTTTCCATCGAGCCCTATGAGGAAAGGCTCCTTCGGGGAGAGATAGGCGAAGTAACCGTATTTGTGCGACGTTCCTTTCGGAGCTATGGCATCGGGCGTCAGTTGATGCGCCTGGCGCAGACCGAGGGCGCCAGACTCGGGTACCGCAAGCTTATCGGCCACGTCCTCTCGGATAACCAAGAAAGCTTGCGACTATGCAAATCTACGGGATGGCGTGTGGTTGGCGTGCACGAAAAACACGCCCGCCACGGCGATCGTCTCCAGGACGTCACGGTGGTCGAATATCTTCTCCCGGCTGTTCCCAGAGCCGAGTGATTTTGTCGGCTTCCGATGGATGACCTCGCATACATGCAGTTGGCGCTCGCTGAAGCGCGAGCTGCGGCGGAAAAAGGAGAGGTGCCCGTCGGATGTGTCATCGTGCTGCGGGATCGCCTCCTGGCGCGGGCGGGAAACCGCACGATTTCCGCTTGCGACCCAAGCGCGCATGCAGAGATCATCGCCTTGCGGGCGGCGGCCAAAGGCCTCGGAAATTATCGCCTGAATGGCGCCGCTCTTTACGTCACGGTCGAGCCGTGCGCGATGTGTGCCGGCGCGATGATTCAGGCGCGAATCGCTCGCCTCATTTACGGTTGCAACGATGCCAAAGGCGGCGCCGTACATTCGTGCTTTGAAATTTTCAACCATCCCGCGCTTAACCATCGAGTCGAAGTGCTCGGCGGCCTGCTGGCCGAAGAATGCGCGCTAGCGGTACAGACGTTTTTTGCGGAGCGAAGATAGCCGCGACCTCGGATTGCTCAGAAACTGAGCCTCCGCTAAACTTCCTCTCGGGAGAGGTGTCTGAGCGGTTGAAAGAGCCCGCCTCGAAAGCGGGTAGCCTGGCAAAACCGGGCTCGTGGGTTCGAATCCCACCCTCTCCGCCATATCTTTTTCCCCTAGTAAATCCGTTACCATTGACCTCGTGCTACCGTTTTTCACCTATTTCGATCCTGGCGCAGGGAGCGGAAACCTTGGAATTGGCCACCTACGCCCGACAAAAGAATGAAGCTGGGAAATGGCGTTATCAGCGAATTGAGCAGGGGCCGGGCAGGAAATAAGAACCGCCCTCATGATCGCTGGCTCTTCGTTAGCGGCAGTGGAAAACTGGAAGGT
>DASPYR010000134.1:0-4018 GCA_035636675.1 Rugosimonospora sp. | reverse complement strand
GCCATTTGGGTTCTGGGAATCTTGTCCGCGGTGATCGGCTGCGTCGCGCTGCTGATGCCGTTCGGCGATGCCGGAGCCATTGCCGATACATCGATCCAAGCCTTACCGCACGGAATGTGGTCCAGTGTGTGGTTTGCGAGCTCCCATGATCACATGGCGGCCCTGCCACAGTCGCTCCTTACGGTAACGCTGGCTTCCAACTTCGGCACATTCCTGTTGTACATGCTGAGTTGCGTGGTTTGCATTGTGGCCTATCAGGGTCATCCGAAGTTCAGCTTCGTGAGACACATGGCAATACCCGTGTTTGGATTGCTGGCCAACCTGGCCTGCATGGCCTTCTACGTGATCGGGCCTTTCATGGGTTATGGCACGGTGAAGGAGCCGCTGCTGGCCTTAGGAGTGGCGGCGGTCTGGGCCATCTACGGCGCCATCTACTTCACGCGAGCTAGCAGGGCGGCAGGCCGGGCGACTTTCGTCGCGAGCCGCGCCGGGAGGGCCTAACCCCCACCCCAGCATACGCGACTTCTTCTAACGCGCGAACGCTCGCGCTCGAGAGGCGCATGCTGGGGACCCCGGGAGAAGAGAACTTGAGCGGGAAGGGGATCGGGGCGGACGCAGGGAGCGCAAACGAGCGCGACAGACGTTCGCCCCGATCGCATTTGCGGAGTTACCATGTTTGAGGTTTACAGAGGACAGAGGCTACCACCCCAACACGCGCGCCTTCTTTCTAGCGCGCGAGCATCGGCTCGCGCTGAGGGGCGCATGTTGGGGACCCCGGGGGACGTGGCGCGCGGCGGACCGATTCCGGCCGCGCATCGGCCATTTGAAGACTCCATGCTGGAGATCGATTTCGCCGAACTCTCCGATGTGGGACGGGTTCGCGCGGAAAATGAAGATTACCTGGGCCATGTGGCTCCGGATACGCCGGAGCAGGCGCGCAGCCATGGGTGGTTATTTGCGGTTGCGGACGGCGTAGGAGGACATGAAAAAGGCGAGGTGGCGTCGCGAACGGCGATCGAGGCGGTGCTGAAGGGATTTCGCGAGGCCAGCAGAGGGGAGCCGCTGAGCGGTTTGCTGGAAAAGCTGGTGCGCAGGGCGAACACGCGCGTGCTCGATGCGGGAATGAATTCGGGTATGGCGACGACGCTGGTGGCCTGCGCGCTGCGTTACGACCGCGCGGTGGTCGCGCACATCGGCGATTCGCGATGTTATCTGGTCCGCGGGAAAGCCGCCACGCCGCTGACGCGCGATCACACCATCGCGAATGAGCATGCCCTGCTGGGGTTGCTTTCCTCCGAGGAAGCCGCAGAGGCCGAAACGCGGCACATATTGAGCCGCTCGCTGGGAAGCGAGCTTTCCGTAAGCGTGGAGGTAAGCGACCATCAGGTTCTCCCCGGGGATACTCTGCTGTTGTGTTCGGACGGGCTGCATGGCGCGCTTTCGGCTGAGGAGATCGCGCGCGTGGTGAGCGAAACAGCGGACGTGGAACTCGCGGCACGCAGGCTGGTTGCGCTTGCCAACGAAAAGGACGGCAGCGATAATGTCACGGCCCAAGTGGTCCGCGTTCAGAATGTGGAACGCGTGGGCATGTACCGCGGGCGGCCCTATCGGCTGCGTTGAGCTTCCTTTGAAGGGGGGCCGGCGCCGGCCTTCCGGCAGTGACCCGCGCTCGCGATGACGTCACTCCATCCCGGCGCCCAACTCGATCATTACCGCCTGGAAAATCTGGTTGCCCGGAGCGGGATGGCGTCCATCTACCGGGCCACCGACCTGGAAAGCGGCCGTCCTGTAGCCATCAAAATTCCCCATCCTGAAGTGGAGGCCGATCCGCTCTTTTACGACCGCTTCAAACGGGAAGAAGAGATTGGCAAGAAGCTCGATCATCCCGGCGTGATGAGGGTGTACGGGGATGACGATCGCAGCCGCGTGTACATGGTCATGGAGTGGGTGGACGGGAGGCTGCTGCGGCAGATTCTGATCGAACAGAAGAAGCTTCCCATCGACCGCGCCCTGCGCATCACTCTGGGAATCTGCGACGCGCTGGAATACATCCACAGCAAAGGCGTGGTGCACCGGGACCTGAAGCCGGAAAACATCATGGTGGATCGCGAGGACCACGTTAAGCTCATCGATTTCGGGATCGCCGGAAGCGCGGGCATGCGGCGGCTGACGTTTGCCAAACTGACGAACACCATGGGGACGCCGGACTACATCTCGCCGGAGCAGGTGAAATCGAAGCGGGGCGATGCGCGCAGCGATATCTACGCGCTGGGCGTGATGCTCTACGAGATGCTGACGGGCGAAGTTCCTTTCCATGGGCCGAGCGCCTTTGCCATCATGAACGACCGGCTGCTGAATAATCCGGTGCCTCCGCGGGAGCTGAATCCGGAGATTTCGCCGCAGCTACAGGAGATTATCTATCGCGCGCTCGAACGCAATCCCGCGAACCGATACGCGAGCGCTCGCGAATTTGCGCACGATCTGCGCAATCCTTCAGAGGTAGGCGTAGCCGAAAGGCCGGAGCTGCGCGATTGGAGAACGCGGCGCTCTCCGTGGGCCCGGCGCATTCTCCTTTATGTAATTCTCGCTCTTATTCCCGTCGTGATTTTCGGGCTTTTGCTGCTCGTGGCGATGCAACACAAATAGCCGCGGATTTTTCCCGAATTCTCTGGAGACAGAGGCGCGCAGTGGAGTTTTCGCTTCCGTTGGCGATGCTGATTGTGTTCGGCTCGGCCAAGCTCATCTCCGAACTTTTCGAGCGCGCGGGTCTGCCGGGAATCGCCGGCGAAATCCTGGCGGGAATCCTGATCGGGCCGAGCGTGCTCAATTGGGTAGCGCCCAACGAAACGATGAAGGCGCTCTCGGACCTCGGCGTACTGTTCCTGCTATTCAGCATTGGGCTCGAAGTGCAGTTGGCGGATCTGCTGCGGGTAGGGCTGCTCTCCACGTTGGTTGCCACTCTGGGCGAGGTGGCGCCTTTCCTGGCGGGATGGGGAATTCTGGTGGCGTGGGGCGGAACGGCGCACGCGGCGCTTTTCATGGGGGCAGCGCTGGTGGCCACGAGCGTGGGGATTTCGGCATCGGTGCTGAAGCGCAGGAATCTTCTGCATCATCGCGCGAGCCAGATCATTCTGGCGGCGGCGGTGATTGATGACGTGCTTGGATTGATCGTGCTGGCGGTGGTGAGCAGCGTGGCGCGCGGCCGATTCAATTTGGCGGAGATTGTCGTGACGGCGGGACTTGCGACCACTTTTGTGGTGGCCACAGCGATCTGGGGGACCCGGGTGGTGTCGCGGATATTTCCTCATTTTCATTCGCGAATTCGCGCCGACGAGGCGCAATTTGATGTGGCCATGGTGCTCCTATTCAGTTTGGCGGTCCTGGCTTTCTATACCGGCGTGGCGGCGATTGTGGGAGCGTTTCTGGCGGGACTGGCGCTGGCGGACAACGCGGATTCGCGAGTGCGCCATCTGACGCGAGGCGTGACCGAACTTCTCGTGCCGTTTTTCCTGGCGGGAATCGGATTGAACTTTGACGTGGGGATTTTCCGCTCCGGGTCGACGGTGCTGATGTCGCTGGTGATTTTGATCGCAGCCGTAGCTACGAAAGTGGTCGGCTGCGGATTGGCGACGCTATCGAACGGATGGCAGACTTCACTGCGCGTGGGAGTGGGCATGATTCCGCGAGGCGAGGTGGCCATGGTGGCGGCGCAGCTCGGGCTGAGCATGCTGATCCTGAGCCCGGCGGTTTACAGCGTGATTGTGTTTGTGGTCGTGGCGAGCGCCTTGCTGACGCCGCCTTTACTGAAGATGGCGTTTGGCGGGACGGTGCGCCCAGCCGGTTAGCAGTCCATTTTTGCGGCGCAGAGGGAGCAAAAGCTGATCCCTCGTCATTCGAGCGCATGAGGACATGATGGCGAATTTCCTCGGGATGACAACAGGTTGGGTGCGGAGGGGACTGCGCGGGCAGGAATGCCTGTGCCACTGTCACGGATGCCGCGCTAAAGACCGCGGCGCTA
>DASPYR010000133.1:0-3229 GCA_035636675.1 Rugosimonospora sp. | reverse complement strand
CCTACGCCCGACCACATTAAAGAAGCGGCCATTGAGGCCCTCGAGCGCAACCGCACCAAATACACTCCCACGGCGGGCATCGCACCGCTGCGCGAGGCGGTCTGCCGGTGGCACGCGCAACAGCTCGGCAGCTCTTACGAGTCCAGTGAATGCATCATCTGCGTGGGCGGCAAGCATGCCATCTACAACGCCGTCATGGCGCTCATTGAGGAAGGCGACGAAGTCCTGATTCCTTCTCCCTACTGGGTCAGCTTCCCCGATATCGTGAAGATTGCGGGGGGTGAGCCTGTTTTTGTGCCCACTGAGGCGTCCACGGGCTTCGGCCTTCGCGCCGAGCAACTGCAAGAGGCCATCACAGCTCGGACTCGCATGGCCATCATCAATTCCCCTAATAACCCCACTGGCGCCATTATCCCCCCGGCTGAATTTGAAAGGATTTATGAGGTTTGCCAGCGGCGGGGTATCTGGCTATTGAGTGACGAATGCTATTCGCATTTCACGTACGGTGCGGCGCGCCCCTACTCCATCGCCAGCGTTAAAGAATCCAAGCCCCACTTGATCATCGTTGGTTCGCTCTCGAAGACCTTCTCCATGACGGGCTGGCGCCTCGGTTATGGTCTCGCGCCCAAGCCCATCATCGAGGCCATGCTGAAGGTGCAGAGCCAATGCACCTCCAATCCCTGCTCCATCTCGCAGTATGCCGCGCTCGCCGCGCTTACGGGTCCTATGGATTCTGTGCCGGTCATGCTGGCCGAATATGCCCGGCGGCGCGCCCGAATCCTGGCAGGTTTGAGCGCCATTCCCGGCGTCTCCTGCCCTGAGCCCGCCGGAGCGTTTTATGCCTTCCCCGATGTCTCGGCGCATCTGGTGGATGGCTCGGGAGATTCCACGGCGCTCGCGCGGCACCTGCTCGAACGCGAACACGTGGCCGTGGTGCCGGGCGACGCCTTCGGAGCGCCTGGCTATCTGCGTTTTTCCTATGCCACGTCCATCAACCGCATCGAGGAAGGATTGCGCAGGCTCGAGCGTTTCTTCGCGTCCGCGGCCGTCGCTCCGTGACGATTTCGCCTTCCCGTCTGGCGCCCGTCTTTGTTCCTCGCATTTGGGGTTCTCGGACCCTGGCTCCCTTGTTTGACGGCGCGCTGGCGGCTGCCGAACCGATTGGGGAGGTCTGGCTCACGGGAGATCTGTGCACTTTTGCCTCCGGCCCCCTCACGGGACGCTCTCTCGGCGAATCGTGGCGCGGGCTTTCGGCCGACTGGAAAGGGCGCCGGCTGCAAGCTAGCGCGCGCATTCCCCTGCTTGTAAAGTTCATCTTCCCAGAGGAAAAGCTTTCTGTGCAGGTTCATCCCGATGACGAATATGCCCGTTTGCATGAAGCTGCGGCCGGGGGAATCGGTAAAACGGAAATGTGGTATGCGGTTGCCGCTCGGCCCGGCGCCGAGCTCCGTCTGGGTCTGGAGCCGGGCGTCACGCCGGAAATTTTCCGTCAAGCACTGGCGGATGCTGACGTGGAGCGGTGTTTGACGCCCCTCTCTGTGCAGACCGGAGACGCCTTCTTTGTTCCGGCAGGAAGCGCCCACACAATTGGACCCGGAGTGCTGCTGTGCGAGGTTCAACAGCATTCCGATATCACCTATCGCGTCTTCGACTACGACCGGCGGCAGGCTGATGGCTCGAGCAGGCCTCTGCACATTCGACAGGCTCTCGACGTATTGCAATTTGGCACCCAGCGGTGCGGAAGAGTGCAGGGCGCCCCAGTTCAACAAGAGTTGGCAAAGAAGACATACTTGGCGGCCTGCCCGTATTTCGCCACGGAGATTTTGGAATTTGCCGGCGCCATTGACGCCAAAACGTGCCCAGATCGCTTTGAATTGCTGGTTTCACTCGCGGGGCACGGCAGGATCCAGTGGCGTTCAGAATCGATGCCTTATACTCCCGGTGAAGCCTGGATGGTCCCGGCCGCGCTGGGCCAATATCATCTCATCGCCCAATCCGCCACGAAGCTGCTGCGTACCTATGTCCCCGACTTGGAGCAACTCTCGCGCGAACTCGCCGAGAACGGGCTCAGTGAGTCTCAGAGCTCCGCAATTCTTCGCCAATGAGTTCGGCCGCGCCAGCCGCTCACGCGATCATTCTTGCCGGTGGCCGCGGAACGCGTTTTTGGCCGCGCAGCCGCGCGCGCTTGCCGAAACAACTGCTCAACATCGTCGGGCAGAAAACCATGCTCGAGCAAACTTACGAGCGCCTCGCCCCGCTATTTCCCCGTTCCCATATTTGGGTGGTCACCAATCACGAGCACGCTGGCGCCGTGCGCCGCCAGTTGCGGCAGGTGCCTTCGCGGCACGCGCTGATCGAGCCCTTCGGCCGCAATACCGCCGCGGCCATTGGCTTGGCCGCGGTGCATTTGTTGAAGGAAGGGAGCGGCAGGGATGCGCTCATGGCCGTATTGCCCGCGGATCACTTTATCCGCAAACCCGCGCGTTATCGGCAGATCGTTCGCGCCACTTTGCAAGCTGCGGCGCAGCCGGGAGCTCTCGTCGTGCTTGGAATTCCGCCTTCGCGCCCGGAAACCGGATATGGCTATATCGAACGAGCTTCTCGCGGCAAGGCGCGTCAGTCAGCAACCGGCGGAGATCATGCCTATGTGGTTCGCCGGTTCACGGAGAAGCCTTCTCTCAAGCTGGCCCGCAACTACGTCGCATCGGGACGTTATCTGTGGAATGCCGGAATGTTTTTCTGGCGCGTATCCACATTCCTTGAAAACCTGGAGCGCCATCTGCCTAAAACGCATGCCGCCCTGATGCGCCTCGCGCAAACAATTGGCACGAGGCGCTATCCGGCGGCGCTGGAACGCGAATATTCCCGGCTCGAAAATATTTCCGTTGACTATGCGATCCTCGAGCCCGCCTCGCGCGATCCCAATCACACCCGCGTCTTTGTCATTCCCGCCGAGGTTGGATGGAGCGATATCGGCTCCTGGGCTGCTGTTTACGAGCTCTTAGCCAATCGCGCCGGCGCAAACGTTTCGACTGGCCGCGTGTTTGCTCTCGATGCCGCAGGGAATCTCATCTGGAGCCCCTCTAAGTTCGTTGCCGCGGTAGGAGTTTCCGATCTGGTTGTGGTGGAGACTTCCGATGCGCTCCTCGTCTGTTCCCGGGAGCGAGCGCAAGATGTGGGACGCGTGGTGAAATGGCTCGAGCGGCATCGCCTGCAAAAATTGCTTTAG
>DASPYR010000132.1:0-16570 GCA_035636675.1 Rugosimonospora sp. | reverse complement strand
GGACCCCGGTTGTCTCTTTGCATCAGCCTTTTGATCTGCGACAATTCTCAGCCATGCAACGCAAACGCCTTGTCTGGTGGTTGGCTCTGCCGATCGTCTGCATCGTCGTCGCAAGTTGGTCCTTTTCGCTCGCCCTGCGAGGCGGTTGGTTGCGTCGCTCACTCTCAGCGCGGCTCGCGGCGACGTTTGGGCGCCCGGTCGAAGTGGCGCACTTCGGATTCACGATTTTGGGTGGCCCCAAATTCGAGGCGGATTCGGTTACGGTTGGCGAGGATGCGCGCTTCGGCCAGGAATATTTCCTTCGCGCCGACCGGCTGACCGCCAGCCTGCGATGGGCAGCTTTGCTGCACGGGCGGATGGAGTTTGACCGGCTGTCGCTGAGCCGCCCAAGCCTGAATCTGGTCCGGTTGGCAGACGGCAAATGGAATGTCGAAACATGGCTTCCGCCCGCGAACACACAGACATCGGTGCAATTTGATCGCTCTGTGGCTGAGGTTCCGGCTCACGTCTCCCGAATTGATATTCAAGCGGGAAGGATCAATTTCAAGCGCGGCACGGAAAAACTTACCTTTGCTTTGGTCGACGTAGCCGGCAATTTGAACCTGCAAAATTCCGGGCGGTGGTCTTTGGATGTCGAGGCTCACCCCATGCGGGCCGCAGTCGTCCTGCAGAGGTCCGGGACACTGCGCCTGCGGGGAACCATCGGAGGGACCTCAACGCGTTTGCAGCCGGCGGACCTCAGGCTGAGCTGGGAAGGCGCATCGCTTGCGGACGCCGCGCGCCTGGCGCGCGGCACGGATTATGGCCTGCGCGGCCTCCTTGATGCTGACTTCGCTGCCCGCATCGATCATGCGGACGGCGATGAGACGGGCGGTCTCTGGAAAATCGAGGGAGGGCTTCGTCTCCAGGCTATCCACCGGTGGGATCTGGTTGGGCGGGCTGATAATCCGGCCGTAAACGTTAAGCTCACGGCAGCTTTGTACCCTGCTGAGTCGCGGTTGGAGATGGAGCACTGGCTCGTGCAGGCGCCGCACTCGAATCTCGATGGCGATGCCAGCATCGATTGGTCTTACGGATTTAATCCGGAGGTGCGCCTGCTGGACTCGCAAATCGGTTTCCCCGATCTCCTAAATTGGAGCCGCGCTTTTTCCCCCGGCCGCGCTGACAATATTGACATCGCCGGCAGTTTGGGTCTGGAGGCGAAATTCGCCGGCTGGCCGCTGCGCATCGAGGATTTAAGTCTCGAAGGCACGGGTGCCACTGTCCGGAGCGAGAATGCTAGGCTAACTCCCATTCGCATCGGCCCCGTACAGGCGTTCTGGAGCCGCTCGTCTTTGGTCCTCGCGCCAGTCGCTGTGCGTCTCTCCTCCCCCCCGCCAAGCCGGGAGCCGCGCGGAGTGCAATCAGAAGCGCTCCCCGAAGGACTCTTCCATATCTACGGTGCACTGGGGCCGATTCGCGCCGGTGATGCGTTGCGCGATTGGCCTTACCGGTTGACGATTTCCGGCCAGACGGGGCGATTGCAGGACTTGCGCGCAGTCCTGGCCGCGCTTGGCTGGCAATTCGGATCCAATTGGAACATCGAAGGCCCGGCCTCGCTGCAGCTTGTCTGTTCGGGTGCGTTGCGGCCTGGCGCCTCGCTTGCTCATGGGCGAGTAGATCTTCGCGATCTGCGCCTGACGAGCAGTGCGATCACCCAACCGATTCGCGTATCGGCAGCAAGCATAGAATTTTCGCCGGGTGAGCGGCGAGTGGAAATCGGCGGTGCTCAGGCAGCGGGCGCGCGATGGAAGGGCAGCCTCGAACGGAAAGCTGCAGGCGCAGATTGGGCGTTCAATCTTTCTGCCGACCGGTTGAATCTCGAGGATATCGGTCGAGAGCTCGGGCAAAGCCGGCAGGGTTTGCTTTACCGCCTGTTGCCGTTTGCCGGATCTTCGGAACTGGCGCCGCAAACGGCAGCTGCGATTGCGCGGATCAGCGCGCATGGCCATCTGCATATAGACGAACTCGCGCTTGGGGCCTTGCGCTTGGAAAGCCTCGACGCGAAAGCGGATTTGGAACATGGCGGTCTCGCTCTCCGCCGGGCCCAAGCCGATCTCTACGGCGGTCGCGTGAGCGGCGAATTCCGCGCTCAATTGGGAACCGAGCTGCGCTACAGCTTGCGAGGCCAAGTCGACCGGACGGATTTGTCCGCGCTGGCCTCCCTTACCTCAATAAGGAATGGTTTCGGAGGAATTGGATCGGGCGAAGTGGAACTTGCCGCGCGCGGCCTGGGACGGCAGGCCTTCCTTGCCTCCCTCAAGGGCGAAGGCTTTCTGCACATTCAAGACGCCGCAATCGATCTTTTGGATTTGCCCTTAGAGTCGACGGAGAGCGGCTTTCCGGATATCGCAGGCAATTTGTTTAGAAGCAGCACGGTGAGCTTCCGGGTGCAAGATGGCGAAATTCGTGTCGATCCCTGGTTGCTCTCGGGCCGGCAGAGACAATTCGAGATCGTGGGCAACATTGCTTTCAGCCGCCGTGTTGATCTGCAAGTGCGATCCATCTCCCAAGCGGAGCGCTTGAGCGCGGCTTCGGACTCGCCGGCCGGCGATGACGTTTGGGTGATCGGCGGCACGTTGGATGCGCCGCAGATCATTCGCGAAGAGCGGGTTTCGGCCGGTAACCAAACCATTGTGCGCACTGGCCGGCACTGAACCGGACGGCGCCATCTCGCCTTTTCGCATCGAACCCACATGGTTTCTCTCAAGATATGAGCAGGCGCGCAACTTCCTCACTGGCTGCTCGTTGGCGCCGCGCCGCACGCTTATGTCTGGTCGCGGCCGGGGCGATACTCGCGTATTCCGCAGACTCCGGCTTGCGGGCGCAATCTCGCTCGAAAGCTGCGTCTTCGGCACCGCGCATTGACCTTCGGCCCAAGCTCGTACCCGGCGAAGTGCTCCGATATCAGGTGCAGCTGCAGACCGTCACGGACACAAAGCGTACCGGAGCGGTTTCGGATCCGCAGGGTCCTTCTCGGCTAGCCGTCACCTGGGACGCCACGATTAAATTAGAAGTTCTCGGCGGGGCCGGCTCTCCGGCTGCCACTTCTCTCGCCCCGAAAGCTCCTCGCGGCAAGACGCCGGGCGCGGAATCGAATGCCCCCGCCGCGCCCATGCGCATCCGCACTACCTATGAGCATTCCACCGCCAACGTAAAAAGCGATAGCCCCGACCCGGAGGGTGAAGAGGTCGAGCAGAGGTACAAGCGGCTGGAAGGTCAAGCCATCGAATTCACGGTCGGGACGGACGGTCATGTTTCCGATGTCCGCGGACTCGAAGGCGTAATCGACGATGATCAGGTTCGCCAGGCCGCCGAGCAATGGATGGCGCAGGTTTCCGGACCGGCGATCGCTGCACAGGGTGTGGCCCTCGGCCAAAGCTGGAATTCCGCGCAACCCGCCACGTCTATGCCGCTCGCCGGCATGATCTGGCGTAGCAATTCCACCTATTTGCGCAACGAGCCTTGCCAGCCTGCGGAACCCACCGAATCCGGTTCCTCCGGGGAACTTTGCGCTGTCATTCTTACCCGCCAATCCGTTCTTCCTCAAAAACAACTGCGGGATCCCACCCCCGAGGACTACCGCCACAATGGATTGCGCACCTCGGGCCGCTGGACTGGTTCCGGAGAAAGTCTTAGCTATGTCTCCCTGCAAACGCATTCGGCCGTGAGCGTTACCCAAGACAGCGCCCAGCGGATCGATTTCACGGTTACAAATTCCTCCGGCCGGTCCATTCGTTACGCCGGCAACATCGAGACGCACTCCCGAGTCAAACTCCTGCCGCCGGACGCGGCCGAGTCTCACTAGCAAGCGGCCCGGCGCCGCATCCACTCGCGCTGCGGTATAATTCTTCATTTGAGCGCCAGCGCGAATTCTCCGCTGTGCTTTCCGATAACCATGAACTTCCACAATTTTCATCTCGCCAGCGATTACCAGCCTTGCGGCGACCAGCCCGAGGCCATTCGGGAACTGGTGCACGGCGTGGAGAGTGGCGAAAAGCATCAGGTGCTGCTGGGAGTGACCGGCTCGGGCAAGACTTTCACCATGGCCAAGATCATCGAGCAGGTGGATAGGCCGGCCCTGGTGCTTGCGCACAACAAAACGCTGGCCGCCCAGCTCTTCCATGAATTTCGCAATTTCTTTCCGAAGAGTGCAGTCGAATATTTCGTCAGCTACTACGATTATTACCAGCCCGAAGCCTACATACCGGCTTCCGACACCTACATCGAAAAGGAATCCACCATCAACGACGAATTGGATAAGCTGCGCATGAGCGCCACGCGCTCGCTTTTCGAGCGCCGCGACGTCGTCATCGTAGCTTCGGTCTCCTGCATTTACGGCTTGGGTTCGCCGGAAGCCTATTATGGAATGCTGGTGATGCTGGAAGCGGGTCAGAGAATTTCCCGCGAGGCAATTCTGCGGCGCTTCGTGGAGATTCAATACGAACGTGGCGAGGATCTCCGCCGCGGCACTTTTCGTGTTCGCGGTGACATGATCGAGATTCGTCCTCCCTACGAAGATCACGCCTTTCGCATCGAGATGTGGGGCGATCAGATCGATCGTCTGCGCGCCATCGATGCGCTGACCGGCGAAATCCGCGGCGAGCCGCTCACGCGATTGCCCATATATCCCAAGTCGCACTACGTCTTGCCCGCGGAACAGAAAGAGCGCGCCATCCGCGGCATTCTCGAAGAACTGGCGTGGTGGAAACCGGAACTCGAAAAGCAGGGCAAATATATCGAAGCGCAGCGCGTGTGGCAGCGGACCATGTTCGACGTGGAGATGATGCGCACCATCGGATACTGCCACGGCATCGAGAATTACTCCCGTCACATGTCGGGCCGCCTTCCGGGCGAAGCGCCGCCCACGTTGCTCGACTACGTGCCGCAGGACTATTTGTTGTTCGTGGACGAATCGCACCAAACCATTCCGCAGGTGCGCGGGATGTATCATGGCGACCGCTCTCGCAAGCAGACTCTGGTCGACTTCGGTTTCCGCATGCCCTCCGCTCTGGATAATCGCCCTCTCAATTTCGAGGAGTTCGAGCATCGCACCAATCAGGTGATCTATGTGTCCGCCACTCCCGGTCCCTACGAACTGACGCGCTCGGCAGGCGTCGTCGTGGAGCAGGTGATTCGCCCCACGGGCCTGATCGATCCTGAAGTCGAGGTGCGCCCGGTGAAAGGGCAGGTGGACGATCTGCTCGAGGAGATTCACGCTCGCGCCGAGAAGGGCGAGCGCGTCCTGGTCACGACGCTCACCAAACGCATGTCTGAGGATCTCGCCGAATATTTCGGCGAAGTGGGCGTGCGCTGCCGCTATCTGCATTCGGAAATCGAGACGCTCGAGCGCGTGCGTATTTTGCGCGATCTCCGCCGCGGCGTATTCGACGTGCTGATTGGCATCAATCTTTTGCGCGAGGGCTTGGATTTACCCGAGGTTTCTCTTGTCGCCGTTCTCGACGCGGATAAGGAAGGATATCTGCGCAGCGCTACGGCATTGATTCAGACCATCGGCCGCTGCGCGCGTCACATCAGCGGCCGCGCCATCCTCTACGCGGATGTCATGACGGGCTCCATGCGGCAGGCCATCGATGAGACCAATCGGCGTCGCGCCAAGCAGCTTGCCTACAACGAAGCCAACAACATCACGCCGCAAAGCATCGTCAAGAGCGTGGATATGAAGCTAGCCGCCATCGTAGAGGCCGATTACGTGACTGTCCCCACCGAGGATGTGCTCCCCGAAGAGATTCACAACGAAGACGAATTGCGCCAGGTGATCGCGCAACTCGAAACGCAGATGCGCGAAGCCGCCAAGAAATTCGAGTTCGAGCGCGCCGCAGGCCTGCGGGACAGAATTCGCGCTCTGCAGCAGCGCGAACTGGGCGGGCTATTCGCGGCGGTGGACGCTGCGGCGCAGCCACAGCCTGTGGCAACGCCTGCGGCAGAGGCGCAGGCTGCGGTAACGCCCGAAACCGTGCAGCCGGCGCCAGCGAAATCAAAACGCGGCTAACGGATGCAGCAAACATGATTCGTGAGTCGCGGCCTTACAGTTGCGGAAGAATTCTATCGGCGTGTCATTCTGAGGAGCGAAGCGCCGGGGGTCCCCAGCGCGTGCCGGTTTTGCACGTGCTGGGGTGGCAGCGACGAAGAATCCCTCTTTCGGTGTGCCTTGGGCAGAGAGATTTCTTCGTCCGCCCGGGGCGGACTCAGAATGACACGGAGAGTGTCTCTCCGCTGCCTTCAGCCGCGACTTAAGTCGTTCAGAATGAATTATGCGATCTAACGGCAGATCGCCTGTTGTCGCGATCGTTGGCGCGGGGCGGGTAGGATGCGCGTTGGGAAGGCGCTTGCATCAAAAGGGCTGGCGCATCGGGCCGGTGATCACGCGCTCGATGCGAACCGCGCGTGCTGCGCGGCGGCGGATCGGGAGCGGCAAGCCGCAGGCGGGCTTGTCGGAAGCCGTGCTTGCGGCTGATCTGATCCTGATCGCCACGCCCGATCGCGCCATCCCCGAAACAGCGGAAGCTCTGGCCCGGTTAGGCGGATCCAGTCGTTCCGGCGCCAAGCGGGCGCCGGGTGGTAAAAGGATTTTTGGCAGCGAGGCTTGGCGCGGGAAAATCGTTCTGCACACAAGTGGCGCGGTGGGCAGCGATGTTCTCAGGCCGCTGGCGCTTCGAGGCGCGGCGATCGGCTCGCTGCACCCTCTGCAGACGTTCAGCGGGCGAACCATCCCCTCGCTCGCCGGTTCCACCTTTGCGATCGAGGGAAGCGTCGGCGCGTTGCGCGCGGCGCGCCGGGTTTGCAGCGAACTGGGCGGCGTTCCTGTGGTGCTTCCGCCGGGCCGTAAGGCCGCATATCATGCTGCGGCGGCTTTGGCCGCGGGACACGTTCTCGCCGTGATCGAGGCGGCGGTGCGCATCCTGGTGAGCGTGGGGTTCGCCCGGAAAGCCGCCGTGCGCGCTCTCGTGCCGCTCACGCGGCAAACGCTCGAGAATTATGAAGGCGTCGGCTCTCGGGCTGCATGGACGGGGCCCCTGAGCCGAGGCGATTTCGCGGTCATCGAACGCCATCTTGAGGCATTGCGGCATTTTCCGCGAGAATATCGCGGAGCCTATGATGCGCTCTCGAGACTCGGCGTGAATGTGCTGGCCAATCGCGGCGGCTCGAAAAGCCGGCAGCTCGAGCAAATGCTGGCGCGAATCAAATAGCACACCCGCCGAGTGGAATTTTCCCGGCGTGAGAAGCGGCGGCATAAACGAAGGAGCGAAATTGAACCAACTGCACATTCCTCTGGAAAGCACCAAACTCGACAACGGACTGCGCGTCGTTGTTTCTCCCGACCGCACCGCGCCGGTGGCAACGCTGGGCGTCTACTACAACATCGGCTTTCGTTTGGAACCGCGCGGGCGCAGCGGCTTCGCGCATCTTTTTGAACACATGATGTTCCAGGGTTCCGAGCATGCCGGGAAGATGATGCATATCAAGCTGATCAATTCCTCCGGCGGCGTTCTCAATGGCTCGACGCACTACGACGTCACCAATTATTACGAATCGATTCCCTCGAACGCTCTCGAACGCGCGCTCTGGCTCGAGGCCGACCGCATGCGCGCTCTGAAAGTGGACGATGAAAATCTTCGCAATCAGCGCGACGTCGTGAAAGAGGAAGTTCGCGTCAACGTCCTCAATCAGCCGTACGGCGGTTTCCCCTGGCTCGATTTGCCGCCGATCGCATTTCGCAACTGGCCCAACGCGCACAATTTTTACGGCGATTTCGCCGATCTCGATGCCGCCACGCTCGATGACGTGCAGCAGTTTTTCCGCACCTACTATTCGCCCTCCAATGCGGTCTTGCTCATGATCGGCGACGTCACTCCCGACGAGGGCTTCGCGCTTGCGCGGCGCTATTTCGGAAGCATTCCTGCAGGTCCGCCGCAGCCGAAGGCCGACGTCAGCGAAGCTCGCTTCGAGGGCGTGCGTCGCGGCGAGGTGGAGGAAAAATTCGGCACCCTGCCCGCGTTCGCTGTGGGCTACCGCGCGCCGGAGCGCCGAACGCCCGACTGGTACGCCTTGGCCATGCTCGACCACGCTCTGCATGGCGGCCGCGCCGGCCGCGTCTATCGCCGGCTGGTGCTGGAGCAACAGATCGCCGTCGATACCGCGGGCGGGATTCACTATCCCGTCGGCGATTTATTCGACTACAACGGCCCCACGCTGCTCGTCTCGCGCGTGCTGCACAAGCCCGAATACAGCTCCGAGCAGGCGCTCGAGGCCTACGATGCGGTCATCGACGACGTGTGCCAGCAGGGCATCGAGCAGGACGAACTCGAACAAGTGAAGGTGAAGTTTCGCTCCGAATATGTGTCGTCACTCGAAGGCGGGCACGGAGCTTCCATTCCGCGCTACGGCTTGATGCATTATCTGGCCTGCTTCACGCTGTTTGATAACGATGCGTCGCTCGTGAATTCCATTCTCGATGGCTTTCTTCGCGTCACTCGGGAGCAGGTTCGCGAAGCCGCGCAGCGCTACCTCGATTCCAAGCGGCGCGCCATCGTATTCCGCCGGCCGCCGCGAAAAGGAGTGGCATGATGGCCACCGAGGTGATGCCAGATCCCTTCGCTCAAGTTCCGTCTCTCGGCCCCGAACGGCCGGTGATCTGGCCGGTGCGCACTCACCGCAAGCTCGCCAACGGCCTCGAAGTCGTTCTCGTCGAATCGCATACCATTCCCAAATTTACCGGCGAACTCTATTTCCGCAGCGGCAATGCGGCCGCGGTGGCTCAGGCGCCGGGGCTCGCGGAAATCACGGCTACGGTGGTTCGCACGGGCACCGAAGCGCGATCCAGCCGCCAAATCGAAGAGGATTTGCGGCGCATCGGGGCGGATATCGGGACGAGCGCCGGCGCGGACACCAGCGCCATCGGCTTCAATGGCCTGGTGGAGTTCTCCGCGGATTTGCTGAAGCTGGTGGCCGAGTTGGCGCAGCAGGCTTCCTTTCCCGAGGATGAATTCGAGCGCGAACGCCGCCAGATGATCGAAGGGCTGCGCATCGCGCGCACCACGCCTTCGTTCCTGGCGAACGAACGCATGCGCCGCGTCCTCTTTGGCGCGCATCCCTACGCCATCATCGCGCCCACGGAAACGCAGGTGAAGGAGTATCGGCTGGCGCAGTTGGCCGAGTTTTATCGCTCCCACTACCGCCCCGGCAACGCCCTGCTCATCGCCGTCGGCGATTTTGCTTCGCCGCAAATGATGGAGCAGATCGAGCGCATTTTCGGCTCGTGGAAACCGGCGGAGGTCCCCGCGATTCCGGCTGCGCGCCTGCCCGAACTGCGCGGCCGGCAGGTGCATCTGGTGCATCTGCCGGAATCGGTGCAGACGCAGGTGCTGGTAGCGAATCACGCCATCACGCGCAAGCATCCGGATTGGCTGCGCCTGGCGCTCGCCAATTCCATCTACGGAGGCGCCTTCAATTCGCGACTGGTTATGAATATCCGCGAGCAGAAGGGCTACACGTATAGCCCGCGCAGCGGCGTGCATGCCTTGCGCCAGCACGGTTATTTCTCCGTGAATGCCGCCGTGCGCAATGACGTGGTTGCCGCCACGCTCACGGAAATTTTCTATGAGCTCGATCGCATGCGGTCGCTCGCCGTCGCCGAAGACGAACTCTCCGATGCGCGCACGTACATGGGTGGCGTTTTCTCGCTCGGCCTGGCCACGCAGGAAGGCCTGGCGTCGCAGCTCTCCAACGTATATCTCTACGATCTTCCCGAGGACTACCTGGAGACCTATCGCCAGCGCATTCGCGCGCTCACGGCTGCGGACGTGCTGGCCGCTGCGCGCGCCTATTTCGATTCGGCAAATGCGCAGATTATCGTCGTGGGAGACCGCGGGCAAATTGCAGATCAGGCCAAGCTCTTCGGGCCGATCGCCGAATACGATGCCGAGCCCAAATGAGCCCAGCGCGACTATGGAATCGCGCGCCGCGCGCAAAGGGCCGCACGATGAGGCTTCGCCTGCGCGCCGGCTCGCTTCTGCTGCTTTGCTGCACTTTGCTGACCGCGCGTCCTACGATCGGAAAGAAAATTCCGCCAAGCGCACCGCTCGATTTGAATACGGCTACGGCCGCGCAGCTTGCGCAGGTACCCGGCATCGGTGCCGCGACGGCCAGGGCCATCGTGCAGTTTCGAGAGAAAAGCGGCCCCTTCGAGCGCGTGGAAGATCTGCTGGCGATTCGCGGTATCAGCGCCCGGAAGCTCGAGCAGATTCGCCCCTATGTCACGGTCTCCAAGCCCGCCGCGAAGCCTCCAACAAGGCCGGGCGCCTAGCGCGCAGCTGCGACCTGTTGCTTTTGGAGTTCCGCGCGGAACGTGCGCTCCCGCTCGTCCACGTATCGCTTGTAGCCTTGGGGATCAATGAACGGATTTCGCCCGCCCTGCTGCAGCTTGGCGTATTTGCCTTCGAGTCCGTAGTAACTTCCGTGCGCACCGAGGAACACGTCGCAGGGCAGCGACCTGAGCACGCGGAACATGCGTTCGTAATCGCTGGCAATCGCCGGATACTTTGTATTGTTCACCAGTTGATAGCCCGCGTTCACGTTGGGACTGCCAACGATGACCACGTTGTACCTCTGGCCGCCTTCCTCGGCGGTCAGGGTCCAAGTCGTGCACCCCTTGGTGTGTCCCGGCGTGAGGTGTGCGGTGAGCACCGTCCCACCCAACTCCACGCGATCGCCGTCGTGTAGCACGCGGTCCACGTTCGCGGGAGGATACAGCGCGCCAGGCCTCTCTCCGTAAAAGAAATCGGCCTTGCCGCCGGACTCCACCACGGGGACGTCCGCATCCATCACCATGTACTTGGCCCGGGTCAGCCGCAGGATGGCCGCGGACCCCGCATCGTGATCAAAATGCGCATGACTGATGAGCAGAATCTTGATATCGCTAAACTTGAAGCCGAGCTTCTGCACGCTCTGCTGGATCAGCGGCACCGAGTCTTCGAGACCGGCGTTGATCAGGATGTTTCCCGCCGGCGTTACGATCAGGTAGATTCCCAGCCCTTTGCTCCCGACAAAATAAACATTGCCGATGACATGGTGCGGAGGGAAAGGAACCAAGTAGTCAGATGCCGGCGTCCCTTGCGCTGCCAGGCTGGTGGCGCACGCCAGCACCAAGAGAGCGCCTCCGAAAAGCGCGAACGGCGAAATCTTCATCCGTGTTCTCCCGGCGAAGTTTGCGGCCCTCGGCCGCTGCACGGCCACGTGAGCCAGCGCCAGCACGTCAGAAGCGCTGATGGGTGGCGCGTCCCGTCGCGATGGGCAGTGGCTCCTGATCGGCGATGGTCAGCCCGTAGGCTTCGAGCGCCACCACCTTGCGCGGATGATTGGTGAGCACGCGCAGGCTCTTGAGCCCGAGGTCAATCAGAATTTGCGCGCCGATGCCGCTTTCATGCTGCAGCAGGCGCTGCCGCGCGGCATCCTGATCGAGCTGCCCGCGAGTGTGATACAGCACGCGGGCCATCTCGCCTGATCCCGCCGGAGGCTGTTCGAGGCCGAAGCCTCTGCCGGTGTGGTGCAAATAGACGAAAACGCCGCGATCTTCGCGCACGATGGCCTCGAGCGATCGCGCCACGATCTCGTAGCAATCACAGGAGCTCGAGCCGAAAACGTCTCCCGTCAGGCAGTGCGAATGCACGCGCACCAGCGGCGGAGGTCCGGAGAGATCGCCGCGCACCAGCGCGATGTGCTGTTCGCGGTCTACGTCGCTCGAAAAAACGATCATGCGGAAATCGCCGAAGCGCGTGCCCAGAACGGTTTCCGCGACGCGCCGCACGTAACGCTCGTGGCGCATGCGGTAGCGGATCAGTTCCGCGACCGTCAGCAGCTTCAGGCCATGCGTGCGGCAGAATTCAGCGAGCTGCGGCAAGCGCGCCATGCTGCCGTCATCGCTCATGATTTCGCAGATCACGCCGGCGGGATAAAGGCCGGCGATGCGCGCCAGGTCAACGGAGGCTTCCGTCTGTCCGGCGCGAACCAGCACGCCGCCGCGGCGCGCGCGCAGCGGGAATACGTGGCCAGGACGCGCCAGATCGGCCGCGCGCGTGCCCGGATCGATAGCCGCCAGGATGGTGATGGCGCGATCGGAGGCGCTGATGCCGGTGGTGGTTCCGCGGCGCGCGTCGATTGATTCGGTAAACGCGGTACCCAGCGCGGAAGTATTCACCGGCGACATCGGCGGAAGATTCAGCTCGTCGCAGCGCTCTTCGGTGAGCGCCAGGCAGATCAGGCCGCGCCCATGCTTGGCCATGAAGTTGATTGCCGCGGGGGTTATTTTTTCCGCGGCGACGGCGAGATCGCCTTCGTTCTCGCGGTCTTCGTCATCCACCAGAACGATCTGGCGGCCCTGGCGGAACTCTTCCGCGGCTTCTTCTACGGTTGCGAATTCAATGGACATCACTATTATCGTAGCAGACGAAAAGCTCAGGGCGCGGGACTGGCCGAGCGCCCTGAGCTATACCTGAGATGCAAGTGTTGCCCGAACGCTACTTCGACGCGCTGCTCACTTCGGTCGAAGCGGCCTTTTGCAGCTCCGAGAACGGCACGACAAAGCCATGCAGCGGCGCGATAGTGGCCACATCCAGCTTCATCTGCTGCAAATCCTGGTATAAGAGCACCGTGCCGGCGTGAGATCGAGGTCCCGCCGACGGCGCGTTGGGAGCTGGTGGCGTGAAATCGTCCGCCTCCACCAGGATTTTTTCCTTCGGCATGTACACCATCGACATGACGGTATTGTGAATATCGCCAGGAATGCGATAAATGTCGATCTCCCGTCCTCCATCACTGAGAACGTACTTGTCTTTGAACGTAATGAAGGTGGCCTTCTTCGGCTTCTGCGCCTGGTGGTCCGGCTCCAGGGTGCGCGGCGCCTTCCAGGCCTGCTCGTAGAAGGGCTTGTTCATGTCCTGGGTGATGACCGTCGCGCCCTCTGCGACAAAGTAGCGGACGCCGCCCGCGTGGTCGAAGTGATCGTGCGTGTTGATCAGGTATTTGATGGGCTTCTCTGGAACCAGCTTCTGGGCCTCGGCCATGATCCCCGCGGCGCGCGCATCGTTCAGCGGACTTTCGATCATCACGGCGTAATTTGGAAATTCCACCAGTACGCTGTTATGCGTTCCGCCCGCCAGGAACCAAACGCCGTCTGCCAGCTTTTGGTTCGTGACGTTGACCGGCGGAAGCTTGGCCGATTTCACGTTGTCCGGAACTGTGAGCGCGAGGTCGGGATTGGCGCGCACGTCGCTGACGGTAAGATCAAGCACCGGCGCTCCGCCCTCCTTCTGCACGATCGTGGTGGGGAACTTCACGCCGTTGAAATCTTTGTAGCCCGAGTAATCCGTTTCCACCGGCATGTCCCCGAGGACTGGATTCGCAAGCCGGGTTTCCGTCCGCGTGACCATGCCCTGGCTATCGATCGTGCCGTTCACTTTGAACTTGCCCTCGGTGAACGACACCACCGTGCCGCCATTGCCTTTCTTCGCAGTGGCATTGTTCTCCATGGCTGCTTTCAGGAAGCCATGCGGAGTCAGCCAGATCTGCAGCTGCCGCTCGTCCGCCGCGGCAAGCGCAGGCTGCGCAGCATTGCCCGGCTGGTTCCAGGCATATTGGCCGCTCACCAGATTGACCTGCTTCTGTTCGCCCGCGAACGGACCTCCGCCGCCCTTGCGGATGGGAGTCGGCTCAACCAAGGTCATCTCTTCCCTCGCGGACTTGGAGTCGTAGTCAATCGTGCGCGTATAAGACTTGATATCGTTTATGGGCCATGCCCCGCCAGGCGTAAACGCCTGTCCCAGAGCGCCCACATGTCCGCTGCCAGAATATTGAATCGATTTGACGTCGCCCATGGCCTTGCTGGCCGATTGCAAAACGCTCTTGGCGTCCTGAGCGCTTGCCGAGAAGCACAAGCCCAGCAAAAGCCCGAAGAACAGCGCAAAGCTCAAAGATAGTTTTCTGCCCACGGTTTCACCTCCAGTAGTAGCGCCGGTGCCCAAAGGGGCGCGGCGGGAAAGACTCTGCCCCGCAGCTTGGCCGAGCATTATATCGCCGGAAAGAAGGTAGGAATAGGGAAACCGGAGCGGGGAACCGGCCCGCCGAAGGCGGCCGCCTGTATGTGCTAGAACCGGGGTTTGTAGCGGCGACCTTCAGGTCGGCGGGCTGGCCGTGCTGCTGGGGCAATGTGAAGAAAAGGAAAGGCGGTCCGACCGGG
Source organism: Rugosimonospora sp. (assembly GCA_035636675.1). GTDB lineage: Bacteria > Acidobacteriota > Terriglobia > Acidiferrales > UBA7541 > Palsa-189. Next base: position 2,277 of record DASPYR010000132.1, on the reverse strand, counting down.
CGGACCGCGTGGCGTTTTCCACCAAAAAGCAGATTCCTCGGCCCCGCGCCAAAGGCGCCTACGGCGCCCTGAGCGCAAACGGGGACTCGGAATGACAACGTAAAGAGAAGCGCCCGCCAACCGGCGGGCGCTCTTGGTTATTACGTTAGACTTGGCGCGAAGGCAGCGGGTTAGTACATTCCGCCGCCGCCCATGCCGCCGCCGTGCGGTCCCGCGCTGGCCGCCTTCTTTTCGTCCTCGCGGATGTCGGCCACCAGAGCTTCCGTGGTCAGCATCAACCCGGCGATGGAAGCGGCGTTTTGCAGGGCCAGACGGGTCACCTTGGCTGGATCGATTACGCCCATCTTGACCATGTCGCCATATTCGTCGCTTTCCGCGTTGAAGCCGAAGTTATCCTCTTTGGAATCGCGGACCTTGCCGATTACCACCGCGCCCTCAAACCCTGCGTTGTAAGCAATCTGCCGCATCGGCTCTTCGAGAGCGCGCTTGACGATGTTGATGCCGGTGGCCTCGTCGCCATCGGCCTTCAGCTTGTCGAGCGCGGGGATGCAGCGCAGCAGGGCCACGCCGCCTCCGGGCACGATGCCTTCCTCGACCGCCGCGCGCGTGGCGTGCATGGCGTCTTCCACGCGAGCTTTCTTTTCCTTGAGCTCGGTTTCCGTCGCCGCACCCACTTTGATCACGGCCACGCCGCCCACGAGCTTGGCGAGGCGCTCCTGCAGCTTCTCGCGGTCGTAGTCGGAAGTAGTGTCGTCGATCTGCGTGCGGATCTGCTTCACGCGCCCCTCGATCTCGGAGGTCTTGCCGCCTCCCTCGACGAGGGTGGTGTTGTCCTTATCGATGGTGACTTTCTTGGCTCGCCCGAGGTCTTCCACCTTCACGTTTTCGAGCTTGATGCCCAGGTCCTCGGTGATGGCCTTGCCGCCGGTCAGGGTGGCGATGTCTTCCAGCATGGCCTTGCGGCGATCGCCAAAGCCCGGCGCCTTCACGGCCGCGCATTGAAGAGTGCCGCGCAGCTTGTTGACCACCAGGGTGGCGAGCGCTTCGCCTTCCACGTCTTCCGCCACGATCACGAGCGGCTTGCCCATCTTGGCAATCTGCTCGAGCAGCGGCAGTAGGTCCTTCATCGAGCTGATCTTTTTCTCGTGGATCAGAATGCGGACATCCTCGAGCACGCACTCCATGCGCTCGGGATCGGTGACGAAGTAGGGCGAGAGGTAGCCGCGGTCGAATTGCATGCCTTCCACGACTTCCAGCGTGGTTTCCATGGTGCGGCTCTCTTCCACGGTGATCACGCCGTCCTTGCCCACTTTCTTCATGGCCTCGGCGATGATGCCGCCGATCTGCTTGTCGTTATTGGCGCTAATCGTGCCGACTTGCGCGATCATCTCGCCTTTGACGTCGCGGTGCAGCTTGCGAATCTCGTCGATACAAGCTTCCACGGCGCGTTCGATGCCGCGCTTGAGTCCGGTCGGACTCGCTCCTGCCGCGACGGTCCTTACCCCTTCGCGGAAGATCGCTTGCGCCAGCACGGTAGCGGTGGTGGTGCCGTCGCCGGCGACGTCGGAGGTCTTCGAAGCCACCTCCCGCACCATCTGCGCGCCCATGTTCTCCAGCGGATCCCGCAGTTCGATCTCCTTGGCCACCGTCACTCCGTCCTTAGTAATGACCGGCGCACCAAACTTCTTCTCGATCACGGCGTTGCGCCCCTTGGGGCCCAGCGTGATCTTCACGGCGTCAGCCAGCAAATTGACGCCGCGCAAAATGGACTGGCGGGAATTTTCCCCAGTCACGATCTGCTTTGCCATCGCATCCTCCTAAGAATTTTTTTCCCAGAACTTGCTGCTCTCGCTTAGCCCAAGGGGCGCGGCGATTAACGCTTGGACGTTGCGGCCTTGGCCGCCCCGCCGAGCTTGGCCAGAATTTCTTCCTCACGCAAAATCAGGTACTCTACGTCGTCGATCTTGATTTCCGTACCGCTGTATTTGCCAAAAAGAATGCGGTCGCCTGCCTTCACGTCGAGGGGAACCCGCTCGCCCTTCTCGATCTTGCCGGCGCCCGCGGCGATGACTTCGCCTTCCTGGGGCTTCTCTTTTGCGGTATCGGGGATGATGATCCCGCCCTTGACGCTTTCTTTCTCCTCGATGCGCCTGACTAGCACGCGGTCATGCAAGGGAGTCACGTTGACTGCCATCGTAAGTTGTCCTCCGTGCGATATTCGGGGTGACCTTCGAGGTCTGCGTTTAGCACTCCTCTCAGGCGACTGCTAATATATGC
>DASPYR010000131.1:0-3510 GCA_035636675.1 Rugosimonospora sp. | reverse complement strand
ACGATCAGAAGAACGGCGCCAGTAATCATGAACGCGTTTTGGGCCGCGCGCGAGAAGCTGATGGGGCGCGCGGGGGCATCCCACCAGCCGAAAGATTCGACGAGGTCGGCGGTTAGGAAAATTCCCGGCCAGATGGTGGCGAAAGCCCAGCCGTAACCGAACCAGCGCACCGGAAGCGATACAGGCATACGGCCGACATATGTCCAATTGGCCAGCCTCAGGTTATAAGCCTCGAAGATGAGCCACAGCGGAATGGAGAGCAGCGCCAATCCTGCGAACTTCGCGGGCGCATCGCGGAGATGAGAATGCCCGCGGATCGCGAAGACGGCGGCATCGGCGATGAAGGCATAAGCGGTCCAAGCGATGGGAGTGAAGAAAGTGGCTATCGGCTCTACGCCGCGGAACATCAGCCATTCCGCTATGAGCAAGGAGACCAAGCCCACCCAGCCGTAGACGGGGAATGGGCGTGTGCGTCGCCTGAAAAATTCGGCGAACATGACCGCGGCCGTGCACGCCAGGAGAATCACCCCGACCTTGATCATGGTCCCATGTTAACGCAGGGCTAGCCTTTTGCCGATTGCGGACTCTGCTATGCTGCTAGTGCCGTTCCAACTAGATTGGCCAAACGCGCAAGCGAACGTTTCCCAGAGATCGCCGTAATCAAGGCGAAAGACGATTTGCTCAAACAAGTTGGAACGGCACTAGGCGAAGCAGCGGTCTAGGCGCGGATCCAAGCTCAATGGCGAGCAGGGCCAAAGGAATGTCAGAAACGGCGCGTCAATTAGAAGAAAGTACGATTCGGGTGGCCTTGCAATTCGCAGAACCTCGGGTGGCGGCGATTCCTGCAGGCTGGTTCACGATGGGCTATGCAAACGGCCGCGATGATGAAAGACCGGTGCATCGCGTGTGGGTCGACCGCTTTGAGCTTTGCATTTACCAGCTGACTCGCGCCGAATACGCTTATTTTCTTCGCGAAACGCGCCGCGCGGCGCCGCCCTTCTGGGATGATCCCGATTTTCAGGAGCCGCAGCAGCCGGTTGTTGGGCCATCGTGGTTCGATGCGACGGCTTTTTGCGAGTGGCTGAGCAAAATTACCGCTCGAAATTACCGTTTGCCTACGGAAGCGGAGTGGGAACGCGCGGCGCGCGGAGGAGTTGAGGGAGATCTCTATAGTTGGGGAAATACGGCGCCCGAGGAGCTGCCGGGCTATGCGAGCCGCTGGAGGAATGCTCCGGAGCCCGTGGGTCTCTATGCGCCGAATCCCTATGGGCTATTCAATATGGGCGACAACGTTCACGAATGGTGCGCGGACTGGTACGACGCGCATTACTACGAGCGCAGCCCGGAACGCAATCCGCAAGGACCGGAGCATGGAAGCCGGCGCGCATCGCGGGGCGGAGCCTGGCGCCACCTCATCAAGGCGTCCCGGTGCGCGGCGCGCTCCAGCATCCCTCCTGAATTCAAGTACGCCGATTATGGCTTCCGTGTAGCACGATCGCTCTAAGAAGAAGCCGCGAACGAGGGCCGATGAAGGATTGGTCAACTCGGCTGCCGGCGCACGAGCGTCGGCACTCTGCTTCTGCTATCTTCCTGTGGTCGGTCGAGCGGAGGGCAGATGCGCGAAGAATCCCAGTTCAAGAATGAGGGCGGCCATTGCGGGCTGGCCAAGCGGCTTCGCCGCGATTACGGAGCCAGGCCGGGGCGCATAAGAAGGCGCAGCGTGGCCATTCTGGCGCTGGCCGCGACACTTTGCGGGGCGGGTTTCATCTACGGGCAGAATCAGAAAAGTAAGAAGAAGGGCGTGGATGCCGGCACGAGTGTGAGTTCAGCTTCTTTAATGCCGGATAATCAAGCCGTCGACCTGCTGGTTTCGCAGATGTTAGGGGCATGGCAGGCTGGCGACGCGGAGGCCATGCGAAAGTTCTATGCTGACGACATGATGGTCATCAGCGGTGCATGGGAACCGCCGCTAATCGGGTGGGCGAATTATGCGCGCGCCTATGAAGCACAATTTGCGCGGACCTCCGGCTCCCGTCTGGAGCGCACCAATTCTTATTTCAAAATGATGGGCGATAACGCCTGGGTGACGTATCAGTGGCAATTCTTGGGAGACGTGGACGGCAAACGTACACAGGCCTTAGGCCACACGACGCTCGTGCTGCAGAAGAGAGCCGGCAGCTGGCTGATCGTACTGAACCACACCTCTGCGGTTCCGACCGATGAGCCGCAGGCGGATCTGTCCTCCAACCCCGTAAGCGGTGAGCCTACCAGCTCGCTCGCCCCAAAATAGAGCGAGAGGTGGACCCTCTTTCGCTCGGGGCGCGCGCGAGCTTCGTTATGGATTATTAAAGCCGATCCACACCCAGAGGCTCGCGCTTGCCAGCAGCAGAATGCCGGAAAGAATCGCGAGGGTGAGGATGGGCTTCCCCAGGCGGTTCAATCTTGTAATGACCACCGCCTGATCGCTGCCCATCATGCTTATCTCTGCTTTATTGAGGTAAAGCTGATCGTCTTCCTTGCTTGACAGCGTGGCACGGTAAATGAGCAAGAGGACCAGTGCGACGGTGATCAAGCCCCACGAAAGCAACAGGTAGGCCAATGGACCGGATATATCCCCCATGGTTTCCTCCCTGCGAGAATCGACAGCCCGCGCTTGACTTTTTGCCTTGGAAGCTGCGGCGCCATAGACATGGCCTCCGCTAATGGCGGCGATTATAGCACCGCTAAGGAGTGAGGGAGTCAAATTGCAGCGGGGCCATGGTCTGGAGCAAGTCGGGGCGGCACGCTCCACGCAGTGCTGCTGGAATACATCTGAAGCAGCAAGGTCAAACGCTAAGGCTCCGCTTTCGCAGAGCGAGCCGCGCGAGACTGCGGCACGGCCGGGTTGCGTTGACAAAGGGGAAAGCGACGCGCAAAATGATTTTGGTTTTTGCCTCGGTTGGTCCCACCTATGCCCAAGTGGCGGAACTGGCAGACGCGCTAGATTCAGGGTCTAGTGCCGGCAACGGCGTGGAGGTTCGAATCCTCTCTTGGGCACCAACAACTTACGAATTGCAGGAATATTAAATGAACTCTGCCGAGGCTGGCTCAACAGACCTGAACAAGAACGAACGAATTGACCGCGGAGACAGCCAAAGCGTATATTCCGGCAAGCCAGTAGAATAGTCCTACGGTTCGGGCAGAAATCTGGAGGAAGACATGAAAAATGGGGTTGGGTTGAGTTTCCTCTTGGTGATTGGTCTTTTGGCGGTTTCCGTTCCACTGGTCGCACACCACGGGAACGCGTCATACGGTCATGCTAAACAACTCACTTTGAAGGGAACCGTGACGGAATGGGATTGGCTCAGTCCCCATACCTTGCTGAAGATGGATATAAAAGATGACCATGGAACCGTAGTGAATTGGATTGTTGAGTGGAACGCTCCGTCCAGCCTCATCAACTTTGGCATAAACAAGAAGACCTTCAAGCCCGGGGATGAGGTCACGGTTTTCATCATAACGCCTGACAAC
>DASPYR010000130.1:0-3718 GCA_035636675.1 Rugosimonospora sp. | reverse complement strand
CCATCCCACCACAGGACCACCGCCGCTGGTCCACAGCGTGTCGTTGGCGTCAAAGCCGAACTGCAGGTGGTGCGTGCCAAAGCAGGTATCAATGAACTGATAGTCCTTGGTCTTCGGGTTAAACACCGCAATTTCTCGGAGGTTCCGCTCCAGCGGGAAGAGCTTGGCCGACGGAAGATCCGAGCCCGCTTTGCAGAAATCGGGATTGCTCGGCCCGCGCACCGCGGCCGCGAGCCACAGCCGGCCGTCCCTGCCGATCATTGAATTGTGGTTGTTGATTCTCTGGTTCCAAATGGCCTCGTCGCCCCAATAGGGCGACGGCATCAGCGGCTTCAGAGCCGCCACGTGACCGGGTCCCAGGCTGAGCGGCATATCCGGATCGCGGACTGGCGCACGGAACGTGGTGGCTGTGTTCTTGACCGGATCCAGGATAGGGATGAGGTCGGAGCTGTACTCCGGTGACCCGAAGAGCGGGCCGTAAGCGTTGACCGTGGGATACCTCTTGTCGCTGGCAATCAGGTCATGCAGGTAGTGCTTCTCGTCCATCCAGTCCCGCAGCGTCACCACGATATTGCGCTCCACGCCTTGCGGCCGCTGCGGCTTGGCGTGCGGCAATTCGCCTTTGGCGATACGGTCGGTCCAATCCGCCAAGTTCTTGATGGAAAGCGAACCCATGCCAGACAACTGGCCGACCATGAATTCGGCGGCTTGGCCCGATTGCACGCGGCGCATCCAAACCTGTTCGGACGAGGCAAACTGCCCCAGACTCGGCTCAATCGTTCGCGTCGAGAGCTGGCCTAGCTGGTGGCAGCCTATGCAGCCGTTGTTTTTCATGTCGTTGAGCCACTCAGTTTGCGTCATCTTAGGGGCGATACCGGCCTCCTTGCCCCCGAATTGATCCGCGGATGGAATTTTCAGCATGGAGTACCAGTAGATCGCCGGATAGTAGCGCGCTGCCGCGGCTTCGTTGGGAGCCAGCGTTGCGGTGAGGTTCAATTGCCGGCCTGGTTCGGCCATCACTTTCGGACTATCCACGAGGCCGTAGCCGCGCACCCACACGTTGTACGTCGCCTTTGGCAGATCGGGAACGAGGTAGCGGCCCCGGTCGTCGGTGACGACGATCTTGGTGTATCTCACCGGCAGATCCCGCGTCTCGGCGATCACCCAGACGCCCGCCTCGGGTCCATTGGAGCTCGTTACCACGCCACCGATGTCATCGCTGTCTGTGGCCACGGCGGCGGCCCCTGCGACAGCCCCGGCAACCGCCCCGGCGACCGGCTGATCCGCCCGTTGGGCGTGTGCAATCGCCAGGATCAAACACAGGAATAGGGCTATCCCGATTCCTCGCAGGACAAAACTATCAAGTCGGCTCCGCTGCGCCATATGTACCTCCGCTGCGTTCAATGGAATGTGTAAGCCGGGATTTCCGTTTTGGGCGCACGCATCGGCACCCTAATCTGGGATTTCCAACTGGTTTCCGGGCCGACCCGCAACATACAACTGACCGCCTCAGAATGCAACGCTCGGGCCCAGTTTTCAGTGCATCGTTCTCCCAGAGCATAGCAGGGGCCATCTCTGCCTCCACGCAAAATCCCAAACGCCGAAACTCCCGCTTTTGCAACCGATGCCTGAGCCCAAGAATGCCACGGTAAGATTTTCTCTCCGCGGAGGCCGATGCGGCTCTAAGGGATAATAGAATGCGTATGAACGCCGCGCGTCGCTATAGATCGATTAACAGAAATAAGGAGCCGTAAATATGAGGCCCTCTCCTGGCCCGACACTTTGTTTTATGATCCTTCTTCGGAGGATTTCGATGAGCTGGTTCCACCTGCTTTCTTGACGAGGTCGCTATGCTCGATGATTCCTTCCTGAAGTCACCGCGTTCCCGGTTCCGCGCCGCCATGGTGTTGGCCATAGCGGCTGACGCTGTGCAGATTCTCATTTTCCCCTTATTTGCAGAGGGCGCGATATCGCCACTGGATGACATCCTGGATTTAACCGTGATGGTAGCGCTAATTCGGCTGATTGGCTGGCACTGGGAGTTCCTGCCGTCGTTCATCGCCGAACTAGTGCCTGGCCTCGATCTGGTTCCCTTCTGGACGCTTGCGGTTGTCAACGTATATCGGAAGTGGAAGCGAATTGAGGACGCAGTGCGCGTGATTGATGTCGAGCCGCTGGAACGGAAACTCCCGAACCGCTGACGCTGAAATACGTGTTGACGCGCCAGATTCACTATCATTAGTCTTGCCAAGACCGGAAAAGGGCAGGCCGAACCCCTGCACGATAATGCCTACGGGCTTGAGGAGGTTGATGTGAAGAAAATTCTTATCATCTCAGGGATAGTCACAGGACTATTGGTGTCGGTGCCCCTGCCGTCGCACGCTCAGCAGCAGACGCGCTCGGTGCCAGCGAGGCAAGCGACCAGCGACCTCAAGGCGACCAGGGATATCAAAGTCATATCCAGTGCCGGCGCGCGTGCCTTGGCGGACGCCTGTACCGCTTGGGCCGAGCAGAACAAGCAAATCGTGGCCATGGCGATTCTGGATTGGGGCGGTAATCTCATCGAGTCCCACGCCATGGAAGGCGCGCCGATGAATGCGATCGACACCGCGCTGTTGAAGGCAAAGTCGGCCTTGCGCTGGCGGCGCCCCACCTCGGAGACCAACAAGATGGTCCGGAGCGGCGAGAATTTGGCGCCGACCTTCATGCGCGACTTCCCACAACCGGGCGCGCTTCCCATCATGGTCAATGGCCAAGTCATCGGCGCGATGGGCGTGTCCGGTGCCGATGGTGAGAAATGCGCCCAGGCGGCGATCGACGCGGTGTTCAACGGACAAGCGACCTCTTCGGTACGGTAAAGTCGCGCATGTCCGGGACGGAAAATTCCGTCGCGCCTCATAAAGCTTCCCAGAATCGGACTTCGGACCCGGGGCGGAAGGTGCAGCGGCCATCATTTCTTGGCACGGCGTCGCTCGAGGAGCTCGGGATGGAACGGATGAATAAAGCGCACCAACTCGGGCGATTGGGAGTATGCTCGCTGGCCGGGATGCAAAACGGGAAACCTGGATAACTAGAGGGGAAAAATGCGCAAGCGAGATCTCATCCGACTGGTTGCGTGTGCCGCGCTGGCCGCCGTTCCCATGATGATTCCGGCGATTGCAGCCGGGCAAGCGCCAGCTCCTCCTGCCGCCGCACCCGCGCCGCCTCCGCCTCAGATGCCGCCTTCCCTGGTCCCTGCGCACGTGGTCGATCTGATGACAGTAGAAGGATCAGCGGTGTTCGGCGCGCAATGGAAGACTATGGAGGCGAAGATCGTCGAAGGACCGGCGATCGCCAATGCCATGCCCGGGTATAAGACCTCGTACGATATCCAGCCCCACGCCGGCGAGCCCGGCTACGATGATTCGTCGTGGCCGATCATCGGTGCCAAAGGGCTGGCCGACCGGCGTGGCGGCGGCAAAGTGTCCTTCCTCTGGTACCGTGCGAACCTGACTATACCGGCAAAAATCGGGGACTTCGAGACGTCAGGCGCCACGGCAGTGTTGACGGCGTACGTCGATGATTACGCGGAAGTCTGGGTCAATGGGCAGATGCCGCGCCGCGCCGGCTACCCCAGCCCGGCCACGATCCAAGGCTTCAACATGCCCAATCGCGTGGTGCTCGCCGATGCCGTCAAGCCGGGCGACAGGTTCCAGATCGCCATCTTCGGCGTCAACGG
>DASPYR010000129.1:0-16061 GCA_035636675.1 Rugosimonospora sp. | reverse complement strand
TGGAGCGGGCGATGGGAATCGAACCCACGTCCGCGGCTTGGGAAGCCGCTATTCTACCATTGAACCACGCCCGCTCGCGCTTACCCTACCAAACCTATCGTGATTTCGGCAACCTGTATTGGAGCGACGTTTGTGGGGTGTATGGGCCGGCACGGGAGGCTTGTAGCTTGCATCGAGGAACATTTTTGATCGGGTTTTCATAACGAAAGCTTCGCGAAGAGCCGCTTATAAATCGTGCTACGCTGTGCGGCTACTTTATTTCAGCGGGCAATTTCGGGAGGGCCATTGTGGCCTATAAAGACCTGCGGGAATTCATAAGGCGCCTGGAAGCGGCAGGCGAACTGAAGCGCATCTCGGCAGAAATTGATCCTGTGCTGGAGATCACCGAAATCACGCAGCGAGTTACGCGCGCTGGCGGCCCGGCCCTGCTCTTCGAACGCCCCAAGGGATCTCGCATTCCTCTTTTGATCAATCTGCTTGGCAGCGAGCGTCGCATCAACCTGGCACTCGAAAGCAACTCGCTCGATGACGTTGCCAGCCGCATTCACGGCTTTCTCGATCTCCAAGCGCCGCAAGGGCTGCTGGACAAGATTAAGATGTTACCCAAGCTCGCGGAACTCGGTTCATTTTTCCCGAAGACGGTCAAGACGGCGCCCTGCAAAGAGGTTGTGCGCCGCGACAACTTCTCGCTTCTGGAATTCCCAATTCTGCAGTGCTGGCCGAAAGATGCCGGGCGCTTTATCACCTGGCCGCTGGTGATTACAGGCAATCCCGAGACGCGAAAACGAAACGTGGGCGTATATCGAATGCAGGTGTTCGACGAGAAAACCACGGGAATGCACTGGCAGACGCAAAAACATGGCGCGGAGCATTTCCGCCGGGCACGCGCGGAAAATCGCCATAGCCGGATCGATGTCGCAGTGGCGATTGGCGCGGATCCCGTCACGTGCCTGGCAGGGATTCTGCCGATTCCCCCTGATCTCGACGAAATGATGTTTGCGGGATTTCTGCGGCGCGAACCGGTGGAGATGGTGGCTTGCGAGACGTGTCCGCTGGAGGTTCCGGCGCAGGCGGAAATCGTCCTGGAAGGCTATGTCGACCTTTCAGAGATGCGCGTGGAAGGACCTTTTGGGGACCACACCGGCTTTTATTCACTGGAAGGGGAGTATCCCGTTTTTCACGTCACCTGTGTGACCCACCGGCGCGATCCGCTGTACCTGACGACGATTGTAGGGCCGCCGCCGCAGGAAGACTTCTACATGGGACATGCCGTGGAGCGCATCTTCTTGCCTGTCATGAAAATGCAATATCCGGAGATTGTGGATATCGCCATGCCCGCCGAAGGTATCTTCCACAATCTGATGATCGTGGCGATCCGCAAATCTTATCCCGGGCAGGCTCGGAAGATCATGAATGCGATTTGGTCTTTGGGGCAAGCCATGCTTACCAAAGTAGTGGTGGTAGTGGATCATGATGTAAACGTGCAGGACTGGCGGGAAGTTACCTGGAAGGCCTTGTGCGCGATCGATCCTCAGCGGGATGTGCAGTTTGTGCTGGGGCCGGTGGATACCTTGGACCATGCCGCCCGGAGACAGGACTTCGGGTCGAAAATGGGTATTGATGCCACAAGAAAATGGGCCAGCGAAGGTTTTGACCGGCCCTGGCCCGATGAAATCAGGATGAATGAGGTAACCAAAGGGCGTGTAAATGCCCTATGGGCGGGACTGGGCCTGGATGCCAGGCGTTAAAACATGCCTACTGACGCCGCGGAATTAACCACTATATATTGTGGTACTAGAAGATTCAATACTCTACATATCGAGTCTTTTGCCCCAGCTGTTTTCTAATACGCCACAATTTTTTGAGCAATCGCACGCTGCGCTTTCCTTGACACTTAGCGCTGCCGGATGCCACATTCGCGCGTGGCAGCGGCTTCCTGCCGGGAACTGGCGGGGAGGCCCTGAGCGGCTGGGGGACAGCGGACCTTCGCTTCCGCTTAAGGGGTAGCCAGCGGGAATGCGTGAATCAAGAGAAGTGATGAACCTGCGCCAAGCTTCACATTATCTGGGGGTTTCGCCCGATACGCTTTATCGCTACATCTGTACGGGCCTGGTTCCGGCCTTTAAGCTCGGGAGCAGGTGGAAATTCCGTAAATCTGTGCTGGACCGCTGGATGGAAGAAAAAATGCGCCAGTCGCAGGGCAGACGGCACTAGCCGGCCAGGGCGGCGCTGTAAGGCTCGCAGAAAGGCTGTGCGATGTTCGGTACGGCTAAACAGAAACCAATCGTGGGACTCGACATCGGTTCGAGCTCGATCAAGTCCGTCGAACTGAAGAGTACCAAGCAGGGGTATGAATTGGTGAGCTTCGGCCTGGAGCCGCTGGCGCAAGATACAGTGGTCGACGGCGCCATCATGGACGCCCCGCTCGTTGCGGGAGCGATCGGAACGATATTCGACCGCCAGGAGATCAAGACACGCGCGGTAGCCACGGCCGTCTCCGGACATTCCGTGATCGTCAAGCGCGTAAACCTGCCGGTGATGAGCGACGAAGAGCTCTACGACCGGATTCAATCAGAAGCCAGCCAGCATATCCCGTTCGATATTTCCGACGTGAATCTCGATTATCAGCTTCTGGATTCGGCGGAATCACAGATGGATGTGCTGCTCGTGGCGGTCAAAAAAGACAAGATTCTGAACCACACGAACGTCCTGGCCCAAGCCGGCAAGACGCCCACGGTTGTCGATATCGATGCTTTCGCGCTCCAGAACTGCTACGAGGTCAATTACGATCCCGACCCCTCCCAGACCGTGGCGCTGCTGAACATTGGCGCCAGCGTGATGAATATCAATATCGTGCGCGGCGGCGCTCCGCTCTTCACGCGCGACGTTTCCGTGGGCGGGAATCAATACACGGACGCCCTGCAGAAAGAGCTGGATCTCAGCTATGAGGATGCAGAGCGGCTGAAGAGGGGCGAAGCCGTGGCGGGCGTAAACGAAGAACATCGCGGGACAATCTTGCGCTCGGTTTCCGACATCCTGATCCTGGAAATTCAGAAAACTTTTGATTTCTTCCGAGCCACCGCCAGCGGGGAAAACATTCAGCGAATCTATTTGGCGGGAGGCACGGCGCGGGTTCCCGGCCTGGTGGACCTGCTCCGCGAGGAGTTCGCTCTGCCCGTCGAGGAACTTTATCCCTTTCGCAAAATCGTGATCAATCCCGGCCGGCACAACGAAGACCAGGTACGCGAGCTTGCTCCGCGCCTGGCCATTGCCGTGGGGCTGGCGCTGAGGAGTTTTGATTAGCCATGATCCGAATTAACCTGCTGGGCCGGGTTCGACCCAAAGCTGCGCGGCAGGCAGTGCCGCTCGAGGCTACTCTCCAGGTGGTCTTTCTGGTGGCAGCATTGCTGGTCGCCTTTGGCGTGCTCTATTACAACTGGCATTCGACCAATCAGCAGATCATCGAAGTGCGTCTGCACATCCAGAAGCAAACCGGAGAGAAAGCCAGGCTGGAACAGCTGAAAGCGCAAGTGGATGAGTTCGAGCGCCAGAAGGCGATTCTGCAGCAGCGCATCGCCATCATCGAACAGCTCCAGCGCAATCGTACGGGCGGTCAGGAACTCCTCGATGCCGTGGCCAACACGGTCGTCCGCACCGATACGCTCTGGCTGACTTCGCTCACGCGGCAGGGCAATGGCCTGACGATCCTCGGTACGGCCGGATCCATAAACGCTGTGGCGAACTTCATCACTCAACTCAAACATTCTGGTTACTTCGATCAAATCGAGATCAAGGAGTCCGTGCAAGATACCAAGAATGTCGCCGTCCAAACGTTTACCTTCACGCTGACGGCGCAGTTTGCTCTGCCGCAGGACAAATCAGCAGCTTCCACTTCGGCTCCAGCGGGGAAGGGCTAAGGGGAACAATGGCCATCTCCTTCAAAGAGTTTCCATGGTACATCCAGGCGCTGGTCTTCGTGGCCCTGGCGATTCTGCTGATCGCCGCAGGGCTCTACGTCCCTGGCTTGCCTATTTCGACAGCCCGGGCGGAGCTGCAGGCTCTTCACGAGCAGGACACCAAGCTGAACCAGGAAGTCAGCGCACTGCAAGTTTACGAGCGGCGTTACGCTGAGTTCCAGCAGGAAATGGCGGCGCTCAATAAGCAGCTCGATACGCTGAAGACGATTGTCCCCGAAGAGAAGGAAACAGACGAGTTCATGCGGCTGCTGGAAGGCGCTGCCGCTGCTTCTGGCGTCCAGGTGCGTAAGCTTACAGCGCAGACCGTCGTTTCGCGCGACTACCATTACGACATGCCGTTTCAGATCCAAGTCGATGGTCCCTACTATGCCATCGTGGACTTTTTCTCCCGTCTTAGCCGGTTGTCTCGAATCATCAACGTGGGCGACCTGAAGTTCGACGGCCTCGGCGACGGCAAGTCGGTGTATCCCGTGCGTCCCAGCACGACGGTCAGCGGCACGTGCACCATTACCACCTTCTTTACCACCAGCACGCCCGCCGCGCCGCCACCTGGCTCCAAAACAGCCGCCCGTCCGGGCGCAGCGGTTGGGAAATAAAAGGCAGGATCGAGTTCAATGGAACTTCGAGACAAAGTCATGCGGAAGGCCAACCTGACAGGCTGCCTGATTGCGTTTTGCCTGGCGTCCCTAGCGATGCCTCTGATCGCACAGCAGGTACCCGTTACTCCCGATGCTGTTCGTAAGGAATTGAATCAGCCTGCGCCAGCTAAATCAGCTGCGGGAGCAAACCCTGCTCCTGCGAATCAGGCTCCTTCTGCGCGAGCGGCAGCGCCAAAGCAGGCGCAGTCTCCAAAGCCAGCGCCGCCCTCCACTTCTGCTATCAAGCCGGCGCCAACAGCGCCTAAGTCAGCGTCCGGTTCGGTGCCTAATTCGCCGGCCGGCTCGGCGACGCCTAATGCCACTGCCAAGCCGACAGGCAACTCCGCCGCAAAGCCTGGTTCTGGCGCGACGCCAGTCTCCAAAGCGGCCCCGGGAACAGCCAGTAGCACCACCAAGCCGGCCGCTGCGCCTAGTTCGCCGGCTGGCCCAGCAACGGTTAATAGCACTGCCAAGCCGGCAGATAACTCCGCCGCAAAAACTGCTTCTGGCGTGACGCCCGGCTCGAAAGCGGCGCCAGCAACAACCAGCAACACCGCCAAATCGGCTGCCGGTCCTGGCAGCAAGACTTCCTCCAGGGCGGCGGCGAGCTCAACTGCAAAGTCTCCCAAGTCGAAATCGGCCACTGCTGCAAAATCTAACGTGCCACGCTCGGCAGCCACTCCCTCAATAAAGACAGTGGCAGTGCGGGAAAGTATCGTGCGGCGCGATCCGTTTGCGCCACTGTTGGGTAATCAGAGCGGCGGCGGCGGGGGGCCTTCACCCAACCTTCCGCCCGGTAAGCCGGGACTGTTGATCAGCAGTTTGCGTATTGATGGAGTTGTAAGCGCCCCCAGCGGAATGATCGCAATTGTTTCCAATGCTCAGGATCGAGTCTATTTCCTTCGTGAGGGTGACCGCCTGTACGACGGCCAAGTGGAGCACATCACCATGGACGGGATTTCCTTTCACCAGACTGGAAAAGATCCATTCGGCAATGCCGTGGAGCGCGAGGTTGCTAAACGGTTGAATTCCACTCCAGGAGAACAGCGATGAAGACCTACGGGCCGTTTTTCCGGCCGAGCGGGCTGGTTCTGGCGGTGGCGATGCTTGTGCCGCGCTTGGCTGGCGCTCAGGCAGCTAGCCCCGCGACGGCACCGGGTTCTTCCGCGACAGCGGCGGCCGCGGTGAAATCCGCGGCGTCGCCAGCCAAGCAACATCACGCCGAGACCGCCAAGACTTCAGCCGGGCAAGTTGCAAGCCAGCCAAGTTTCCGCCTGCCGGCCACTCTAACCGGAAATGCCGCACTGGCAAGCCCGTCGCCGCAAACGCTTAGTGCTGCTGCGGGTCCGAATCATGCTATTCCGAACGCCGCCCAGATCACAGTTAAGCCTGCAGTAGCTGATGCGTCCCAGCCACCCGTCGCTCAGCCGGTAGCCGCTGCCGTAAAGAACTATACGGGCGAGGCAATTTCGGTGAATCTCAAGGATGTAGATTTGAAGGATTTCTTTCGTCTGATCCACGAAATCAGCGGCCTCAACGTGGTCCTCGACCCCGCAGTCAGGGGAAGCGTCACTTTGGTGTTGGATGAAGTACCTTGGGACCAAGCCCTGGACATCGTTCTGCGCAACAACGGCCTCAGCAAGGAACTCGACGGCAACGTCCTTCGGATCGCCACTCGAGACACTCTGAAGCGGGAAGCCAACGATGAGCGCGATCTGCTAAAGGCCGAAACGGAAGCGGTGGATCCGGTGACGGTTACGCGCATTTTGAGTTATGCCAAGGCCAGTGAGCTCATGAACCCGCTGAAACGATTTTTGTCGTCACGGGGCGACGTCATGGCCATCGATCGCTCGAATACCCTGATCATTCGCGATATTCCGGCGGTGATGCCGCAGGTCGATAATCTGATCCGGCAACTCGATCGAAAGTCACAGCAAGTGGAGATTCAGGCGCGCGTCGTTCAAGCCTCACGCTCGTTTGCCCGCGATATCGGCACGCAATTCGGCGTAGCCGGTTTCAACGCAACTCCGAACACCGTCAATTTCTATGGCGGCAATCCCGTAGCGACCCAGGGAAGTCCCCTCTTCCACCAGCCGGCCCCGCCAATCGTGGTAGGCTCGCCGACCGCTGCCGGCCCTAGTTCCACCGGGCAGATTCCGCTGAACGTTAACCTGCCGGCAGTTGCACCGACCAGCGGATTCTTGTTCTCACGGGTATCGCCCAACTACACGTTGGACTTCATCATCACGGCCGCAGAGAGCAAAGGCGTAGGCAAGCTTCTCTCCAGTCCGCAACTGGTTACCCAGAACAACGCTTTGGCGGAGATCAAGCAGGGCACGCAGATTCCCATTCAGACCACGATCAACAACACGATCTCGGTTCAGTACGTCGACGCGGTACTGCGGCTCCAAGTGACCCCGCAGATCACCGCGGATGGAAATGTTTTCATGGAGGTGGTGGTAGAGAATACGCAGGTTGATAGCGGGATCCCGCTGGTTAATGGCATCCCGGCTCTGTCGACGCAATCGGCCAAAACAAAGGTGCTGGTTGGCGACGGTGGGACCGTGGTTATCGGCGGCGTTATGGTTAGCCAGCAACAAACCAACGTCCTCCAGGTTCCCTTGCTCGGTAACATCCCTTTGATCGGCCATCTATTCAAGGAAACCTCGGTCAAAGTACAATCACAGGAGTTGCTCTTCTTCCTCACGCCGCGGCTGCTCCCCGGCTAACGGCGAGACTTAATTTCTGATGAAGGGGAGGAGACCCGGGTCTCCTCCTTTTTTATGAGTGTCCTTTCTCAAACTAGGCTCACCCAGGTGCGGGAGGTGATGGCGGCTACGGGCGCGGACGCGCTGGTCGTCACCCATTTGCCGAATATTTTTTATTTATCTGGGTTCAGCGGCAGCAATGCCATTCTGCTCGTCCTGGGCGACGTCATACACTTGTTCACCGACGGCAGATATACGATTCAGGCTCATGAGGAGGCGCCGCTGGCGCGCGTGCACATCGTCCGAACTCCTCTTGCCGAGGCGTGCGGCGAATTCGTGCGCTCCCGTTCGTTGCGAAGGCGCATGCACGTCGCGTTTGAAGCGGCATCCCTGAATGTCGACGCATGGGCGAGGCTAAAAAAAGGGGCACGGCCTGGTATCGAATGGAAACCGACCACCGAACTCATCGAACGCATCCGTGAAGTAAAAAGCGCGGAGGAACTCGATGTGATGCGCTGTTCTGCCAGGCTCGCTTCCGAGGTCATTGCCGAGGCCTCCGATTTCGTCCGGCCAGGTGTAGCGGAATTGGAAGTCGCTGCCGAGATCGACTATCGTTTGCGCCACAAAGGAGCGAGCGGCCCCTCGTTCGAGACCATCGTCGCCTCCGGGCCGCGTTCCGCTTTGCCGCATGCGCGGCCTACTGAGAAACGATTGCAGAAAAACGAATTGGTGGTACTGGACCTGGGTGCTATACTCCGCCACTACTGCAGTGATCTGACGCGCACGGTCTTTCTGGGGCGCGCACCCGCTCGCATTCGACGATGGTACAAAGCGGTAGAGCAGGCCCAGGAAGCGGCGCAAGACGCTCTTCGCGCCGGTGTAACTGCCGGAAGCGTTGACCGGGCCGCGCGGCGTCTTCTCAATCAGCATGGCCTCGGCTCGTATTTCGTGCACGGCACCGGTCACGGCCTCGGCATCGAAATCCACGAGAGGCCGCGGGTTGGCCGAAGTCAAAAACAGGAAATTCGTGCGGGTAACGTAGTGACTCTGGAACCGGGAATTTATGTGGAAGGCGTGGGCGGAATTCGCATCGAGGACGAAGTTGCTGTTCATGCAACGGGAACAGAAGTCTTAACCACTGCGCCTCGTGGACTCCTCGAACTTTGAGATCCAATGAAGGAATCCCGAAATAAGAGAAACTCAAGCACCGAGATGCCGACTCCCGGCGTAGAGTTCGGGCAACTGGAAGAGTTGCTCGACTTTATGGCTTCCCATGGCCTCGAGGAGTTTGAATATGAGCACGGAGGCTTACACATTCGCCTGAAGAAGGTCTCCGCATCTGCGAACGCGGCGCTGCTCGCGGGAACACCGCCGCAGGCTATGCCGGCGCCGCCAGCGGCGGCCGAGGGGGTTACGCCTCATCTCGCGGAGACCACGGCGCCACCAAGCTCCGCCGCCGTAACCGAAGAACTGCACACCATCAAATCTCCCATCGTGGGGACGTTTTACGCGTCGGCCGGCCCGGGCGCCGCGCCTTTCGTAAAAATAGGTGACGTAATTCAGCCCGGGCAAGTCGTTTGCATCATAGAAGCGATGAAATTGATGAATGAAATTGAAGCTGACGTGAGCGGTGAGCTGGTGCGTGCCTTGGTCGAAAATGGGCAGCCCGTCGAATATGGACAAGGCCTCTTCGCCGTTCGTCCTGCGAAAAAGAACTAGCGCTCACGGCCGTCCTCTATGTTCCGCAAGATACTGATAGCCAATCGCGGTGAAATTGCACTCCGTGTGATCTGCGCCTGCAAGGAACTGGATATCGCCACGGTGGCGGTCTATTCGGAGGCGGACCGCAACGCGCTCCACGTGCGCTTTGCCGACGAAGCCGTATGTATTGGCCCGGCACGCAGCTCGGAGAGTTATTTGAATATTCCCCACGTGATCAGCGCTGCAGAGATCACCGACGTCGACGCGATACATCCGGGTTACGGGTTTTTGTCTGAGAACGCGAACTTCGCAGAGGTGTGCGAGGCTTCGCAGATTACCTTTATCGGACCGTCGCCCGAGATCCTGCGGCTCATGGGCGAGAAGGAGCATGCCCGCCGCGAGATGGCCGCGGCCGGAGTGCCCATTGTCCCGGGCAGCGAGGGAATCGTGGGGGACGCGGAGGCCGCGGCGGCGGAAGCAAGCCGTATCGGTTATCCCCTGATCATCAAAGCCTCTGCCGGCGGGGGCGGAAGGGGAATGCGCATCGTGCGCACTCGAGAGGAACTCCTGCCCCTTTGGGAAACGGCTCGGCACGAGGCCCAGCAGTCATTCGGCATCCCCGATGTTTACCTGGAAAAGTTTATCGAGCGCCCGCGGCACATCGAATTTCAGGTTTTGGGCGATCGCCACGGAAATGTTCTGCATCTGGGTGAGCGTGAGTGCAGCATTCAGCGGCGGCACCAAAAGCTCGTCGAAGAGTCGCCCTCGGTAGCGCTCACGCCCAAGCGGCGCGCCGAACTGGGGGACTGCGTAGTGGGCGCGTTACGGAAAATTGGCTACAGCAATGCGGGCACGGTAGAGTTCCTGATGGACGAGGATGGCTCCTTCTACTTCATGGAGATGAATGCCCGCATTCAGGTGGAACACCCCGTGACGGAATTGGTCACGGGAGTCGATTTGATCAAGTCGCAGATACGCATAGCCGGGGGCGAAAAGCTGGATGCCGCCGTCGGCCCTATCGAATTTCGCGGCCATAGCATCGAGTGCCGCATTAATGCGGAAAATCCGGATACGTTTGTACCCAGTGCTGGCCGCATAACTGCGTTTCACATGCCCGGAGGACCCGGCGTTCGAGTGGATACTGCCGCGCATGCAGATGCCGTGATTCCTCCTTATTACGATTCGCTCATCGCTAAATTGATTGTTCACGGACACGACCGCGCCGAGGCTATTGCCCGCATGCGCCGGGCTCTGGAAATGTTTGTCGTGGAGGGAATCAAGACTTCGATTCCTTTGCATCAGCGAATTTTTGCGGAGCCGGATTTCGAAGCGGGGCACCTCGATACGCACTTCCTGGAGCGCTTGCTGCCCGTGCACGGCAAGTAGCGCAAGCCGGATATGAACCTTGTCTTCCCCCCCCTCTATGCCATAATCGATGCGGCCCTGCTCAAGACGTCGGAGCTGTCGTTCGCCGAAATGATGGCAGAATCCGGGGTTGAGCTTCTGCAATATCGCAATAAACGCGCCAGCAGCAAGGAACTCTTCGAGGCATCGCAAGCCATCTCTGCCAGATTGTCCGCGCTCGTCAAGCCGGGCGCATATGCGCCTCGTTTCATGGTGAACGATCGCGCCGACGTTACCCTCGTGGTAAACGCACAAGGAGTTCACGTGGGACAGCATGATCTGGGTGTAGAGGAGGCGCGTGCAATCGTGGGGCACGACAAGTGGGTGGGCGTATCTACGCACTCGCTCGACCAGCTCGACGCTGCCGACACGACATCCGCCAATTACATCGCCTTCGGACCGATCTTTCCGACCGCCTCGAAAGAAAATCCCGACCCGGTGGTGGGGTTGGAGCTCTTGCGGCAAGCGCGCCAACACACTCGCAAGCCTCTCGTCGCGATTGGCGGCATCACGTTGGAACGCGCTGCAGACACTTTCCGAGCCGGCGCCGATTCTTTGGCCGTTGCGCGGGATTTGATCGCATCGGAGGATCCGGCTGCCCGCGCGCGGCTATTTCTCAGAGAAGCGGCGCGCGCCCGCGGAGAAGATTGAGAGCCAGAACGTGAACACATCCTCTGCTACACCAGCGACATCGGCAGAGCCCATTGCAAGCGAATCCGGTTTTATCCGCGGTCTGGGCCTTTTCGATTCCACGATGATCGTGGTCGGCTCGATGATCGGGTCCGGCATCTTCATCGTTTCCGCGGATATAGCCCGGCAGACGGGCTCGGCTGGCGGGCTTCTGACGGCCTGGGTGATCACCGGAGTTCTCACCGTGTCAGCGGCGCTCTCCTATGGAGAGTTGGCCGCGATGATGCCAAAGGCGGGTGGACAATACGTCTACCTGCGCGAGTCCTACTCGCCGCTTTGGGGTTTTCTTTATGGTTGGACGCTTTTTCTGGTCATACAGACGGGCACGATTGCGGCTGTGGCGGTGGCATTTGCGCGCTTCCTCGGCGTGCTCGCTCCGTCGGTTTCGCCCGTGTCATGGATCATCGCGCCCATAACCATCTCCTCCAAATATGCATTTAGCCTTTCCTGGCAGCAGTTTTTTGCCATTTTACTGATTGTGTTTCTGACCCTGGCGAACACCCGCGGATTGAATTGGGGAAAGTACATCCAGAATGTGTTTACGTCGGCGAAAACGCTGGCATTAGCTGGCCTCGTCGTTGTGGGCATCTTCTTTGGGCGAAACGCCGCCGCAATTCAGGCGAATTTCTCGAACCTCTGGGCAGCTGAAGGCGGTCAGTTGATCGAGCCCGGAGCGGATTTTTTGCGGCGCTGGATTCCAGCGGTCTCCGTCACTTCTGGCTTACTGGGTCTTTTCGTCGCTTACGGTGTTGCGCAGGTGGGCTCGCTGTTCTCGGCCGATGCCTGGAACAATATTACGTTCACGGCGGGCGAGGTAAAAAAACCGCGCCGCGACGTGCCGCTCTCGCTGGCCCTTGGCACGGCAATCGTAATTACCCTGTATTTCCTGGCCAACGTCGCCTACCTGAGCACGCTTCCTTTGGCCCGGATTCAGTCCGCCGCAGATGATCGTGTAGCCACCGCTGTACTCAGCGCTATTCTCGGGAGCGCCGGCGCCGTCATCATGGCGATCGCCATCACGATTTCTACTTTCGGCTGCGTCAACGGCCTGATTCTGGCCGGCGCCCGCGTTTATTACGCCATGGCGCGCGACGGTTTATTTTTTCGTTCCATTGGCCGGCTGAACGAGCGGCACGTGCCCTCGCGAGCGCTGCTCTTTCAGGGAGTTTGGGCGGCCCTGCTGGTTCTTGCGCGCACGCGCCGAGTGGACGCGCTGGGAAAGGTCACGTACGGAAATTTGTACAGCGATCTGCTCGATTACGTCGTGTTTTCGGTGTTGATTTTTTACGTGCTCACGATTGCCGGTGTTTTTGTGCTGCGTCGCAAACGTCCGGGTGCCGAACGCCCCTACCGCGCCTTTGGCTACCCTATCGTGCCCGCGTTGTATATCGTCGTCGCGCTCGCCATCATGTTCGTATTGATTTTGTATAAAACACAAACGACCTGGCCGGGCTTATTGCTCGTGCTCTTGGGTGTTCCCGTATATCTGGTCTGGTCTCGACGGTCCGAGGCAGAACCGATTTCTCCTTGATTTTGGAGGAGAGAAAACCTTCATGGGCCCATCTGGAATCAGGAGAAGAAGGGTAGATATGCCAAGCCAACTATTCATGACCAAGCCGCACAGCGTCTTGCTCGAAGAGCTCCGCGGCGAGCATCGCCTTCGCCGCGTTCTGGGTCCAGTCCAACTCTCGAGCCTGGGAGTGGGAGCGATCATCGGTACCGGCATTTTCGTTCTGGTAGGGATTGCCGCACACGATCGTAGCGGCCCCGCTCTTATGCTGTCGTTCGTGGCCGCCGGTGTGACGTGCATTTTCGCTGCCCTGTGTTACGCCGAGTTCGCGTCTATGGTGCCGGTGGCGGGATCGGCCTACACCTATGCGTATGCGACCTTGGGAGAGTTGTTTGCGTGGATCATTGGGTGGGATTTGATTCTCGAGTACGCGGTGGCATCATCCACGGTCGCGCACGGCTGGTCGCATTACTTCCAGGATTTGCTGGCTTTCTTCAACGTAAGGCTGCCGCACGTCGTGACGAATGCACCTTTCGATTTTGATCCCAGCAGCGGGCGACTTGCCTTGACGGGCACATGGTTCGATCTACCCGCCATCTTCATCGCCGCGCTGGTCACCGTTATTCTTGTCAAAGGGATCAAGGAAAGCGCAAGCTTCAATGCCGCCATTGTGATCTTGAAAGTCGCGATTGTGTTCTTCGTGATCGGCTTAGGTGCCCATTACGTGAATCCGGCCAACTGGAGGCCATTCGCACCATTTGGGTTGACTGGGTTGAGCCTGTTTGGTCATACGCTGATGGGAAAGACGGGGCCGGCGGGCGAACCCGTTGGCATGCTGGCCGGTGCGGCGATCGTGTTCTTCGCCTATATCGGTTTTGATGCGGTGTCGACCCACGCCGAGGAAGCCCGCAATCCATCGCGCGATGTGCCGATTGGGATCATGGTTTCGCTGATGCTGTGTACAGTGTTGTACATCGCGATGGCGGCGGTGCTCACCGGGATGGTGCCGTACAGCCGCATCAATATCGACGCCCCGGTGTCCGACGCGTTCAGGCAGGTCGGCCTGCCGTGGGCGCAGTTGCTGGTCTCGGTCGGGGCCGTCGCGGGCATCACATCAGTACTTCTGGTGATGATGCTGAGCCAGCCGAGAATCTTCCTGGCCATGGCGCGGGACGGGCTGCTTCCGCCCGGATTCTTCGCTGCCGTCCACGAACGCTTCCGTACGCCTTGGAAGTCGACCATTTTGACTGGAGCTTGCGTTGCAAGCATGGCTGCCTTCCTGCCTTTGCGAATCCTGGCCGAACTTGTGAACATCGGCACGCTGCTCGCGTTCGTGATTGTATGCGCTGCGGTTTTGATTATGCGGCGAACCCATCCCGAGGTGCATCGCCCCTTCAGGGTGCCGTTCAGTCCCATCACGCCTGTGCTGGGGATCTTGTGCTGCTTGATCCTGATGTTCTCGCTGCCCGCCGAGAATTGGTTGCGGCTCGCAGTTTGGCTGGTTGTGGGCCTGACGATCTATTTCACCTACGGGCGCAAACATAGCCGCCTCGCAGCCTCACAAAAATTCAAGCCGCCTGTCGCCGAGCCGGCCTCCGCGAGTGCCGATCTGCGAACCCGGGGCTGATCGATGGCCCGGGGCTGATCAATGGGTTGATGTCCGTTCCCTCTGCTCCGGCAAAGAATCTGACGCTGCGGTTTCCGGGCCGCCATCCGCCAGGGGTGTTCTCCGCTGTCCGGCCTCTGATCCTTTTGCGATAACCACGGATCGTGCCATGATCAACATCCCATGAAAGTTTTGACCGCAGAACAGATGCGCGAGGCCGACCGGCTCACCACCGATCGCTACGGCATACCCAGCCTGCAGCTCATGGAGAATGCCGGCGCGGCTGTCGCGGATTATTTGTCCCACGCGTTTCCGGATCTTTCCACCCATAACATTCTTGTCCTCTGCGGCAAGGGCAACAATGGAGGTGATGGCCTGGTCGTGGCGCGCCGTTTGCGCGAACGGAGCGCTCCTCCGCGGGTCTTGCTCTTCGCTGAAGCATCCGCAGTGCGCGGCGATGCAGCAGCAAACTTGCAGCGTTGGCAGGAGGGAGGCGGAGAACTGCATGTTGTGGCCTCGGCGGCCGAGTGGTCCCCGGCGCGCGAGGCTCTCGGCGAAGCGGATCTCATCGTGGATGCGTTGTTGGGCACGGGAGTTAAAGGACCCGTGGAAGGCCTGTTAGCTTCGGTCATCGAGGATGTAAACGCTTGGCGGGACAAGAGAAGAATCCGCGGCGCGTGCGCACGTTTTGTCTGCTCCGTGGATATGCCCTCGGGGTTGCCTTCGGGAAACGAGGATTTCGGAGGGCCGGTGATTCGCGCTAATGCGACGGTAACCTTTACAGCGCCGAAGATTGGTCAACTGCTCTCGCCTCGTGCCGATTGCGTCGGCAAGCTGATCGTGCGCGAGATCGGCACGCCGCCCGAACTGCTGGACGATGACCCAACCCTGAACCTCCACTGGCTCGAACCGGGCGAATTCCGCAACCTGCCGATGGTGCGCAAGCCTGATGCGAACAAGGGCAGTTTTGGTCATGCTCTGAT
Source organism: Rugosimonospora sp. (assembly GCA_035636675.1). GTDB lineage: Bacteria > Acidobacteriota > Terriglobia > Acidiferrales > UBA7541 > Palsa-189. The sequence goes on along the minus strand of DASPYR010000129.1, from coordinate 844 downwards.
TGTGGCAGGCTCGCTGGGTAAATCGGGAGCAGCCGTACTGGGCGGGCGCGCGGCGCTGCGTGTTGGCGCAGGGCTGGTCACGGTGGCTACACCGGCCGATGTGCTCCCGCTCGTCGCGGCTGGCATGCCCGAAATGATGACCGCGCCTCTGCTGGCGACAAAAGATGGCACCGCCAGCGTCCGCAATCTCGATTCCGATCATTTCGGGCCAGTCGCCCGGGACAAATCCGTGATTGCCATGGGTCCCGGGCTTTCCACCAACAAAGAAACACAGAAGTTCATTCGCGCCGTGCTGCAGAAATTATCCCTTCCGGTCATACTCGACGCCGACGGACTGAATGCCTTTGCCGGGCATACAGGCGAACTGCGGACGAGAAAGCCGGAGCTGCTGGCGCTAACGCCGCATCCGGGAGAGATGGCGCGGCTTCTTGACGTGACCGCACGCGACGTTCAGGCGCGACGTCTGGAAATCGCACTCGAGACGGCAGAGCGATGGCAATGCTTCGTCATTTTGAAGGGGTTTCATACCATTCTGGCGACGCCGGATGGCCGAGCCTATGTCAATACGACCGGTAATGCGGGAATGGCCACCGGCGGGACAGGAGACGTTCTCACCGGCATGCTCGCCGGTTTGACGGCGGAATTTGGCACGAAAAACTGGGAACGTGTACTCGGGCTCGGCGTGCACCTGCATGGTCTCGCCGGTGATGTGGCAGCGGAGCGCTTGGGCGAGGCTCCGCTGGTGGCTTCCGATGTTATCGAGGCGCTCCCGGAGGCATATGCCCGGCTTTTGGCTCAATGGCACGATGTCGTCCACTGACGTGCTCTCCTCTTCTCCCGAAGA
>DASPYR010000128.1:0-2755 GCA_035636675.1 Rugosimonospora sp. | reverse complement strand
TTTCGCCGTTTTTCGTGGCATTTTTGCCCAAAGCCTCACAGAAGAGCGCTCGTTTGCCTGGCCCTCCTGCTCGCGTTCTTTGGTTCCGCTTCCGCACGCACCCTGCGTATCCGCGATTTCCACGCCGAACTCGATGTCTTGCCGGACTCCTCCCTCGACGTCACCGAGACCATTCACGTTGATTTCGACGGAGCCTGGCAGGGAATCTATCGCAATATTCCGGTGGAATATGCCGGTCCCGGCGGCTTCAATTATTCGCTTTTCCTCACCGATATCAGCGCCACGGACTCCGATGGCGCCCCGCTTCGCATCGAAAAGCAGCGCAGCGCCGAAAATCTCCAACTGAAGATCTTTGTTCCCGCCGCCCAGGACACCTCGCGAAATATCTCGCTGCACTATCGCGTTCGCGATGGCCTGCGCTTCTTCGAGGACCACGACGAACTCTACTGGAACGTCACCGGCAATGGCTGGGATTTTCCCATCGAGTCCGCCAGCGCCCACATCATCTTGCCGGTCGGAGTCACCGGCCTGCATGCCGCCAACTTCACCGGTTTTTTTGGCTCCCGCTCGCAGGACGCGCGGCTGGATATCCTCGGCAGCAACATTGATATCCACTGCCAGCGGCCGCTTGCCTTTCATGAAGGCCTCACCATCGTTGCCGGATGGGACAAGGGATTTGTGAGCGAGCCGCGCGGCTCGGAGAAGATCGCGCAATTCATGGAAAGCAATTGGCCGCTGCTCGTTCCCCTCGGCGTGTTTCTGCTCATGTTATGGCTCTGGTATGCGCGCGGCCGGGATCCGCGAGTCGGCGCCATCGCCGTGCAGTATGAACCGCCCGCCGGGCTTTCTCCCGGCGAAGCGGGCGCGCTGGTTGATGATCAAGCCGGTATTCGGGACATTACCGCGACACTGGTCGATCTTGCGGTGCGCGGCTATATAGCCATCGAAGAGAAAGAAACCTCCCACCTGATGGGCCTGTATTCCAACAAGGAATACGTTTTTCATCTGCGAAAAAAACCGGCGGAATGGGCCGGGGCAAAGTCCCATGAATTGCTCTTGCTGAACGGAATGTTCGGGGGCATGCCCATCGTCGGCGTGCGAGACGAAGTCGCCCTCTCCGAATTGCAAAATAGGTTCTACAAGAATCTGCCGGGAATTCGCCGGGCCATCTTTGAGTCGCTGGTGCAGCACGGCTATTTCGCCCACCGGCCGGACATCGTTCGGCAGGCCTACATTGCCGCTGCCTGCATTACGGCAGCCTTGCTCTATTTGTTCGGCCAATACCTGGCGCAGCACACCGGCATGCAGCCCCTAACCTTCACCGTCGCCGCAATTCTGACGGGTCTGGTGATCGCCGCGTTCGGATGGTTCATGCCGGCGCGAACCGTGGATGGCGTCCGCGCCCTTCACGCTACATTAGGATTCGAGAATTTCCTAAGCCATGTCGAAGCCGATCATCTGGCCCGCACACCCCAGTCTCCTGAAAATTTCGAGAAGTATCTCCCGTTTGCCATGGCGCTGGGCGTGGAGAAAAAATGGGTCGGCGCATTCGACGGAGTGCTCGCTCAGCCATCCTGGTATCAAACGTCAGGCGTGGCCACATTTCACCCCATTGGTTTCGTCAATAGTCTGGATCAAATGGCCGCGCGTACCGGGCAGGTAATGGCTTCCGCGCCCAGAAGCTCGGGCAGTTCGGGCACCTCGGGATTTGGCGGCGGAGGCAGCGTCGGTGGCGGCTTTGGCGGCGGCGGTGGCGGCGGTTTCTGAAGCTGAAGGACGCTATTGCCGCGTGGCCAGTTCTTCGATGCGCTGCGCCACGCGCCGGCCACCTAGTGTCCGATGTCATTCTGAGCGAAGCGAAGAATCTCTCCGTCAAAAATCCCGAAAGGTCCGAAGCCGAGCGCTCCTATTACCGCGTAGCCAGTTCCTCGATGCGTTGGGCCACGCGCTTGCCATTCCGTTCGTGAAAGCTCACTCGAAGAAACAAACTCAAGGAGAGAGGGATTGTTTCTGCCACTGGGCGATTGCTTTCTCATACGCGCTTCGCCGCCGGGCCATGCTGGGCTCGCGCGAAGCAGAAGCGAGCACCGCCTGCAAAGCATGAGTCAGTTCAGGTGCGCTCACGCGTAGCTCGGCGATGCGGTGGCGCACCAGCCGGCTCAGTAGTTTTTCTCCTCTGGGGGTTACGTACACGTACACCTGACGCCGGTCTCGCCGGGAGCGTTCGCGGCGAAAAAGTCCCCGTTTCTCCATGCGGTCCACCAGCTCCACCGTACTGTGGTGCTGGATCTGCAGCCGTTCGGCCAGGCTGCGGATGGTTGGTTCTTGCTCCGGAGGTAATCCGCGCAGCGCCAGCAGACCCATATACTGCTGCGGCTCGAGCCCCACCGAGCGGGCCGCCTTTTCGCCATTATTTAGATATCGCCGGATCAGGAAGCGGAACTGCGCAAGGGCTTGATACTCGGCGGTGTTGGTGGAGCGGCTCATCACTTAATTATATCGTACAGCGATAAGGTCGTAAGTAAAAATTGCGCGTGTTCCTGTAGATGAAACGGGAGCTGCCGGCGCCATTCAAAACACCTTGTCGGAATCGACCAGAATCGTCACCGGGCCGTCGTTTTCCAGCTCCACCACCATATGCGCCTGGAAAACTCCCGTTTCCACTGTAACACCCAGCGATTTTAGGCGCGCGACGTATTCTTCATAAATCCAGTTGGCTTCAGCGGGCGGCGCGGCGCGCTCGAATCCCGGGCGG
>DASPYR010000127.1:0-4013 GCA_035636675.1 Rugosimonospora sp. | reverse complement strand
AAGCCTTTTGGACATGATCTTCGCTCAGCGCAGCAGTTGAATGCTGCTCTGCATGCTGTGCTTCCGGAATCGCGCATCTTTCGTATTGACCATTACCTTGGCAAAGAAGCCGTCCTCAATCTTCTTTTCTTTCGCTTCGCCAACAGCTTCCTGGAGCCGATCTGGAACCGGAATTACATTGAGAGTGTCCAGATCACCATGGCGGAGCAATTCGGCATTGAAGGGCGAGGGAAATTTTACGATGCCACGGGAGCGATCCGGGATGTGGTCGAGAACCACATGCTTCAAGTGGTGGCTTTTCTGGCCATGGAGGCTCCTACTGGCCTGCATTGTGATTCCATTCGCGATGAGACCGTCAAGGTGTTGCGCACAATTCCGCCACTCGACCCGAAGCATCTGGTTCGCGGGCAATTCAAGGGCTACACCAGCCAAGAGGGAGTCTCGCGGGATTCCAAGGCCGAAACGTTCGCTGCCGTGCGTCTCGAGATTCAATCCTGGCGGTGGTCGGGAGTGCCATTTCTGATTCGCGCGGGAAAGTGCTTGCCAGTTACGGCTACAGAAGTACTGGTCAAACTCAGAAAGCCCCCGCTCGACAATCTGGCGGGCAATACTTGCAATTATTTCCGCTTCCGCTTAGGGCCGGGTGATATCACGCTGAGCCTGGGCGCGCAGATAAAACGCCCCGGTGCAGACCTGGTGCCAATGCCGGCAAAACTCACGGCGGTGGAAAAACAAACAGCGGACGAGGTGGATGCCTACGAGCGCCTCCTTGGAGATGCCATGCACGGAGATGGCATGCTTTTCGTACGGGAGGACGCGGTCGAAGCGGCTTGGGCCATCGTTGAGCCGATTCTGGGGAATGCCAGTGCTCTACATTCCTACGAGCCCGGGTCGTGGGGACCTCATGAGGCCGACCGTTTAATCACGGACGTCGGCGGATGGCACAGCCCGGAATAGCGTAATGACCGCGGGACTCGACGGCGTTATCTGTCTCTCTCAGAAGAGAAAGAGCGAAAGTCGTAAGCAGCAACAAAAGATAAAGGCACGGCTGAATCCACTTTGCATTACTCCTCCGCCTTAGACTTAGACTAGGTTTTATGGTTTCTATTGTCCGCGAAAGGTCTGGTCACTCTCGCCAGCGCCCGGCATGGTAGGAGAAACAAACAATGGCAGAATTCATTCATGAACACTCGACAGGCGTGAAGAGCGAGGACGGCACGACATACATCGTACGCATCTACGGGCAGGAGAGAACTCACGGCACTTGGGAGGGCTGGCTCGAGTTTCATCCGACCGATAAGCGCAAATCGGTGTTGCGCACCGAACAAGAGACGTCACAGCCCAACCGGATCGCCATCGAGTATTGGGCGTCTGGTTTAGAGCCGATTTACCTCGAGGGGGCTTCGCACGCGCGCAAGGGAGACTGCTGTAGCCGCCCTGTTGTGGCGTAGCCCATGGGTACTGACGTGGAGGTCCGGGCGTCAGGAGCCATAAGTGCTGCCGGTCTGCACTAGATGATCCTGGTCTTCAGCTCTCAATTCATTCCTTACGATTCGCCGGATCAATTTATCTGGCGTTATTTGTGAGGACTGAACACTCGCACGGAATGAAAACAGAACCAAGGAGGAATACGAAGCTGCGGTTATCACGATTTGCAGCAAATAATACCCGGCGTCATTACCATTCCGCCTGGCTCTCGATAAGCCTGATGACCGCCAGCCCGGTCTCCTCATCGTGGGCGCGCCGCAAATGCACCGGCATTTCCGACAAAATCATTTTCCATGTCGGTCACCCCCCTTCAAGAGAGTGCCCCCATGAGCGGTCCCATCAGCCTTACCGATGATCACAATGCGTATGCAACCTTGGTTTGCCGTCCCTCTGCAGAACGTTGCCGGTAAACGAGAGCACGTCGACCTGCTCCTTGATGGCGATCTTTCTGTAGCTCCTCTGCTGTCGATTGAGGCCGAAGAATTGTACTGCCGGCCGTTTAGCAGAGTCGCCGCGCAATTTGAGCAATTGATTTCTTAGGCCACGGCTGGATCAACGGTTTCGTTGTTCACGCCCAGTTCATCGAGGGCCTTTTGCGCACGTCCTACGTCGAACTTTTCGTCCCGGGCCAATTGCGATACTGCTGCAGCCGCTATTGAACTTGCATCCACTTCGAAGTGCCGCCTCAAAAACTCGCGATTGTCGCTGCGACCGAAGCCGTCGGTCCCAAGGGATAGGAGCCGACCGCCGAGCCAAGGGGCGAGCTGGTCCGGTACGATCTTCATGTAATCGGTGGCCGCAACAATGGGACCCTCGGCTCCGTCGAGGGCGGTCAGAACATAAGGCCGCTTTTCAGGCTCGGAAGGATGCAGGCGGTTCCATCGCTCCGTCGCCAGCGCCTCTCGACGAAGCTGGGTATAGCTGGTGAGACTCCACACATCTGCCTGCACGCCGTATTGCTCTGCCAAGATTTCCTGGGCGTGCAGCGCCTCATTCAGGATCGGCCCGCTGCCGAACAATTGAACCGCAGCCTTCCCGCCGGTGGCGGCCCTGTACTTGTAAATTCCGTGAAGAATGCCCTCGCGGCAACCATTCGGCATTTGTGGCATTCCGTAATTCTCGTTGTAGAGAGTGATGTAAAAGAACAAGTCCTCTTTCTCCTGATACATCCGCCGTAGGCCGTCCTGGACAATCACGGCGACTTCGTAGACAAAGGCCGGATCATAGCTGGCGCAGGTCGGAACTGTGGTCGCTAACACGAGGCTCTGCCCATCCTGGTGCTGCAAACCTTCTCCGGTAAGCGTGGTTCGGCCAGCCGTAGCACCTAACAGGAATCCTTTCCCCCGCGCATCGGCGAAGGCCCAAATCAGGTCACCCACGCGCTGGAATCCGAACATAGAATAAAAGCTAAAGAACGGAATCATCGGTACGTGATAATTGGCATATGCCGTACCGGCGGCCATGAACGATCCCATCGAACCGGCCTCGGTAATGCCCTCCTCAAGCATTTGCCCGTCTTTTTCCTCGCGGTAATACAGGAGCATACGGTGGCCAAACCCTGGAAACCCTTGCTCTCAAACGGCCGAATGAGCGCGCCGCGAAATTCGCGTACCGGAACAGCCACAAACCCGTCTCCGAGCGGCTTTCTGCCGACCTCGTCGTAGGCACGGACGCAAGTAGTACACCTTGGTCCGCCGCGAAGGACCGCGCCGGTGATGAGAATTGCTAACCCCAAGGCGGTCACAAGCGCGCTTGTAGTATAGAAAGTAACGACTGGAATGATGAACGATTTTGCTCGGTCATAACTCCCCGTCTGTCATGCCCACATACTTCAGATGCATTGCTCAGAAAGTTGCAGAACACGTGGCGAGCTAAAGTAGCCCATCCCGGGACGGGCCGCCGGCTGGCCCGGCAGCTCGTCCCTGCTGGCGACTTGAAACAATTTAGTAGCGGCCGCGTGCAGACTCGTAGCCGGCACGATAGCCATTCGCATACTGAGTCTTATAGGCGCCTTTGTTGCCGTACGCGCTGCTATAGCCGTGGTCCTCATCATCGTAGCGTCCGCGAGGCCTCGGATTATACGGTTTGCCTCTTGCCGCATCTTCGCGTGCCACTGACGCGCCATCTTGAAAACCAATCTGGTAGGCCCGATTACCGAACCAGGGGCCGCCATAACTGCCGCCGCTGTAGACGGCGGGGAAGTTATCGGAATCGCCGTCGCGGTCGCCCCACGCACGGCTCTCATTGTTGTAGCCTGCCCGGAATCCGGCGCGATACCCGTCGCGGTAGGCGTTCTGATACACCCAGATCGGACCCATCCAGTCCCTGTAGCCGCGGCTGGCTTGGCCCGCGTCGGGAGCGCGGAAATCCTCCGGATCGTTCTCTCGCCCTTCGTGCCGGCCTTGCTTGACGCCATCGCGATAGCCATTTTGATATCCGGATTGCCGCGCCTGGGCGCCATTACCGCGTTGATAGTAGTCGTCGTCATCATCCCACTGCGCGCGTGCCAGTCCGCCGAGCGCAAG
>DASPYR010000126.1:0-8894 GCA_035636675.1 Rugosimonospora sp. | reverse complement strand
GCCGCGTGGGCTGCTGTAGAGTTCGGGACGATGACCGCGGATTATCCCACGCTGCCCGGGCGCTTGCTCCAAGCGATCGATCGCTACGCATCTCCGCGCGCTCAGATCCACAAACAAGGCGGGCAATGGCTGCCCATCACGGCGAAGGAGATGCTGCGGCGTATCGCCGGGCTTTCGCAAAGCTTGGCGAATCTCGGCGTCGCGCAGGGCGACCGCGTGGCGCTTTTCGCGCCGAACTGCCCGGAGTGGCACGTGGCCGACTTTGCCGCGCTTGGCCTCGGCGCGGTTGTCGTGCCCATTTACTTCCGCGAATCGGCGGAACGCACGGCCTACATCCTGGAGCATTCCGAGGCGAAGATCATTTTTGTCGCCGGAGAGGAGCAGGCCAGGCGCTGGAGCGAAATGGCAAAGAGTAAATCGGGCGCCGAGAAGGTTATTTTCGCCGGAAGCGCCAGGACGGAGGCTTCCGGGCCGATAGAGCGCCGCGGCTCCGAGCCTAGCGGTCCCTCTGCTGGTGGTTTGGGCGAAACGCTCAGTTACGAAGCGCTCATCGCCCATGCGGGAGACGCGGAGATCGAAGCTTATCGGCGGCGGATCGCCGGTTTGCGCTCGGATTCGCTGGCCTCGATCATCTACACCTCGGGCACGACGGGCGAGCCCAAAGGCGTGATGCTCTCGCACGCGAACTTCACCTCGAATGTCCAGGCTTCCTTCGAGCGCTTTGACTTGGAGCCGGGCAGCGTGGCGCTCTCTTTCCTGCCGCTGGCGCACGTTTACGAGCGGGAAGTGGATTACGGATACCTCTTCAACGGCGTGTCCGTCGCTTACGTTCCGCGCATGGAAGATGTCCCGCAGGCGCTGCTGGAGGTTCGGCCCCACATTTGCGCAGCCGTGCCACGATTTTTTGAGAAGCTTTACGGCAATATCCTCGAGCGCGGCGCGCAGACCACGGGAATTCGCCGCCGCATTTTCGACTGGGCCATTGGCGTGGAGCGCAAGGCGGCCCCATGGCGCGCTTACGGGCGCCGGGTGCCGCTGGGAGTGCGCTGGCAGTGGCGTGTTGCAAATCGGCTCGTTTACCAGAAATTTCGGGACGGCGTAGGCGGGCGCATCGTCGAATTCATTTCCGGAGGCGCGCCGCTCGCGCCCGAGCTTACCGAATTTTTCACTACTGTGGGCCTCCCGCTGTTCCAGGGCTACGGATTGACGGAGACTTCGCCCGTGGTGGCTACCAATCTCCCGAGCGCTAGCCATATCGGCACGGTAGGGCGCCCCATTCCCGGCGTGGAAGTGCGCACCGCCGAAGATGGCGAGCTGCTGGTTCGCGGGCCGTGCGTCATGCAGGGCTACTACAAAAAGACGGAGGAGACGCGCGCCGTGCTTTCGTCGGACGGCTGGCTCGCGACCGGCGACATCGGCGGCTTGGACGCGGACGGCTATTTGTCCATCACCGATCGCAAGAAGGAACTGCTGAAGACCGCCGGCGGCAAACTGATTGCTCCCGCGCCGATTGAAAATGCGCTGAAATCGAGTCCGTTCATTCTGAGCGTGGCGCTGGTGGGGGATCGCCGTCCGTATATCGCCGCGCTCATCGTGCCGAATTTTGCCACCGTGCAGGCGCGTGCCTTGCAGGCGGGAGTCAAGCTCGCTTCGCCGCAAGAGATGGTCTCGAGCGCCTGGGTGCGCGATTTGATCGAAGGCGAGATCAAGCGGCTGACCGCGAATCTGGCGCAGTTTGAAACCATCAAGCGCTTCGCCCTGCTCGATCGCGAATTCACTTTTGACGGCGGCGAACTGACTTTTACGCTCAAGCTCAAGCGCCGCGTGATCGACGCGCGTTACGCCGACCTGATCGAGCGGCTGTATGCGCAGCCGGCGCCAGTGGCGCGGTGAAAAAAGCGAAAAGCAGATCCCTCTCTCGCACCCCATCACGCGCCGGACGCGTGATGGGATCCCGCTCGCTCGGGATGACAGCGTCTTAGATCGGATCGCTCTGCCTTGAATCGCCGAGTTGCGAGCGCCTTACCAAGAGGCGATTGGCGCAGTACAATACATCGCGGGAGAACGTCCCTGGAGAACGTCCCTGGAGAACGTGAAGATGGACGATTTACTGGTGATTGCCGGCCGCGCGTTTCATTCGCGGCTGATTGTAGGCACGGGAAAATACCGCACCTTCGGCGAGATGCGCCGGGCGCATGAGGCTTCGGGCGCGGAGATTATTACCGTCGCAGTGCGCCGCGTGAATTTGACCGACCGCAGCAAGGAATCGCTGCTCGACTACATCGACGGTGATAAATATTTTCTGTTGCCGAATACCGCCGGATGCTACAACGCCGAAGAGGCCGTGCGGACAGCGCGCCTGGGACGCGAGGTCGGCCTTTCCAACTGGGTGAAGCTCGAGGTTATCGGCGATCAGCAAACGCTTTTTCCGGACACCGCGGAGCTACTGAAAGCCACCGAACAGCTTGTGCGCGAGGGATTCGTGGTTTTGCCCTATACGAACGACGATCTCGTGGTGGCGCGGCGCTTGATCGACGCGGGAGCGGCCGCGGTGATGCCGCTGGGCGCGCCGATCGGTTCCGGCATGGGGATTCAGAATCACGCCTCGCTGCGCATCCTGCGCGAACGCATCACGGAAGTGCCTCTGATCGTGGATGCCGGCGTGGGGACAGCTTCCGATGCCACCGTGGCCATGGAATTGGGCGCCGATGGCGTGCTCATGAATACGGCCATCGCGGAAGCTCAGGATGCCGTGCTGATGGCCGAAGCCATGCGCCACGCCGTCGAGGCAGGGCGGCAGGCATTCCTCGCCGGCCGCATTCCCAAGAAGCTCTACGCCAGCGCGTCAAGTCCGCTCGCCGGAGTCGTGCGGTAACGCGCTACTCGCCTGGACGAACCCAACATATCTTAAGCGGATTCTTCGGAGAGATTCTTCGGTCGTCGAGGTAACCCAACCCGGCGGCATCAGGAACGACACATGTGCGCGACGCAGCCGCGAATCCCGTCCGGCGCCTGTGGTAAGGTGCGGCCGTGGCAAACGCGGCGAGACAGCGCATTGCCTTCCTCGATTGGGTCCGCGGCTTTGCGTGCATCGGCATGTTCGAGACGCACGGCTACGACGCGTGGCTGAGCGAAAGCGCGCGACATACCACGCTCTTCCGCCTTTCCCAATTGGGCGGAACGCTGCCGGCGCCGCTGTTTCTCTTGGCCACGGGAATTTCGCTCGCGCTCATCACAGGCCGCGCACTGCAGAAGGGAATCACGCCAGGGGAGGCATCGCGCAAAGCGATGCTGCGCGGTGTGGAGATTCTGGGCTTCGGAATGCTCTTTCGCGTGCAGGAGTTTGTGTTGGGCCAGCCCTATGCCCCCTGGAGCGATCTGCTGCGCGTGGACGTTCTCAACATCATCGGCGTCGCGATTATTTTGATGGCTCTGGTGTGCTGGCTCGCGGGGTTGCGCGTCACTGATGCGCGAGCAACGAACGCCGCGGCCAGCACCGTACCTCGCCTGCGCTATGTTGGTTCGGCGATTGCCGCAGCCGCCCTGATCGCACTGGCCACTCCGCCTCTCTGGACCACACACCGGCCGGGCTGGCTGCCCTGGTATCTGGAGTCGTACGTCAACGGCGTGCACAACCTGGGCGCGCCGCAGCCCTGGCTTTTTCCCGTGTTTCCGTGGGTGGCCTTCGCTTTTGCCGGTCTGGCGTTCGGATTTCTGTTGTTTTCCGACTGGACGCGCGCGCATGAGACAACTGCATTTGTGCTGACCGGCCTGGCAGGTGTTCTCTTCGCCTTTCTCGGCTGGTGGCTCGATGCCAGGCCGCGCCAGTTTTATGCGGTTTATGATTTCTGGCACACCAGCCCGAATTTTTTCCTGATCCGAACCGGCGTTGTCTTGGGAATTGTATTTCTCGCGTATGCGTGGTGCCGCTGGGGATTCACGGTCAAGGGTTTCGCTCCGGTGATCGAACTTGGCCGCACTTCGCTATTCGTTTATTGGCTGCACATCGAGTTCGTCTACGGCCGGTTTTCGATTCTGCCGAAGCACGCGCAAAGCATTCTCTCGGCGACGGCGGGAATTTTTGTCATTTGCGCGGCCATGGTCATGGTTGCAGTCATTCGCAACCGCATGAAGGGCCGCGGCCTCGGCGTGCTGGCGTTTTGGCGCCGGCCCGAGCGTGTGGCGGCTTGATTTTGGCAAGCTGGGAGATAGCTAGTGCCGTTCCAACTTGTTTGAGCAAATCGTCTTTCGTCTTGAACCGAACGAATAGACCTTTCGTCCCCTCAACGGCAGCAGGCCAGATGAATCGATTCGTTCGGCTCTTGATTACAGCGATCTCTCGGAAACGTTCGCTTGCGCGTTTGGCCAATCTAGTTGGAACGGCACTAGTTGGATGAACGGATGTGCCATCAGGGATTGGGGGGTTCCCTCAGCGCGGTTGTCAGCTCCGGGACAGTCGGATATCCTTTCTGCTGAAGGCCTGCTGATGGTCGATATCCATTGCCACATTCTTCCCGCTCTCGATGACGGTGCGAACTCGCTTGACGAGGCCCTGGAGATGGCGGAAATGGCGATCGAGGACGGCATCACCCATGTCGTGGCCACTCCGCATGCGAATGCGGAATACCGCTTTGATTCCGATGCCGTGCGGGAGCGGCGCAACGAACTGCAGGCGCGTTTAGGGGATCGGCTGAAGCTCGGAACGGGCTGTGATTTTCACCTGAGCGTGGGGAATCTCGAGAAGATTCGCGCCTCCCCAACAAAATATGCCATCAATCAAAGGCGATACCTGCTGGTGGAGTTCGCCGATTTCGCCATTCCGCCTACCGCTGATGAGGCCCTGCATGGCCTTCAGCTTCTGGGGCTATCGCCCATCATTACCCATCCGGAACGCAACCCGCTCATTCGCTCGCAGCCGGAACGATTATGGCGCTGGCTGCGGCAGGGCTGTTACGTTCAGGTGACCGCGCAATCCCTGCTTGGAAGATGGGGAGAGACCGCGAGAAAACAGGTCGAGGAGTGGCTCGATCAAAAAATTGTGCATTTCTTTGCGAGCGATGCACACAATCCTACTCACCGCCCTTTGCGGCTCCGCGAAACGTATGCGGTGGTTGCGCGACGATGGGGAGAACCGACGGCGCGGGCTTTGTTCCGCGAAAACCCGCTCGCAGCGTTCGAGGGGCGCGCTCTTCCTTACGAACCTGAAGTTCCATCCGCCCCGCTCCGGAAGGAGCAGTCCGTCCGCCGCCGAAAACGATTCTTCTTCTTTTAGCTGTTCCCATGCCCGTGACGGGGCTTCACGGGTTGGAAAATTGTTTCCAAAAGCCTGTGCCAGAAAGGCGCAGCTTTTGGCCTCGGACCTCAGCGGCCTCCGCCAACCGAAGCCACCGCGGCGTCGGCTGAGAAGACCTTTACTTCGACGCGCCGGTTCTTCGCGCGAGCTTCCCGCGTCTTGCCCGGATCCACCAGATTGTTCTCGCCCAAGCCGATCGTACGAATCTGGTAGAAGGGAACGTTTTTCTCGGCGGACAGATACACCACAACGGCGTCCGCGCGGCGCCTGCTCAACTGCAGATTATAGTTGGCGTCCCCGGTCGTGTCCGTATAGCCTTCCACGGCGATGAAATAGCGCTTCAGCGAACCGGTATTGGAAGCCAGTTGATCGAGCTGTTGCTTATCCTCTGGGGAAAGCTCAGCACTATTGAACTTGAAAAGCACGGTGGCCTGATTCTTGACCTTGTAATCGTCTAGATTGGCGACCACGCCGCGAAGCTGAGCGATCTCCTGATCATCCTTCTGAGCCTGCTCGTTGGCTTGGTTGGCGCGGGTCATGGCATCGCCGGCACGGCGATCGGCGCCGGTGGCTTTTTCATCGGTGGCACTGATAGCCTGGGTGTTCTTGGCGACATCCTGCTGGGTCTTCTGCAGGTCACCGCCTACCTTATTGACCTGGCCAGAGACCTGGTTGATTTTATCTTGAACGGGGGTGACGTTTTGGCGGACGTACCCCTTGGTGGCGCAGCCGGAGACGAGTGCGGTCGCGCCCAGCATTGCGATTAAGAACTTCTGCCTCATAGCGACTTTCCTCCACAGGAGCGTTATCCAATTGGATCGAGTTTCGACCTCTAGGGGACGATGCGCTAGGCCGTTCACACTCTACCAAACTAGGGTCAAATTCACCAGATACAGGCAACCGGGGAAATCATGTAAAAAGCTCGAGGATTTCCTCGTATCTTTTGAAAGGCGGAATCAGATAGGCCCCGGCCAGCTCGGTACGCGCCCATGCCAGCATGCGCCGCGCCAGAGCGAAACCCCGCTCACGGGCGGCGGTGCCGGCCGATTCCATCTCCTTCAGCACCGGTTCCGGTATAAAGATCCCAGGAACTTCATTATTCAGCCGCAGCGCCTGCTTATAGCTGGTGAGCGGCCAGATGCCGGCCAGTACAGGAATGGGAGAGCGCCCGCCGATGCGCTGGAGGAAGATGTGCCAGTGCTGGGGATCGAATAGCGGCTGCGTCATGGCGAAATGCGCGCCCGCTTCCACTTTGGCCAAAAACCGCTGGATCTCGTAATCGAGATCCTCGGCGGTGGGGTTCACGGCCACACCGACGGTATAGTTTGTGGCGCCGCCAAGCGCCTTACCGGCCCAGTCCGTTCCTTGGTTGAGGCGGGAGGCCACTTTGACCAGTCCGATGGAATCGATTTCGTAGACGCCGCTCGCTTCCGGGTGATCCCCCACCGAAGGCGGGTCACCCGTAATGGCCAGGAAGTTGCGGACTCCTCCAATGCTCCAGGCGCCGAGCAGCGCGGCTTGCAAGCCGATGAGATTCTGGTCGCGCGTGGTCACGTGCGGAATTGTCTCGACGCCCCGTGCCTGCAAAGCGCCGGCCAGCATCAGCGCGTCCATGCCCACGCGGGCCAGCGTGCCGCTATTGATGTCGATGGTATCCACGCAGCCGCTCGCGGTGATCTTCTCCACCTGCTCGAAGATGCGCTCGAGGGAAATGCCCTTCGGCGGATCAATTTCCACCGAAACGGCAAACTCACCCGCCTTGAGCTTGCGCCACAATCCGCTTTCCGGATCGCGCCGGACCACGGGGGCTTTCTCCGGCTGCGTGACCACGGAGACGGAAGCAGCTTTCACCGCTTGCGCCGGCTTCAGGCCGCGAACCGCCCCGGCCATGGCCCGGACGTGCTCCGGCGTCGTGCCGCAACAGCCGCCGACGATGCGTGCCCCCACGGCTGCCGCTTCGCGCGCAAAGAGGGCGAAATATTCCGGTGAGGAACGCGGGTAAACGGTGCGATCGCCGACGCGCGTAGGAAATCCCACGTTGGGCATGGCTGAAAGCGCGCGGTTTCCCCCGGCGAAGCCCTCCAGGATCGGCAGCAGCGACTGAGGACCGAGCGTGCAGTTGACGCCGATGACCTGTACATTTTTCTGTGCCAGCAGGGCCGCGGCCTCGGAAGGGCGCGTGCCGCCCAGCGTGGTGCCCTCTTCCGAAAAGGTCAGCTCGGCCACAATGGGCAGCGCGGAAAACGAACGCACCGCGTCTATGGCAGCCGTCAGCATCTCCATATTGGAGAAAGTCTCCAAGACGAAGAGATCCACGCCGCGTTCCTCGAGCGCCTGCGCCTGCTCGCGATAGATCTCCAGCATCTCTTCGCGCGGCACGTCGGTCATTTCCGGAGCGATGGCCAGCGGTCCGATGGAGCCGGCGATCAACACCTCGTGGGGGGAGGCTTCGCGGGCTTCCCGGGCGATCTTTACGCCGCGGTGGTTGATTCGGGCGACCTGATCGCCCAGGCCGAGCGCCGCCAGCTTGGAGCGATTGGCGCCGAAAGTATTCGTCTCGATGATTTGCGCTCCGGCCTCGATATAGGCCTGGTGCACGCGAAAGACGGCTTCGGGCTGCGAGGCGTTCAGTTCCTCGAAACAGCGCTGCGGGCCGGCGCCTTCATACAGCATGGAGCCCATGGCCCCGTCGGCGACGAGCACGGCGTGTTGGATGCGTTCCTCGAAATCCGCGATCTTCATGGGTCCGAATTGCCGGTCTGAGCCCCTTGGGCGCTCAGGGCAAGTCCGCCCTACATTCCCGTTAGGGCTAAAGTATACGTTGATGCGGCAGGTGGTCACAAAGGCTCCGCCAAGCCGCAAAGCGCCAGCCCGCAGGCGCCCAGTTCGGGCTCTTCTTTCCTCGAGAATTTGAATCGAGCGAAGTAGAGGAAGGCGGCGGGAAGCTGAGGTGCTTCCCGGAAGGTGGTTTCCGGCAACCTCCAGTGCGAATTTCAGGGGTCCACCCAATTGCTCGCACCCAACCCCCAGGATATTGACATAGGTGCGTTAACGCCTGAAAGGGAGCGATTCACGTGGCGACGTTCCCGAGCACACCGTGAGGCTCTCCATCCGGAAACGCTACACCGAGTTCAAGTTCAAGAGGAGGCACATTGATGAAGCTCGAAAGCACACCGCATACGCGAATGACGAGGATCTTTCTCGTCTTTCTGGGCTGTCTGGCGCTGGTGATCGTTGCCCTAACACACGTACATGTACCCCAGGCGTCCGCCGACGTCAAAGCGGTCGAAACCTTTGAATGCGACCCGGACAGCGATAGCGTCGTATTTTTTGCCGGGCCGGTAAGCCTCAGCGGATCCTCATGCACTTCCGCGATGGTGACACTGGACGACAACCACTTCAAACTCAAGGACGCGAAGGGTCCCGAAGCGATTGATAGGCAGCACTTGATAGGAGCAACTGACGACGGGCCGGGGCACTCCTACTACCTCATGATCTTCTGGGAGGACTAGCGAAGTCCTATACCCGTGAGACGAAGGGGGCACGCGCCCCCTTTGTCCTTTTTCTCATCGAGCCACTGCTGAAGGATACGACACGACAC
>DASPYR010000125.1:0-21762 GCA_035636675.1 Rugosimonospora sp. | reverse complement strand
TGCCGCCGCAGCCTTTACGACTTTGATTTCGCTCGCAGTTATGGGCCTTACACCGCACCCATGGCCGGCGCGATTATGCTCTTGAAGTACCAGGAAGTAAGGCCGCTGGCCACCTGGTTCGCGACCGGTCTGCAGGAGACTTTTAACCGCCATCGGGAAATGTGCCAGGCCGACTTAGTGGTGCCGGTCCCGGCGCACCCCTTGCGACTGCGGGAGCGCGGTTACAATCACGCGGAACTGATCGCCAAGCCCCTGGCGCGATCCCTGGGATTACCTTGCCGGTCCTACCTGCTGGTGCGCAGCCGCCCGCGCCCTGATAAGCTGCAGCTAACCCTGAGGGAGCGCTGGCGCAGCGTTCGGGGCGCGTATACGATCCGTCAAGGGCTGCGAGTTGACAACCTTCGGGTTTTACTGGTAGATGATGTATTAACTACTGGAGCCACGCTCGACGCCTGTTCGAGGGCCTTGCGAAAGGCCGGAGCGGCAAAGGTAGCAGCTCTGACGGTGGCTCGGGCAATCGTACGCCGGGAAGAAGCCGGTTTCGAGTCGCTGCGCAGGGGGCCAGACGGATGAACTCGGACCCATCGGATGACGGTGCGAGTCGGCAGGAGAAACCAGTCCTGCCGCGCTCCAATCGCGAACATCATCACCTAGTCCTCGGCACCCCCATGCACCGCAAACCTGCGGTCATGCAGGAACCGGTGTTGGTTTTAAATGCCACCTTCGAGCCGATCAATGTTACGGCGGTTCGGCGCGCTATGGTCCTGTTGCTTAAGGGCGTGGCGCAGGCCGAGGAGTTGAACCATCACGAAGTCCATTCGACTTCGCGGGTCATGAAAGTGCCTTCGGTGATCCGCTTGCTCGCCTACCGGCACATTCCCCAGCAGACGCGCGCCCTCTCGCGTAAAAATATTCTGCTGCGGGATCGCAACACGTGCCAGTTTTGCGGGGGCATATTCCCGGCTTCGGAGTTGACGCTCGATCACGTCGTGCCCCGCTCGCGCGGCGGAAGGTCTTCCTGGGAGAACCTGGTGGCCTGCTGCTATCAATGCAATAATCGCAAGGGCGATCGGACCCCGGAAGAAGCCGGCATAAAGCTCGCGAGGCGCCCGCGCCCGTTCACGCTGTACACTTCTCGCCAGCTCATGCGGCTCATTGGCCACCGTGACGAAAAGTGGCGTAAGTATTTGTTTTACTGAGAGTTACGGACATCCGTTTCCGCGTGCCAGCTGCTGCAAAATATGCAACTTCTGCTGATTTCAAGGCATCTGACTAACTAAGACCACTTCTAGGACACACCCCGGGAAGCAGCTACGGCACTAGCCAAGGCTGCTTCCATTTTTTTTAGGGCATCAACGAAGAGTCTGCCGGAGAATGACGCGCAGGCCGCGACGCCAATTTTCGTTCAGTCCAACCCGGTAGATTTCGATATCCGGGATGAGATAGCGGGCCAGGATATCCGCCGCAGGGTGAAATCGCAGCGAGGGTGCCACCAAAACAAGTAGGGGTGGCTGGGAGCTGATGTCCACCCCTGGGAAATAACCGTAGCGCGGAAGGTCCCCGTGTTCCTGGTGGCGCCGGACTCGCAGCCAGTAGTCAATCGCCTGCATCACGAGCTGCACATCTTCGCTGGCCTTGAGTTCCATGATGACAAGCCGCGCGTCGCGGGTAATCCCCAGAAGATCCATGATGCCCCGATCTCCCGCTGCAATGGCCGGCACCTGGGCATAAAGAAAACGCGGATCGATACGCGCCTCGATGCGCGCCGCGTCCGCCATCACCAGCGACTCCAGCCAGCGCTCCGCTTGTGCGCGATAAAGGGGACCTCGAGACGAACTGGCCAGAGGGGACCGATAGATCTCGAGTTTGCGCACCAGGCGCCCAAGTTCCGGCCGGGTAGCAGGCGTCAGCGCTCGCTCGGAGCCAATGCCAAAAAACGCGCCGTCTGGCCCCCAGCGAGCAAAAAGGAGTCCGCGGAAGCGCAGCGCGACCTCGGATGTTCCCGGTATCGGTTCAGCCGTAATTGCGGCTGGATTGAGCCGGCAAATAGGTTCGATGGCTTCCCGAGCCTGGGCCAAGGCGCCCTCCAATTCGCGACGCGGGACCAGCCAGGATTTCACGTTGCCGCCATCCCGCGGATCAATACGGCGCGTTCGCCGGGTGGCGGTGTCATATTCATATAGCTCCAAAGTCATGGAAGGTGACACGGCCTTCAGGCGATGCGCAATCACGTTGCCGCTGCCTGCAGGAAAAAACAGGCGTAGCCCGCCGATTGGCTGTCGCGATTTGCGATAGCGCGAGCGGTCAAGCCAAAGCAGCCCAAACGTGAGGAGTGCATCGTAGGTCGCAGAGTTCTCACCCGGAGCCGCGGCCATGATGGCTGTGCCTCGATTTCGGGCCATGGTTATCCCGCGAACGTAATTGCCGGAAAGGGAATGTTCGAGATCAGGGGCCGAAGTCAATGAGGAGACCGTTTCATCCGGAAATTGCTCGGCCAGCATTTCGCTGAAGCGCGCGCGAAATTGCTCGCGCCTCAACTGCCCTGACTCCGGCTCTCGTTCCCTGCAAACGAACTCGAGCCGGTCCGGGCGCGTGCGGCCGAAGCGCGTCACCTTGAGCGCCAGGCGCCCGTCTTCATCGGCGTCGATGCCGATGACGCGGCGAACCAGCGTGCCCTCTTGAGACCACAAATGCAGCAGGATGGCGCCAGCTTTTTCGCGCACTTCGTAGTCGAAATCCTCAAGCGACGCGAGCCAGGAGCCGTTTTCCTGTATCTTCACCCGGCCGCTCGCCAGCAGCCGCTCCAGTCCTTGCTTGAGGCTTTCGCGCAGTTCCACGGAGGCAAAGTATAGGCGAGAAGAACGCGGCCGCGAAGCGGCCGGTCAAAATGCGGCGACCGCGTTACTGCAACTGAAGGCCGGTTATGCGAATCGTTGGATAAGCCTGATTCCACTGCACCGGAAGGGTCTCGTAGCCGAGCTGAAAATCGCGCCGATCGTTCGGCGCCAGGGGCGCCGCAGTGGCGCCGAACAGCCGCTGCTTATCTCTCAAAACTACTTGATTGAAGGGGTCGTGGAATTCCAGCGTGATCTCGATCTGACGAATCGGACGCGGGCCATTATTCAACACAGTCCCGAAAACGAAAGTCACTTCTTGATTCAGAAAGTTTGCGGCGCGGGCCACCTTGGGCTCCAAAAATTGGATCTGCGGCACGTAGGCTTGCTCCGCCGGGCCCATAGGCAAAGGCTGCTCGACGGCCTTCGTCGGCGCGGGCGTCAAGCGTCCCACCAGGTAAAAGATGCCCATCAACAGCAGCGCGGCGGCCACCCCGACCAGCAAAACGATTGGCGCTCTGCTCTTTTCTTCATCCATGTGATCTCTCTCGACGCGGCCTCACCGTCCAAAGGCCAGGCGCAAAACCAGCGCTTCCGGCGCCCCGGCCCGTTCCATGCGATCCTGCACAGCGGAAATATCGTACGGCGTGCGCCAGAATTCCACGGTTCGTTTTTCGAGGTCGGCGATAGCAAAGGCAGCTCGCGGGTCACCATCGCGCGGCTGACCTACAGAGCCGGGGTTCAGCAAATAACGTGTCTTAGCTTCGAGATGAACTACAGCCGAATGTGTCCCCGGCTTCGGCGATAACTCGACGCGTTCGATCCTCGCACCGTCATAGGAAAACCCGCCTTGAATGTGCGTGTGGCCAAAGAAAGTCACGGGGCGGCGTGACGCCAGCAGACCTGTTAGCGCTTGATCGGCAGCAAAGACGTATTCATCTTCGTCTTCCACGGCGCCATGAACTAGGGCGATCCCATCCGTCTCGACCGGGCCCACCGGGAGACTCCGCAGATAACGCGCATTCTCGGGGAGAAGCTGGTTGCGCGTCCATTCGAGTGCAGCGCGCGCCACGGGATTAAAATCCCCGAGATCGGGAACGCCGCTTGCGGCCTTGTCATGATTGCCGCGAACGATGGCGCTTACCAGAGGGCGGACACGCTCGATCACCTCATTCGGGTCGGGGCCATAGCCGACCACATCCCCGAGACATACCGCCCGCTCCCAGCGTCCCGCGCAGGCCCGGAGCACCGCTTCGAGCGCGGTCGCGTTCGCGTGCACGTCGCTGAATACCAGCAGGCGCATGGGAAGACCGCCGGAACGGCAGCGGAGGAGTATGAATTATAGACGAGGGCTAGAGGTTTGCGCGATGCCAACTGCATCGCGGGGCTTCCGGGCTACTGCAGGTGGAAGACGATGGTGACGTTGATGTGAGTGGGGATGGGTTGTCCATTCAGCAGCGCCGGCTGGTATTTCCGAAGACGCAGCGAATCAACGGCCGCCTGCTGCAGAAGCGCATTACCACTAATCACGTTCGTCTCGGCCACCTTACCCGCAGCATCGATGAGGGCATCGATGGTCACTTCACCTTGCACCCGCCGAGCGCGAGCGAGCGGAGGATAAACCGCCGCGACGGAAGACAGCAGCTTGGGTTGTTGCAGTTGCCCCCCTTTCACCGGCGCTGGGGGAGCCGGTTCCGCCGGAGGTGGGGGATTGCTATGAGCCGTCGTGTTGACGACGCTCTCGCCGATTACACCGGGCAACCCATTTGCGTCCGCCGGTAAAAGCGGAGGAGGTTCGCTGGAATTCAGTTGTGCGGCTCTTTTGGCTTTCGGCGCCAAAATCTTGCTCACGTTTATATTCGGCCGGGAAACGGACTGCGGCTGGACTTCCGCTTTCGGCGGCTGTACGGCTGGGATCGGCACCGGTCCTGCGGGCGTTTCGGCGGGGTAACTCGGCGAGGTGCTGGCCACGGGCTCGAGAGAGCTTGCCTTAGCGGCCGCGTGGCTGATTGGCCTTTCCGATTCTGAAGGTATCGGCAGTGGCACCCGGGTTGATGGGACGGGCCGACTCCAAAGCTGCTGAGCCACGCCACGGTTTGGCCGCAATAGCACTGACCCGCCCACGATGCCCATCGCGACCAGAACCACGGCCGCGATGGCGAATAAAGCGATCGCCTTTGACCCATTCTTATCTTGCGCGATGACAGCCTCGAACGGCTGTAGTCGCGGGCTGTGGAAAGGCGCGGCGTGCCGCTGCCGATGAGCGTGGGCCGGACTCGCGGTGATCTCGGAGAGTTGTGATTGGGCAGCCGGGGCCTCTTTAAGAGCTGCTTGGGAGTCCGCGGCAGGTATATCCGCTAGCGGTGTGACCGTTGGCGATGCTGCGGGGGCCGAACTTCTTTCCGTTCGTTGCATTCCCGCGATCGGTGAGCCAGATTGCCTAGAACCCGAGGCGAGCGGCATAGGCACAGCGGGCGTCGCTGTTAAGGTCGCGGTGATGACGGCCGCCTTCCCTGTGGAATTGCCACGGTCATTCGCCGGGGTTTCCTCCCAGAAATCTAAAGCCCGCTGAGTAAATTCCAGGTGGACATAGTTTTGAATGCCCGGCTGAGTCTTCACGCTCGTCACACGGCAGATCACATCCGCCCCAGTGCGCTTGTTCGTGAGCACGACCAGTTCACCCGGGGTGACCATGGCGGAAAGCCGAACCACGGCACCTTGCGAGAAAATGATCACAGTGCGCGTCTCTTCATGTACCGGGGACAGCTTCCCGGCGCCTTTCGAAGCGGCGGAATATCGCGAGGCGTGGACGGTAACCGGAATTTCGGCGCCAAACGCGCTATTCGCCTGCGACCCTTGGGCCTCACCTTTGGCTAGACCGAGAGTGGTGGTTGCTTCCGGAAGGGCGTCCTTCGCACTGCTTGGCATATCAAAGTCCTTGCAGCGCCCTAGGGTGGGCGCCAAAGTTTAGAGGGGTCGTACCAATTTTCGAATCGAACCATAAACCGGCGTAATAGTACTTTCGTACTACCGCGGCTAATGCGGCAACTACGGGCTTGAGCGCGTGAGTTGCGGTTTTCGCGCAGAAGGTGCACAAGAAGGAGCTTCCCCGCTCTGAGCACACCGTTGACGGCTAACGAATGAGCATACAGTCTCCATAGCTGTAGAAGCGATATCCACAGGCGATCGCGTGGTGATAGGCGGATAATATGGCTTCGCGTCCTGCAAATGCGCAAACCAACACCAGCAGCGTCGAGCGCGGCAAGTGAAAATTCGTAAGAAGCTGATCAACCAGCGCGAATTTATGGCCGGGGCGAATGAAGATATCCGCAAACGCGCGCCCGGCGGCGATGGCTTCGGGAGCGCGGCCAGCCTGGATTGATTTCTGTGCGGCATCCTCGAGCGCCCGAACTACCGTCGTGCCTACCGCCAAGATCGGCCTCTGCTGGCGCCGCGCCGCTGAAATCGCCGCTGCGGCACTGTGCGCAATCTCATAGGCTTCGCTATACATCAGGTGATCTTCCAGATTTTCAGTCCGAATAGGCTGAAAAGTCCCCAAGCCGACCTCGAGGGTTATCTCGGCGATCTCAATTCCTCTCTGACGCAATTCCTCCATGATCGCGGGCGTGAAATGCAGGCCCGCTGTCGGCGCGGCCACGGCCACAGGCCGCTTTGCAAACACGGTTTGATAGCGATCTCCGTCCAGGGCTTCATCCAAGCGCCGGATATATGGAGGCAACGGCACGTGGCCGATTTTGTTGATGGCCTCCGACACGGTTTCCGCCTCACCGGTGTGGAATCGCAACTGGCGAAGGCCATACGAGCCTCGTCCGACGACCTCCGCTTCGAGCTTCGCCCCTTCAAAGAAGAGACGCTCACCCTTGCTGACCTTTCTCCCGGGGCGAACCAGCGCCTCCCACAGGTCAGAATCGATGCGCCGGGCAAGCAGGACCTCGATCCGTGAGGACAGGTGTTCCTTCCGTGAGCGACTGCGCTTTCCCGGAGGCTCCGCGCGAGCTCCCGAGCGATGTGCGAAGAGTCTGGCTGGAATCACCCGAGCGTTGTTCACTACGAGCAGTTCGTTGCCCTGCAGTCGTGAAGGCAGTTCGTGGAACTGGCTGTCTTCGAACCGACCCGAACCTCGTCCCAGCAGGAGCATGCCTGCTGACGCGCGGTCCTGCAGCGGCCTCTGGGCAATCGATTCCGGAGGGAGGGTATAGTCAAAATCTGCGAGGTGCATTTCACGCATGATACTACGAGACCTTGTGTAAGTTGCTGTAAAAGTGGGATATTACTCTGCTATGGAGCGCGGCCACATTGTACTTGACATCATCACGCTCATATTATATGCTGTTGACATAATAATACCACTAAGGAGGAGTTACACATGAGTGGCATGACCCGTTGGGAACCCTTTCGCGGTTTGAACTCTTTGCAGGAACAGGTGAATCGCCTGTTCCAGGATAACTTTGCTCGCAGCCGATCCAGCCAGGCCGAGCTGGCCAGCTGGGCTCCGGCGGTGGATATCTATGAGACGGAGAACGAACTGGTGGTCAAGGCTGACTTGCCAGACGTGCAGGAGAAGGACATTGACGTCCGGGTGGAGAACAACACGTTGACCATTCGGGGCGAACGGAAGTTCAGTAACGAGGTCCACGAGGACAATTACCTGCGCATAGAGCGCGCCTATGGTACGTTCACCCGCAGCTTCTCGCTCCCCAACACCGTCGATACCGAGGCCATTAAGGCTGAGTATCGCAACGGCGTTTTGAGTGTGCGAATGCCGAAGCGTGAGGAGTCCAAACCGAAGCAGATCAAGATCAGCGTCTCGGAAAACGGCAAGAAGCAATCCAATTAGACGCCGATGAAAAAAGGGGCCGGATATCCGGCCCCTTTGGTCTAATCTGGTTAAAAGATCAACGTGGGGTAAGAAAGAAGAATGTAGATGCTGCGATACGACAAATTGACGGTAAAGGCTCAAGAGGCGCTGCAGGAGGCGCAAGATATTGCCGCAAAGGCAGGCCAGCAGCAACTTGAGCCCCTGCACCTGCTGGCAGCGCTGGTGGCCCAGCACGATGGAGTCGTGCCGCCGCTCCTCAATCGTCTCGGTGTGCGCCCGGAGAGCCTGGAGGCGGAGATCCATGCGCAGCTTTCGCGTCTCCCAAAGGTCAGCGGTGTTTCGCAGCAATATCTGGGCAAAGACACGAACGAGGTACTCGAAGCGGCATTTGATGAAGCGGAGAAATTCAAGGATGAGTACGTTTCCGCGGAACACATCCTGTTGGCCATCGCGGGGCGCGCGAAAGATCCCGCCGGGCAATTGCTGGCCCGTCACGGAGCGTCGCGCGAGGCCCTTCTGCAGGCTCTTGCGGCCGTGCGGGGGAGTCATCGCGTAACCTCTCAAACTCCGGAATCGACGTTTCGGGCCTTGGAGCAATACGCTCGAGACCTGACCGAATTGGCGCGCCGCGGAAAGCTTGATCCGGTAATCGGGCGTGACGTGGAGATTCGCCGTGTGATGCAGATCCTGGCGCGGCGCACCAAGAATAATCCGGTGTTGATCGGAGAACCTGGCGTCGGCAAAACGGCCGTGGTCGAGGGTCTGGCGCAGAGAATCGTAGCGGGGGATGTTCCCGAAGTGCTCAAGCCCAAGCGTATCGTGGCGCTTGATCTAGCGGCGCTGGTGGCAGGCACGAAGTATCGCGGCGAATTCGAGGACCGTCTGAAAGCGGTGCTCAAAGAGATCACCGAAGCCGAAGGGCAGATCATCCTCTTCATCGACGAACTGCACACATTGGTCGGTGCGGGCGCGGCGGAAGGCTCGATGGACGCCTCGAACATGTTGAAGCCGGCGCTGGCGCGCGGCGAACTGCGAGCCATCGGCGCCACGACGATAAACGAGTATCGCAAGCACATTGAGAAGGATCCGGCACTCGAACGGCGCTTCCAACCGGTGCTGATTGCCGAGCCTTCGGTCGAAGATACCATCGCGATTCTGCGCGGCCTCAAAGATCGCTACGAGTTGCATCATGGCGTGCGCATCAAGGACGCGGCCATTCTTGCCGCGGCTACGCTTTCGCAGCGTTACATCACCGACCGTTTTCTCCCGGACAAGGCCATTGATCTGGTGGACGAAGCAGCAGCGGCTTTGCGCATGCAGCTCGACTCACTTCCCGTAGAGATCGACGAGATCGAACGGCGCATTCTGCAACTGGAGATCGAGCGGCAGGCTTTGCTCAAAGAAACCGACGCGCATTCGCGCGAGCGATTGGCGCAACTCGACCAGCAGCTCGCCGGACTGCGCGAGCAGTCCAACGCCAGCAAGGCGCGCTGGCAAGTGGAGAAAGACGCCATTGCCGGAATTCGCAAACAGAAAGCACAGATCGACGCGCTAAAAGCCGAGGAGCAGCGTTACGAGCGCGCGGGCGAACTGGCCCGCGTCGCCGAGATTCGTTATGGCAAGCTGGCAGCGGCCGAACGCGAACTGCAGGAGGCGCAGAAACGCCTGGCCGACCTGCAGAAGAACGGCCGCATGCTGAAGGAAGAAGTCGACGAAGAAGACATCGCCGCGCTGGTCAGTAAATGGACCGGCATTCCCGTCGGCCGGCTTCTGGAAGGGGAAGCCAGGAAGCTCGTCAACATGGAAGAACGGCTGCGCCAGCGGGTGGTGGGACAGGACGATGCTCTGCAGCGCGTTTCCAACGCCATTCGCCGTAATCGGGCAGGCCTTTCGGATCCGAATCGGCCGATCGGTTCGTTTATTTTTCTTGGTCCTACGGGAGTCGGGAAGACCGAATTGGCGCGCGCTCTGGCCGAATTCCTCTTCGATGACGAGCGCGCCATGATTCGGCTAGATATGTCGGAATACATGGAGAAGCACTCGGTGTCGCGCATGATTGGCGCGCCTCCCGGCTATGTGGGCTACGAGGAAGGGGGGCAACTCACCGAGCAAGTGCGACGGCGGCCCTATTCGGTTGTTTTGTTCGATGAAATCGAGAAGGCACATCCGGATGTATTCAATGTTCTGTTGCAGATCCTGGAAGACGGCCGGCTAACCGATGGCAAGGGGCGCAAGGTAGATTTTCGCAACGCGGTCCTGGTGATGACCAGTAACGTGGGCTCGGCGGCCTTGTTTGAACTTGCGGGTAAGGATCCCGAACGCGCCCGCAAAGAGGCCACGGAGGCTTTGCGGGCGACGTTTCGCCCCGAGTTCCTGAACCGCATCGACGATATCGTGCTCTTCAATCCGCTCGGCCGCGAACAACTGGAGAAGATCGTCGATTTGCAGCTCGCCTCGGTATCCAAGCTCTTGGCCGAGCGCCAGGTGCGCATCGAGCTGACGCCCGTCGCGCGGGCGTTGGTCCTGAGCGAGGGTTACGATCCGGCTTACGGCGCGCGGCCTTTGCGGCGCAGCGTGCAGCGGCTCGTCCAGGATCCTTTGGCCCTGGAGATTCTCCAGGGCAAGGTGCTTCCCGGCGACATGGTCCGCGTGGATGCTTCGGGAGGGCAAATGAAATTCGAGCGTATCGAAGCCAAAGCGGCGGGAGCCGATGCGCCCGCGCCGGTGGCGGCGGGCCGAGCCGCCTCACGCAAGCGCTAGGTGCGACGGAGACACGCAACATTGACGCGGTGCGCGGGCGCATCTAGACTCTCATGGCAACGATGTTTGGCGCCACTCACGGAATTTCAGAGGCGAATGAATCATGAGGACACTGAAAACCGGATTTTTGCTGACCGCGCTAACCCTGATCCTGCTCTTCGGCGGCGAAGCCCTGGCCGGCCGCCCAGGCATGACCTTTGGGCTTATTCTCGCGGTGTTTATGAACGGCATGGCTTACTTTTTCTCGGACAAGATCGCACTCGCCTCAAGTGGAGCCCGACCGGTTTCCCGCGAGCAGGCGCCGCGCCTCTACGCCGTGATGGAGCGGCTGGCAGCCAAGGGCAATCTGCCTATGCCCAAGCTGTACGTGATCCCGCAGGCGGCGCCCAATGCCTTCGCCACAGGCCGAAACCCGTCGCATGCCTCCGTCGCAGCAACCGAGGGGCTACTTGAGTTGATGACCGACGATGAACTTGAGGGCGTCATTGCGCATGAACTCTCTCACGTGCGCAACTATGACATTCTAACCACTTCCATCGCCGCCACACTCGCTGGCGCCATTACCTGGATTGCACAGATGGGCCGCTGGGCGCTGCTTTTCGGCGGGTTCGGCGGCAGCCGCGATCGGCGGGGAGGCGGCGGCTTGGAAGCGCTCTTGATGCTGATCGTTGCGCCCATCGGTGCGCTGCTGATTCAGTTGGGCATTTCGCGACAGCGCGAATATGCAGCCGATGCCGCTGGGGCGCGTCTGGTGGGCCATCCGTATGGGCTGATCAGCGCGCTCGAGAAGCTGGGCGCTTATAACAAGCGCATTCCGATGACCAACGTCACGCCCGCCACGTCCTCGCTTTATATCGTCAAGCCGCTCGGCACCGGGCAAGTATTTATGGGCCTGTTCAGCACTCACCCGCCACTTCCCGATCGCATTGAAGCCCTGCGGCGGATGACGATCACACGCTAGCTGCTGGTTGGCAATCCTCCGGTACTAGTTCCCCGGGCTAGGCTTACTATGCCGAAATGAGGTCGTCCCGGAAAAAATTCCCGCTCTAGCCGGTCATTCTGCCGGCAACGCCCAGGGTCACTCTTTCGTAAATAGCTGATTTTAGAGGCCCGCTATGGAAAGCTAGCTTTGGGCGAGGTTGGAGCACGTCGTGCACGTCATTTTGAGGGGCAAAGGTTTTTCAGGGGGCTGCCATGACGTGCAGAGAGACCGTCCGCTTGATTTGTGAATACTTGGAAGGGCGCCTCTCGCCTGGGGTTGCTGCTGTGGTTTCACGCCACATTGACCGCTGCCCGAATTGCCATTTAGTTCTGGAAGCTGCTCAGAAAACGCTTAACACCTACTTCGATGGACACGCAGAGGTTGCGAAGATTCGAGTAGCCTAAGACTTTATTTTACTGCGACTTACGACGCCGCCTCGGATTTTAAAGCACTTAGTGCTCCCCAATTTACGGACAGCAGGTTCTGGAGGTAAATATTACAGGCTTTAGCGTTTCTGCCCAACGCATGCGCCGAGTCCCGAGTCAACGCTAAGTTACATGAAGACAGGTAGATGACGCCGGAAATCCCGGTAGGGATTATTTGGCGCGGGACGTGCACAATTCCTACCTGAGTGCAAGGAGACCCTTCGATGAGCGAGGCTTCTGAAAGAGAGTTCAACGGCCGAGAAGACATGCAGGCAGAGGAATCCCACAGCGGGGTTGAAGGAGCGCCTCGTTGGGTGTGGTTAGCTGTAATTGTTCTCGCGGCAGTGTCCGTTTTGGGCTTGGGCGTGGCCTGGAACGCCACAACACAGGCGAAAAGAGCGGAGCAGACCCTCGCCAGACAGACCGGTCAGAATAAGCTCGTAGGGCAGGATCTCCAGGCCCTAAATCAGCGACTGACCCAGACTGAAGAGGTCAACACCCAACTCCAAAACGAACTGGTGGCCGTGACCGACAAGATGAAGATGACTCAAGGTGAAGTCACGACTGCGCGACGCCAGAACAGCGAGATTCGGGACGACTATTCCAAGAGGCTAACCAGCGTGCAGTCAGAACTCGCCGGCAAGGCCAATGCGGAGGACGTCAAGTCTTTGGGCGGTGATGTCAATGGCGTAAAGAGCGAACTGGAATCGGCGAAGAACAACCTGGATATGACCCGCACCGAATTTGGCACCCTGATCGCACGCAACCACGATGAGATCGATCAGCTCCGCCGAGTGGGCGAGCGAGACTACTTCGAGTTCACGCTCACCGGAAAGGGCAATCGCTCGAAGGTGGGCGATCTCATGGTCGAGCTCCGCGCCACGAACGTTAAGAAGAATCAGTTCACCGTGGCGCTCTACGTGGACGATTTGCGTCTGGAGAAAAAGAACCGCGCTATCGACGAGCCCATCTACTTCTATACGCGCGGAACCCGAGTGCCTCTGGAGCTCGTGGTCAACCAGATCGGCAAAGACAAAGTCGTGGGATACATGAGCATCCCCAAGGCGCAGTCCGCACAAGCGTCGGCATTTAGGACGGGCAACTGAACGCTTGGCGGGCGGCTTAGCGAAACGCTGGGCTGCTCATTTAAAGAGCTAGAAAGAGGAGGGTCGCCGGTTGGGGCCCTCCTTCTTTTTTGAGCTTCGTTTTGGCGGCTCGTGAGATGAAGACTTTCCCCAGGATCCCCCATGGGCTCTTCCTGCGATCCAGACTACTGACGTTCGATTCGAGTGCGGCCGGCGAAACACCTGCTTAGTGGCGCGCAGCGCACCATTTCCAGTACGATGACTGGCCGTGGCTCTGCAGGCCATTTTCGCGCGCCGCGCTCTGACGCCTCAGGAGGAAATTGCCGACGCGGTGGTTTTGATCGATGGAGACAAGATCGCCGCTGTGGGGCGCCGGGATGAAGTTACGATTCCGGAATCAGCGCATCCCCACGACAAGCGCGACCTGTCCATCGTGCCCGGCTTTGTAGACGTGCACATTCACGGCGCGGCTGGATATGACGTGATGGATCCGAGCCCCGAAGCGCTGGCGGCCATCACGGCGAGGGTGGCGGCTCGGGGTACAACCTCGCTGGTGGCCACGACGGTCAGCGCCAGCGAGGAGTCAACCACCAGGGCCGTGGAAGCGATTGCCGGCTGGATGGACCGCGCGGCGCGTGAGGGCACGGGAGGTACACCTTCGGCCGAGATTCTTGGCGTGCACTTCGAAGGCCCGTTCATCAGCAGCGTTCGGCGCGGCGCTCATCCTGCGGAATGGATTGTGGCGCCTTCGGTTTTCCTCTTCAAGCGATTCCTGGCTGCGGCCAAGGGCGCAGCGCGTATTCTGACGCTGGCTCCGGAACTGCCGGGAGCAGCCGACCTGATTGCCGAGGCTCGCCAAGCAGGCGTAGTCGTTTCACTCGGGCACACCGATGCGAGCTACGCCGAAACTTTGGCGGCGATATCGCGCGGCGCTCAGCATGCAGCTCACGTTTTTAACGCCATGCGACCCTTTTCACATCGCGAGACCGGCGTGCTGGGCGCGGTTCTCACTTCCCCCAGCGTCACAGCCGAATTGATTGTCGATGGCGTGCACGTCGATGATGCGGCCATCCTGGTTCTCTTGGCGACGAAAGGGCCCCAGCGCGTGATCCTGGTGAGTGACGGCACTGCCGCCACCGGTATGCCCGACGGCGAATACAGACTGGGCACCGGCGACATGTGCGTAGAGGGCGGCGTGGCGCGCAATTCCGATGGGAAGCTGGCCGGCAGCACGCTTACACTCGACCGCGCACTGCGCCATATGATTACGCTGGGCATTCCCTTGCGCGAAGTTCTGCCGATGCTTACCTCCAATCCAGCTCGCTTGCTCGGTCTCGAGCGACGCAAAGGCTGTCTGGTTGCGGGCGCCGATGCCGATCTGATCTTGCTGGACGATCGGCTCCAAGTGGCAGGCGTGATAACGCGGGGAGTGGGACTGAATTAAGGATTCAGCGGAATCTTCAGCTCTCCGGCGAGCTGCTCGGGATCGAAGGGGCTGCAGGCGAAATATCGGCCGTCCACTTCGATGGTGGGTATTTTCCGGCGGCCTTCGTTGACGCGAAGGATGAGTTCCTCGGCTTCGGCGTCCTCATCCACATCGATCTCTTCATAGGAGACGCCGCGCTCGTCCAGGAATTGTTTCGTTCGCCAGCAATCGGAACACCAGCGCGTTGTGTAAAGGCGAATCGCTTCCATTCTCGGCTTATGTTTACCTTGTCTATGTTTCCCTGCTCGCGCCTGGAGCGCCACGGGATGCCGCCTCGAGCCGTGCCCGTGCGCTGGCGACGGACCTCAGCAGCGCATCCCAATCCGTATTTGGATCGCTGCCGCTCGAGGTCAGTTTCCTTTCGGCTTCCAGCAAATCCGCGCGCGCCCGCGCGGCATCAATCTCTTCGGAGCGTTCAGCCGCCCCTGCCAAGACGGTCACGCGTTCAGGAAGCACTTCGGCAAAACCGCCGATCACGGCGACATACCCGTTTTCCGAGCCCTTTTTATAGATCAGCGGGCCAATTCCCAATTCCGTAAGCAACGGAGTATGTCCGGGAAGTATTCCCAGATAACCTGAGAACCCCGGCAACTGCACTTCGGCGACCGCTTCCCGGACGACTTCGCGTTCCGGCGTAACCACTTCGAGCATGAGACCTTCGGCCACTGGATTCAGGTAGCTGCGGTGGGGGCGCCTGGCAGAAGGGCCTAGGCCGCAGCCGCCATTTTCGCCGCCTTCTGGCGCACTTCCTCGATCGTTCCGACCATGTAGAAGGCCTGCTCGGGAACCTCATCGTGCTTGCCTTCGACGATTTCACGGAAACCGCGAATCGTGTCTTCGATCTTGACGTACTTGCCTTCCAGACCGGTAAATTGCGCCGCGACGAACATCGGCTGGGAAAGAAATTTCTCGATCTTGCGCGCGCGGGCCACGGTGAGCTTGTCTTCATCGGAAAGCTCTTCGATGCCCAGAATGGCGATGATGTCCTGCAGGTCTTTGTAGCGCTGCAGCACGCCTTTCACGGAACGCGCGACGTCGTAGTGCTCCTTTCCGACGATGCGCGCATCGAGAATGCGCGAGAAACTCGCCAGCGGATCAACGGCTGGATAAATGCCGCGCTCCACGATCTGGCGACTCAAGTTTGTGGTCGCGTCCAGATGCGTGAAAGTGGCCGCCGGAGCAGGATCGGTGTAATCATCGGCCGGCACATAGATGGCTTGCACGGAGGTGATGGAACCCTTCTTGGTGGAAGTGATGCGCTCCTGCAATTCGCCGATCTCGGTATTCAGGTTCGGCTGATAGCCTACCGCGGATGGCATGCGCCCCAGCAACGCCGAAACCTCCGATCCCGCCTGCACGAAGCGGAAAATATTGTCGATGAAGAGCAGCACATCGAGCCCCTCTTCGTCGCGGAAATATTCCGCAACAGTCAGGCCGGTGAGTCCCACGCGCAAGCGCGCCCCGGGGGGCTCCGTCATCTGACCATAAATCAGGGCGGCGCGCGATTTTTCGGAATCGCCGGCCACCACGACTTTGGACTCCTGCATCTCGAGCCACAGGTCGTTGCCTTCGCGCGTGCGCTCGCCCACTCCGGCGAAGACGGAGACCCCGCCGTGCTTCATGGCCACATTGTGAATTAGTTCCTGAATGATCACCGTTTTGCCCACGCCGGCGCCGCCGAAAAGCCCGATCTTTCCGCCCTTCAGGTAGGGCTCCATCAGATCGACCACCTTGATGCCCGTTTCGAACATTTCGAGTTGCGTGGACTGGTCCTCGAGCGACGGCGCCGAGCGGTGGATGGGATAACGAGTTTTGGCGTGCACGTCGCCCAGATTGTCCACCGGCTCACCGAGGACATTGAGCACACGTCCCAGCGTCGCGCGGCCCACCGGCACGGTTATGGGACCCTCACTATCGATAGCCTTCATGCCGCGCACGATTCCTTCGGTCTGTTTCATGGCCACGGCGCGCACGCGCCCTTCGCCAAGATGCTGTTGCACCTCCGCAATTACATCGATCGGCTCGGGAACATCGAAACCTTCACTGATGATGCGTACGGCATTGTAAATTTCGGGCAGATGATGTTCCTGAAACTCGACGTCGAGCACGGGGCCGATCACTTGGACGACGCGGCCCACATTTTCCTGGTCACCGGGCATGTTCGCTCCTTGCGAAGACTTTCTTCTATCGCCTATCCGCGCTAGGCGGCCGATGCGGCGCCGCTCACGACCTCGATGATCTCCTTGGTGATCGCGGCTTGGCGGACTTTATTCATATAAAGCGTAAGTTGATCGATGAGCTCGCCGGCGTTATTCGTCGCCGAATCCATAGCCGTCATGCGCGCAGCATGCTCCGCCGCCGCGGATTCGGCCAGCGCGCGAAAAATCTGCACTTGCACATAGCGAGGCAGCAAACGTCCGAAAAGCGCGGCCGGCGGCTGCTCGTAAAGATAGTCGATGCCTGTGTCCGCCAGCTTCGACTGAGCGTCCTCGCTCGCCTGGCCTGCATCGCCCTCGATGGGCAGCAGTTTCTCCAGCTTCAAATTTTGCGCCAATACGGATTTGAACTCATTGAAAACGATATATACGGCGTCCATTTCACCGCGCTCGTAGAGGGCGATCACGTCTTTGGCGATTTCCGCGGCTACGGCGGGATCCGGGCGTGACGTGACGCCCACGTGCTCCGCGACAATCTTCCACCGCTGCTTGCGCATGGCGTCCCGAATTTTGCGGCCTAAAACGATGACGGCCGGATCCTGCTGCGCGTGCTCGCGCAAAAATTCCAACGCACGGCGGATCACGCTGGCGTTGAACGCTCCGCATAAGCCTCGGTCGCCGCTCACCGCCAGCAGCAAAATCCGCTTTTCCTCGCGCCTGCGAAGCAGCGCGTGCGCACCTTCCGGCACGCGACGGACCGCGGAGTGAACCAGGCGCGAAATCGCGCGAGCATAGGGTCGTGCCGCAAAGGCTTTCTCTTGGGCCCGGCGCAGGCGCGCCGCCGCGACGAATTTCATGGCCCGGGTAATCTGCTGCGTATTCTTCACCGAGCGAATGCGGCGTTTGATGTCGAGTTGCGTGGGCATGGGATCGGGCTAGCGCGCGGCGGCCGCTCCCGCCGTGAACCGCTCCTTGAATTCGGAAAGTGTTTTCTTCAGGCCTTCGCGGATCTCATCGTCGATGGCTTTCTTTGTGGCGATCTTATTGAGCAATACACCGGCGTGAGTGTCAGCAAATGCCAGCAGGTCGCGCTGGAAGCGCTCCACTTCGGAAACTTCGATCGTATCGAGGAAGCCATTGGTTCCCGCAAAGATCACGAGCACCTGCTTTTCCACAGGCAGCGGCACGAACTGGTCCTGCTTGAGTAGCTGTGTAAGCCGCTGGCCGCGGGCGAGCTGGGCTTGCGTGGCTTTGTCCAGCTCCGATCCGAACTGGGCGAAGGCGGCCAACTCGCGATATTGCGCCAAGTCCAGCCGCAGCGTCCCGGCAACTTGCCGCATGGCCTTAATCTGCGCGTTGCCGCCTACCCGGCTCACCGACAGCCCTACGTTAATGGCCGGACGAATGCCGCTGTTGAAGAGATCGGCTTCCAGATAAATCTGGCCGTCGGTGATGGAAATGACATTGGTTGGGATGTAAGCGGATACGTCGCCCGCCTGGGTTTCGATCACCGGCAGTGCCGTGAGCGACCCGCCTCCCTTTTTGTCGTTCAATTTGGCGGCGCGCTCCAGCAGACGCGAGTGCAGATAAAAAACGTCACCGGGAAAAGCTTCCCGCCCGGGCGGGCGTCGCAGCAGCAGGGAGATTTCGCGGTAGGCTTGCGCGTGCTTGGAGAGATCGTCATAGAAACAAACGGAATGGCGGCCGTCATCGCGGAAGAATTCGCCCATGGCGCAGGCGGCATAGGGAGCGATGTACTGCATGGTGGCGGGCTCGGTGGCGGAAGCGGCCACCACGATGGTGTAGTCCATGGCGCCGGCGTCGGTCAGGATCTTCACCACTTGCGCAATGGTCGAGCGTTTCTGCCCGATCGCGCAGTAGATGCAGATCATGTCTCCGCCCTTCTGGTTGATGATGGTGTCCAGAATAATCGCGGTCTTGCCGGTCTGCCGGTCGCCGATAATCAGTTCGCGCTGGCCGCGACCGATGGGGATCATCGAGTCGATGGCTTTGATGCCGGTCTGCAAGGGCTCGCGAACGGGCTGGCGATCGACCACGCCCGGGGCAATGCGTTCCACGGGAATGCGCTGATCGGTAACGATGGGCCCTTTACCGTCGAGCGGCACGCCCAGAGGATTGACGACGCGTCCCACCAGCGCATCTCCCACGGGCGCTGACATGATCGAACGCGTGCGCTTGACCGTGTCGCCCTCTTCGATGGCCGTGTATTCGCCCAGCAGCACCGCGCCGACCTGATCCTCTTCGAGATTGAGGGCGATGCCGAAAACGTCGTGGGGGAACTCCAGCATCTCGCCGGCCATCACTTTTTCCAGGCCGTGCACGCGTGCGATGCCGTCGCCGACAGAGATGACGGTGCCGACCTCCTCGACCGCCACGGATTGATCGTAATTCGCGATCTGCGCGCGCAGGATCTTTGTAATCTCGTCCGCTTTAATCGATGCCATGCCGCTCCGCTCCTATTTGGACTCGAGGCGCGCCCGCAACCGTTCCAGCCGGGTGCGCACCGAGCCGTCGTAAATCGTTGAGCCAACGCGCACCACCGCGCCGCCAATGAGGGCGGGATCGAGGTCATAACGCGCTTCCACGCGCCGGCCGCTCAAGCGCTCGAGCGCCGCTCGAAGTTGCTTCTTTTCGCCTTCCTTCAAATCCCGCGCGGAAACTACATTGGCGCGGGCCACGCCCTGCCGCTCGTCGAGCTGGGCCTCGAAAGCCTGCTGAATTTCCGGCAGCAGCGCCATGCGTCGTTGATCAATCACCACAAACAAAAAATTTCGCAGCGTGCGGCTGGCCTTCATGCGCTCAACCAGGGCCTGCGCGACGGCATGCTTATTGGCGCGCGACACAGCGGGGCTGCCGAGCAGAATCCCCAGCTGTGCCGATTCCCGCAAGAGCGCGAGGAAATCGCGCAGTTCGCGGCTTACGGTCTCCGCGTTTTTCTGTGAAATAGCCACGTCGGCGAGCGCGTCCGCATAATGTTGCGCGATGGTTCTCATGAAGCGGCCCGCTCCAGTTCAACCACGAAGGAATCAAACAAAACCGCCTCAGCCGTGGCGTCCATCCGCTCCCGAATCAAGGCCGCCGCTCGATCGGTGGCCAGCTGTGCGGCAATGGCGCGGACTTCTTGAGTTCCGGCACGCTCCGCCGCCGCGATCTCAGCGAGCGCCGCCTGGCTAATCCTTTCCATCTCGGCCTTCGTCAGCGCTCGAATTCGCTCTCGATCCGCAGCCGATTCGCGCGCGGCCGTCCGCCGCTCCTGCTCGATTTCGCTTTGTACGGCAGCCAGCTTTTCGGCCGCTTCTCGCAGTTCCCGTTCAGCGGCGGAACGGGTTTGGTTGGCCTCCCCAATGGCCCGGGCAATCGCCTGCGCCCGGCCCCGAAAATAAGGCGCGCCAAATTTGCCGATGAGATAGGCAAGAGCCCCAACTACCAGAAGAAAATTCAGCCAGCGGAAAACCGTACCGATCGGCATGCTCGCCGCATCAGACGAACTTTCCTGAGCCAGCGCAGGAAGGGAGGCCACGCCAAAGAGCGCCAATCCAAAGCTGAATACAGCGGCACGAACCAAAGAGCACCTGCCCGCCATGGTCTTCATCAAACCTCGCCTGCCGGGCGGGGATACTCTTGCCGTCGAGGTTCCAGAATGGTGCGGGCGATCTTTTCCGCCAATTCAGTGGTGCTGGTGGCCAGTTCCGCGCGCGCCACTTCGACTTCCGCGTGGATGCGTCTCTTGGCCGCTTGTATTTCCTCGTTGGCACGCTGGCGCGCCTGCCGCATGGAGGCGCCGCGTTCATCGAGCGCCGCACGCCGCGCCGCTTCCTGCTCCCGGAAGAGTTCCGCGCGAGCCTTGCGCAACGCATCCTGGTACGCGTGGCTCTTTTCCTGGGCGGTCTTGCGCAGCTCTTCGGCCTCGCGCCGGGCGCCTTCGATGCGTCGGCCGCGTTCCCGCACGACACGCTCGATGGGACCGAAAAATGACCAGCGCAGGAATAGATAAAAGAGAAAAACAAATACGGCCGTGGGGACTGCGGCCAGAAATAAGTCGCCGAGCTGTTTCAGAATTTCCATGAAAGACTTGAGCCGTCAACCCCCGCGTTCGCTGGCGGCATACTTTCTGCACGCGAAAAAGAGGGCTGAAGTCCGCCCTGCCGGCCTGAACACACGCAGACAAAGGAAAAACTTATAGCATCCGCACTGCGTTCCGTCAACGCCCGCTGCGCTTCCACGCGATTTCGATACGTCGGCTTGGCATGAAGAGAGTTTTACCGTCCTCAACCGCAATTCGCGCTCAGCGTCTCCCTCGGCTTGATGGTACGACTCCAATTTCAGCCGGCGTGCCCGTTTGACCGTGCTTTGCAGCGGCAGCTATAATTCAAATCGGCGCGGCAAATACGCGTTTCCGGGCATGCCCCAAAATGCCCGGCCAGGTCACAGCTTTCTATGAGAAAGCGATGCGCCGCCATTCCGCCTGCCGCTAACTTATCAACGTAAGGGCGCCAATGGGGTTAACCATCAAAACTGGCGCCGGCCTCAGGAGTGAGAGATGCTGAAAGCGACGCAACTGCGTCCAGGAATGATTATCGTTCACGACGGGGACCTCTATGCGGTCCACAGCGTGGATCATCGCACGCCCGGCAATAAGCGCGGCGCCATGGCTACGCGCATGCGCAACCTGCGCAGCGGATCAACCATCGATTATCGCTTCCGCGCGGAAGATTTTGTCGAACGCGCCGTGCTCGATGAGGTGGAGTTTCAGTACCTCTATTCCGATACAGAAGGCTACCACTTCATGAATACGGAGACGTTCGAGCAGATTCACGTCAGTGGGGAGGTACTCGGCGACGCGGTCTACTACTTCATACCGAACCTGGTGCTGAAGCTCGAATTCCACGACGGGAAGCCCATTGGCGCTCTTCTACCCGATACCGTGGACATGACGGTGGTGGACACCGAGCCGACCGTGCAGAAAGCCACCGCCAGCGCGGTCATGAAACCCGCAAAGCTCGAGACCGGCTTAACCATTCAGGTGCCGCCATTCATTTCCAATGGCGACAAGGTCAAAGTAGACACTTCTGAAGCCCGCTACGTACAGCGGGCGCAGTGAGCGAGCGGAAACCCGTGATTGGCGAACGCATTTGCGCTCCCCTGAAATCGTTCCGGCAAGTCTTGCCAATTG
>DASPYR010000124.1:0-6563 GCA_035636675.1 Rugosimonospora sp. | reverse complement strand
ATATTCCGCGCCGCCTGGCATTTTAGCGATTTGCCCGCCTGCGAACCATCGAGAATGCATTCCGGCTTAGCTTTCTCTCCTTTTGATCTCGGCGGCAAAAAAAGACCCCGCCAATGGAGTCGCGGGGTCTTCTGAATTACGGATTTTTAGGACGCGCTACTTCTTCTTCTGGGTGGCTGGCCGCGTGTTTACCTTGATATCGATTCCTACACCCATCGCCTGCAGTGCTTCCACCCCCTGTTTGGCCTGGGCACCCCACTGCCCATTCGGATCGAGTTCCATAGCTTTTTGATAGGCCTCTTGGGTTCCCGGCTTCAATAGGGGCACCAGCTTATCGGCCTCTTGCTTGAAGTCCATCGTATTCACAAGCGCCGCGCCCAGCAAATACCATGCTTGCGCGTTCTTAGGATCGGCGTCCGTGGCTTTCTTGAGCGGGTCAACGGATTCTTTGATACGCCCGCTGTTGTAGAGCCCGATAGCGAAGTTCCGCCAATACATGGCCGTATTCATGGGGTCCAGTTCGATGGCCTTCTGGTAAGCCGTCAGGGCATCGTCGATTTTGCCGGTCCTGGCCAGCGAATTTCCCAAGTTGTTGTAATAGCTCGGGTCCGGCTTCAG
Organism: Rugosimonospora sp.; assembly: GCA_035636675.1. Taxonomy (GTDB): domain Bacteria; phylum Acidobacteriota; class Terriglobia; order Acidiferrales; family UBA7541; genus Palsa-189. The sequence goes on along the minus strand of DASPYR010000124.1, from coordinate 5,945 downwards.
CGCGACCGCCTTTGCATAGGCGCCTGCGGCATCGGAATACTTGTTATCGATCTCGTAAGCCTCGCCTAGCCTGGCCAGAACGATATTGCGGTTCGGATCGTTCTCCGCTGTTTGTTCGAGCGCGGCATTGAACTCGGTGACGGCAGTGCCGGTCGCTTGGTCGACCTGGCCCTGCGCGGACGCCTGTTGATCCTTGGGCATCTTGTCGAATTGGGCCCGCGTCTGCTTGGCTTGTTCCAAGGCCGCGTTACCCGCGTCGAAATGCTGCTTCATGGCCCCAAACTTGGCTTTGGCCTCTTCATTCTTCTTGGCCGCCTCTTCCGCCTCTACCGACTGCTTGTTCTGCAGCTCCTTGAAATTAAAATCCTGCTGCGTATCCTGTCCGGCCGCAAGTTGCACGATCTGCGAATAAGCCGACTTGCCTTGCACTTTGACGTCGATCGAGTAAGTGCCCGCGGCTAAGTTGCCGCTGCGATAGCGGCCCTGGGAATCCGCACTGAAGTCCGTGCTTTGGCCGGTGGTGCTATTTCGCACCGACACGATCACGCCGGCAAAGGGATTTCCGGATACATCAGAGATCTGGCCGTGAATTCTCGCCGGTTTTTCTTTCTCTTGTGCCGCCGCCCTGATTGCAAATCCCGCCGCGAGGGATAGCGCGCACACGAGGACCATTGCGATCTTGGTTCTCTTTAGCTGCTTCATGGATCCTCCTCCTACCGGCGGGTGCGCCGGATACATGCAAATAATGCTCTCCTATTATCGCCTAACCATGTCATCTTGCAACCGGTACCCGGTACGGTATCGCATCGGGAACCCCGGCTTCGGCAAAAGCCTGTAATCTCAGCCGGCAACTGTCGCAGACGCCGCAGGCAGCGTCTTCATACTGATAGCACGACCACGTGAGTTCGAGCGGCGCGCCGAGTTCAAGCCCCTTGCGGACAATCGCACTCTTTCTCATTGCGATAACCGGGGTGACAATCGCGATTTGCGTTTCCGGCCGCGTCCCAACATTCGCCAGTTGCTCAAACACGCGGTAGTACTCGGGACGGCAGTCCGGATAACCCGAGCTGTCTTCCGCCACTGCGCCGATAAAAATGGCTTTCGCTCCAATGACTTCCGCCCAGCTCACGGCCACGGAAAGAAAGTGGGCGTTGCGAAAGGGAACATAGGTCACCGGAATCGAATTTCCGGCCACTGGTTCGTGCGGCTTAGCTTCCGGCACGCTCATGCGCTCATCCGTGAGGGCGGAGCCGCCGATTTCCTTCAAGTGATCCAGATGCACGATCAGCCGCTCGCGAACCCCAAAAAAATCAGCAATTGCCTGGAATGCCGCTCGTTCTCTTCGCTCGGTACGCTGTCCGTAGCCGGCATGTAAGAAGGCCAACTGATGTGACGTCCTCGCGATGGCTGCGGTTACGCACGAATCCATACCGCCGCTTACGAGGACCACCGCTTTCGACTTTTCCGCCATCTTATCCGACGTCCTCGACTTCACACGCCGCGCGTGGAGGGATGCCAAATGAATTTGTGCAACTGCAAACCTAGACGCACGGGCAAGCGATCGGCCAGAATCCATTCGGCAAGGAGTCGCGCATCAAGTCCTCTCCACGATCCATTGGGGTCAGGGAAAACCGGTGAGAACAACACTTGCCGGACGCGGCGCGCCAACTCGTGCCGGGCGGAAAAATCCCTGGCGAACTCATAGTCATGGCGGCTGCCAATGACAAATTTAATCTCGTCCTTACTGTCAATCACCTTCAGATTATCGATCAGAAATGTACCGCCTTCGCCCGAGTCAGGGCACTTCACATCCACAATTTTCACAACCTCTCGCGGCAGGATACCCACGAAGCGCTCGCCGCTGGTTTCCACGAGGACCGTGTAATTCTCGGCGGTCAGCTGTTGCGCGAGCCCAATCGCATCCGGTTGGAGCAGAGGCTCACCCCCGGTCAGCTCCACAAGCAAAATCTCGCCCCTCTGTAACTGCGGCGTATCTCCAACGGAAGCACACGAAGAGCCGCCAGAGAGCTCGTGGATGCGTTCGAGCACGTCGTCAACGCTCATTCTGATTCCGCCGTAAAACGCGTACGCCGTGTCGCACCAGGCGCAGCGCAGGTTGCATCCGGTAAGACGCACGAAAATACACGGAAGGCCGGCATAGGTGCTTTCGCCTTGAATCGAGCGGAAGATTTCCGTTACCTGCATCATGAATCGCCGCGCCGCCGGGATTTGCGTCTTTGATACTGCCGCACGATCCATATTGCGGCAACGAATGCACCCGCCGTGCCCAGAAAAGGACCGCCATGAATTTGCATGCCCAGACGGCGAAGAACGATCAAATAGGCAACGCCAACCAAACCCGCCGGAATCACGATTAGAAAATAGGCTCGACGCACTTCACGATCCTCTCAGGGTATATAGGTTGCCGACGTCTCGTCGGTTTCCCAGACGGTGATGCTTTTGATTCGAGGCGCATCAGGCATGTGGCGCATCTGTTTGGAAGCCTCATCGTAAAGAAACTTGGCGATGTTTTCGGCAGAAGGGTTAATCGCATCGAACGGAGCTTGGTCATTCAGGAACTTATGGTCGACATCAGCGATGAGATCCCGCAGGATTCGTTTGAGGTGCACGAAATCAAAGAGTAAGCCTATCGAATCGAGTTGTTCGCCCTGGACGTTGACGCGCACGCGGTAGTTGTGGCCGTGCGGATTCTCGCACTTGCCTTTGTACCCGCGTAGCGCGTGCCCGGCAGAAAATGTTTCTTCCACGCTGACTTCAAACATCGTCTTTTAGCTGATCGGCCGGTCCGGCAGGGATACTCGCCCTAGCTCGGCGCCTTCATGAAGCGTTGAACTTCAGCGATGTTCCGGGTGAGGCTGTACTCCGGCAGCGATTCGATAAAAATTTTACCATATTGCATACGCTGGATGCGGTTATCGAGGATGGCTAGCACGCCGCGATCCGTTCGCGTGCGAACCAGCCTGCCGAAGCCCTGTTTTAAGGCTAGCACCGCTTCCGGAATTTGATATTCGGCAAAAGCGTTGCGGCCTTCTTCGGTAAGCATGCGCACGCGTGCCGCCACAACCGGATCGGTTGGAACGGCAAACGGCAGCCGGTCGATGATCACGCAGGAAAGCTGCTCGCCGGGTACGTCCACTCCCTGCCAGAAACTCGAGGTTGCGAAAAGTACCGCCCCTGGAGTCGTGCGGAATCGTTCCAGCAGCGCCATGCGAGGCGCCGTTCCTTGAAGGAGCAGAGGGAACTCCACCCGAGGGCGCACCAGTTCGAAAATCTGATTCATCTGCCCGTAACTCGTAAACAGGCAAAAGGCCCGCCCCTGTGTGAATCTCAGCAGCCGGGAGATTTCCTCCGCTGCCTTTGGGACGAACGCAGGATTGCGCACATCCGGCAGCCCCGCAGGGATGTACAGCAGGGCCTGCCTGGCATAGTCGAATTCGTGCGGCAGCACCATCTCCTGCGCCACCTGCAGTCCAAGCCGCTGCTTCAGAAAATCAAAGCGGCCGCTCACGGCTAGCGTCGCGGAGGTCATAACGACGGTGTCGAAGGCGTCGAAGAGATGCTCGCGCAAGATGGAGCTGACGTCGATGGGCGTAGCGACGACGAATACCCCCTTCCCTCGCCGCTCGAGCCAATAGACATAATTTTTTTCATTGGACTCAAATAGGAATGCAGTTTCGCCGCGCAGTTCGGCCGCTCGGCGCGCAATGATGAGCAATTCCTCCGGTTTGGAGGGCAACGCTGCTATCTCGCTCTCCAGCGCCTTTAGAGCCGCTACGAGGCCGTCGTAAGATGCTCTGTGTTCCTCCAGAAAAGCCTCGCGCGCGCCGGGTTCAAACGCGAAGCGCCCGTCTTGAGGAGGCAATAAATTGAAAAACTCGTGCACCTTTTCCCGCAAACGCATCACGCGGCGCAGCAATGGAGGCTTGCCCTGCTGGGTGATCCGCATGGCCTGCTCGGCGTCGCGAGCCAGTTCCTCAAAACGGTAATTCGATACTTGCCGGCCGAAGTAATCGCTGGCCACATCTTCGATCTCGTGCGCTTCGTCAAATATGACCGCCGAATACTCCGGCAATACGCTGCCAAAATCATCCTGACGCAGCGCCAAATCGGCAAAGAAGAGATGATGGTTAACGATAATTAAATCCGCGTCTGCCGCACGACGATGCATGGCAGTAATAAAACACCGCTCGAACTGTACGCATTTCTGCCCCGTGCAAGTCTCGCGCCTCGCATCCAGCTTGGACCAAAGCTCAGCCTCATCCGGCAGAAAAGTGAGTTCCGTTCGGTCCCCGGTTTCGGTCAAGCGCTCCCAATCGCGGATCTGAGTGAACCAATCCATTTCTTGCATGCCCTTAAGGATCGGTTGCCCCTCCATCTGCTGAACTTTTTGCCGGCAGAGAAAGTTCGAGCGGCCTTTCATCACCGCCACCTTCAGTTCAGGCGCAAAATGCTTTTGTACAAAGGGTATATCCTTAGTGTAAAGCTGTTCCTGGAGCGATTTCGTAGCCGTCGAGATCACCACGCGACGCCCGCTGCGAATGGCAGGAATCAGATAGGCCAGCGTCTTTCCTGTGCCCGTGCCGGCTTCCACCAGCAGGTGACGCTTCTTACGAAAAGCTTCCTCGACAAGCTCCGCCATGCACAGCTGTGAATGGCGATGTTCGTAGCCGGCTGGCATGCATCGCTCGATCATTCCGCCGGGACCAAACACATCAGCCATGCTCGGTGAGGGCGTCGATGATACAGAGGCTTTAACGGAGGGAGTCATGCACAAAAGTGCGGTTCCTGGCTTGTTACCATAACACAACGTTCGTGTGAACACCCGGCGAAACGGGATGCAGACCAGCTATGGCGATTTGCGGGCGATTACGCGTCACAGAACCGCGTTGTAGTTGCCTTCCTAGCCCCGATTCGGGATTGAACCGGCCCTCCAAATGCTCTCTGCTATACTCCTTCGGTGAGCCCCAAATCCCCGAAAAAGCTCTTCCTGGTGGACGCCATGGGCTTCATTTTTCGCGCGTTCTATGTGCCGACGCCGACAACCTTTCAGCACAATGGAATGCCCACCAAGGTCCCGTTTCTTTTCTCTAGCATGCTCCGCCGCGTCTCCAAGGACCTGCAGCCGGATTATGTTGCCGTAGTCTTTGACCCCCCCGGCCCGACCTTTCGCGACAAGCTTTTTACCGACTATAAAGCGCAGCGCCAGCCCATGCCCAACGAGCTTTTTATACAGATTCCACTCGTTCGCCGCCTGTGCGAAGCCATGCGCTTGCCCATTATCGAAGTTTCCGGATATGAGGCCGATGACGTGATCGGCGCGCTTGCCCGACAGTCCGCGCGTCGCGACGTCGACGTTTATATCGTCACCAGCGACAAAGACATGATGCAGCTCGTCGGCGGCAGGGTTCGCGTCCTGCGGCCCGGCCAAGGTGCCGGTAAGCCCGACGTTATCCTGGATTCCGCCAAAGTTGAGGAGGCGATGGGGGTTCCGCCAGAACAAGTGGCCGACGTCATGGCCTTGATGGGCGACTCCATTGATAACATTCCGGGTGCCAAAGGCATCGGCGATAAAGGCGCCCGCGAATTGATCCGCCGTTTCGGATCGGTCGAGGCAGCCCTCGAGCGCGCCTCCGAGGTCGAAAACAAGCGTTATCGCGAGGCGCTTATCAATTACCGCGAACAGGTGCTTCTTTCCAAGCAGCTTGCCCGCATCTCGGGCGACGTTCCCGTAGAACTGGACTGGAATACTCTCGCAACTCGCGATCCGGATTGGGGCTCACTTCGGAATCTCTATGCCGAACTGGGCTTCACTTCTCTATTAAAAGATTTGCCCTCGCCCATCACGGTCTCCACGATTACGACTGACTATGCCGCGCTTGCTTCCCCTGCAGCAGTTCGTGAGTTTCTTCAGGCGCAGCCGCAGG
>DASPYR010000123.1:0-3580 GCA_035636675.1 Rugosimonospora sp. | reverse complement strand
GCGCATGTCGAGCTGGCGGGTACCGAGGATCACTTCGCCCTCGCGCGCCAGCAGCGGCTCTCCGTCCAGCAGAATGCGCACGCGGGACCAATCGGCGACAGGCACCAATGCCGGGACTGGCGGCTCGGTGTTGGGCATGTCGAATAGGCCGGCGACGTAGCAGCGCGGCCAAGATGCCCATCTGCTATATCCTAGCCAGGCTACCCAGGTCGGGCCTCGACTGACCGAGCGGGCGGCGCGCATGCCCAAGAATCCGTTGCCGAACGCGAGGCGGGATTCGATGGCGCTCTCGGTCAAGACGTTGTAGCCTTGATGGCTCAGGAGCCAGCCAGGGTCTTGCGTCGGTTCCAGTGCCTCATGCATCCGCGTCGCTCCCCATCTCGAGCCGGGCACCTGACGCGCGTGCCTGCCACTCGGTTCTTCTGCTTCGACTTCGCGATAGCCGCATGGATGAGGATGTCTCCTCACCTCCGGCTGACCGCCCGAACCGCCAACGGATGTTCGCGAGTCAGCTGAATTTCTTCCGTTTCATGGCGGACGACCAGACATTCGCCCTCACGCAGTGCGTATTGCACTTTCTCAAGACCGATTTCGACCTGCAGCATCTGACCGCGGTACGTTAACGGAAACCGAAGTATGGCGTTGTCCTCTGGCGCGCGATGGGGCCAGAACGACAACGTGCCGTCATCGTCGCGCATGCCGCCAAACCCGTAGGTGAGCGCCATCCAAGTTCCGCCCATCGAGGCGATATGACAGCCGTCCCTCACGTTACCGCCGACGTCGGCCAGGTCCATCAGTAGCGCCGCCATCCCGTACCGAATCGCTTTCTCGATATCGCCGATCTGTCCAGCGATAATCGCCTCGACGCACGACGACAACGATGAGTCGCCCGTGGTCAAGGGGTCGTAGAATTCAAAGTTGCGTTTCTTCGCGTCTAGGGAAAACTCATTGCCCAACAGGAACATGGCCAGCACCACGTCCGCCTGTTTGATTACTTGCTTCCGGTAGATGTTGAGCGGATGGTAAAATAGCAGCAGCGGGTAGTGGTCGCGCGGTGTGTTCCGGAAGTCCCAGGGCTCTTTCTCCAGAAAGTTGTCATCCTGCGGGATAATCTTCAGCTTCTCATCATACGGCACGTACATGTTCTCCGCCGCGCGGTTCCATGCCTCCACCTCGGAGGGCTCGAGCGCCGTTTTGCGCACGAGCGCATTGTACGCAGCCGGCTCTGTCACCCGCAGGGATTCGACAGTCCGGGCCGCGTAGCGCAGGTTTTCTCGGGCCATCAAGTTGGTGTATGCGTTGTTGTTCACGACTGCGTTGTATTCATCGGGCCCGGTGACGCCGTTGATGCAGAATTTTCCCCCTTTTGCGTCCGAGTAGAAACCGAGGTCCAGCCATAGGCGTGCCGTTTCCACGAGCATCTCGGCACCACAGTCCCGCAGGAACGGCTCATCGCCGGTCGCCTGCACGTACTTGCGCAGCGCATACATGATGTCTGCGTTGATGTGGTACTGTGCGGTTCCGGCGGCGTAGTATGCCGACGCTTCTTCTCCGCTGATGGTGCGCCACGGAAACATGGCTCCGCGATGGCCCAATTGCCTGGCACGTGCTCGTGCCTGCGGCAGCATCTTGTAGCGGAAGGTCAGCAGATTCCTGGCGATCCGGGGAGAGGTATACGTCAGAAACGGCAGCAGATAGATCTCAGTGTCCCAAAAGTAATGCCCCTCATACGCTTGTCCGGTGAGGCCTTTCGCCGGCACACCCGTGCCTTCCGCGCGCGCGGAGGCCTGCAGGATGTGAAAGAGATTGAAGCGAATCGCTTGCTGGATTTCCACGGTGCTGCGCTTTGTGCGATCTTCCCGGACATCCCTGACTTGGACATCGCTGCGGCGCCAGAAATCGTCCAGGTACTGCTCTTGGGAGGCGAGCAGCTGCTGGAAACCCTGGTTCATTACGCGATCCAGCGTCCACTCAGCGCGGCCGCAGAGTTCTTCAGCCGAGGCCGTCTGGGAGGTATGATAGACCATGTATTTGGTGAGCTGGATCGGACAGCCGGGCCGGGCCTCGATTGTGAAGGCAACCTGGCCAAAGTCCTCGGTATGGACAACCTTGTCGGCGTGCGGACACGAGCTCTCTATCGCATTGTCAGTGGCACATGTCAGGGTCAAGCGGCTCTTTTCAGTCGCATGGCACAGCACGATGCGACGGTCTTTGGAATAGCTGGCTCGCTGATGGAGCACCCGACCTGAAAAGGCTTTCGACTGTCGCGGATCATCGCCGTTGATGCGCGCGCTCGGGTCATTCGCCGCCATCTCCGAAGAGATCACTAGGGAGGCTGCCGCGTTGAGGAGGGTCACGCGGTAGGAGATGGCGGCCACGTGCCGATTGGCGAAAGAGATCAAACGCCGGGATGTGATCAACACCTGTTTGCCTGCAGGCGTCTCCCAAAGGATCTCGCGGTCGAGCGTCCCGGACTTCATGTTGAGCCGCCGGTCGTAACTTAAGAGGTTTGCATTGGGCAGCCAGAAGGGCTCGTCGTCGACGAAGAGCTTGATGATTTTGCTGTCGGTCACGCTGAAAATGGTCTGGCCAGTTTTCGCGAAGCCATACGCTTCTTCTGCGTATACGATCGGCCGGGTCTCATAGAATCCATTGATGAGGGTGGAGTTTTCAGCGTTGGGGCCGCCTTCCTCCGGGCACCCGCGCATGCCGAGGTATCCGTTGCCGAGCGCGAGCATCGTTTCTAGCTGGGCTAGAAACTCGGGGTGAAACCGTTTTTCGATGACGTTCCACTCGTCGGCCGGGTAATCATCGGATGGCGGTCTGAGGCGTTCATGATGTAGCATCGGGCTGTTTCTCCGAAGACAGCGCGAGGCGTTGGTCAGTCAACCAGTTCGCCGAGATCGCTTACCACCAGATGCGCGCCATGCTGCTTGAGCTCCTCGGCATTCCCCTTGCGTGCGACGCCGATCACAAGTCCGAAGTTTCCGCTAAATCCAGCCTGGACTCCCGAGATGGCATCCTCGATGACAACCGCCCGTGCCGGCTCAACGCTCAGTAGCTTCGCCGCTATCAAGTACGTGTCCGGGGCGGGTTTCCCCGCCAGTTGTTGCGCCTGGATCATGTTGCCATCGACTTGTACGTCGAAGCAGGCGTCCAACTTGACGGCCTTCAAGACGGCCGCGCAGTTCTGACTCGAAGTGACGACGGCGATTTTGAATCCATGGCGGCGGAGGTGATGGATGAATTGGACGCTTCCCTCGTAAGGCTTCACACCCGTGTCTTCAATGACCTCGTTGACCAAATCGTTCTTGCGGTTCCCGAGCCCGCCGACCGTTTCGACCTGTGGGGGGTCGTCTGGGCCTCCCTCGGGCAGTTGGATACCGCGTGATGTGAGGAAGTCGCGAACGCCGTCGAAGCGGGGCTTCCCATCCACATAGAGCCGGTAGTCCGTGGTGAGATCAAAGGGGCGAAATGCTTCGCCTCTCTGCGTCGCACGCTTCTGAAGGTACTCGTCGAACATCTGTTTCCAACAGGCCGCGTGGAGGCTGGCGGTGTCCGTTATCACACCGTCGAGGTC
>DASPYR010000122.1:0-4308 GCA_035636675.1 Rugosimonospora sp. | reverse complement strand
GCGCCGTCTCCTCGCCTTCGCGCTTCTTGTAGCGCCGCCCTCAGGGCGGAATGTTGGGGCTGCCCATCAGTCGCTCGATCCGTAATATCAGTTGCATTGTGCAAGTGATGATGATAGCGTCGCCGCTGTGCCCGGGGAAGCAAAGTCGCCACGCCCGCCCGGATGGCCGGTAAGCAAGACGGAGTCGCCGCGCCGGTCCGGCTGCCCGGTCAGTATCTCGCTCGAGATGTTTGGCGATCGCTGGTCGCTGCTGATCATTCGTGACCTGATGGTTCGCGGATTCCGAACCTTCAAGGAGTTTCACGACTCCGGCGAAGGCATTGCCACCAACATTCTGGCGGAACGTCTGCAGAAGCTCCAAACGGCCGGGATTATTACGGCGGCGTGTGACCAGGGTGACGCCCGGCGCGTCAATTATCGGCTGACGGAAAAAGGCATCGATCTGGCGCCGGTGCTTCTGGAGTTGCTCGTTTGGGGCGCGCGGCACGAGCATACGGCGGCGCCTTGCGCGCTCATCGACAACATGGCCGAAAATCGCGAGCGGGTCCTTGCCGAAGTCCGGCGACGGTGGCGAGAACGGGATTCCACGCCGCTGCTGCCTAAATTTAGCGATGCGGAGTTTGGGGGCAAATCCGAAAAGAGAAGGAGAAAGGGATGAGCAAAGTGCGAGTGCTCGTCGGCACGCGCAAAGGCGCGTTTGTGCTGACGTCCGATGGAAAACGCGAACGGTGGGACGTGAGTGGTCCGCACTTCGCGGGCTGGGAGATTTACCACGTGAAGGGGTCGCCGGCGGATCCGAACCGCATCTATGCGTCGCAAACCAGCGGATGGTTCGGGCAGATCATTCAGCGTTCGGACGATGGGGGCAAGACCTGGATACAACCCGGCACGCCTCCCGGCGAACAGAAAACCCCGCAGCAGGGCCCGGCGAAAGGCGAGAGCAATAAATTCGTCTACAACACTTCGCCCGAAAATGGAGGAAGGCCGCTCACCACCCACCAGTGGTATGACGGCACGCAGCACCCCTGGGAGTTCAAGCGCGTCTGGCATCTCGAACCGTCGCTCGCCGATCCGGACACGGTCTACGCGGGCGTGGAAGATGCGGCGCTCTTTCGTTCCACCAATGGCGGCCAGAACTGGGAAGAAATTGCCGGACTCCGCGGCCACGGCACGGGGCCGCGCTGGCAGCCGGGGGCGGGCGGCATGTGCCTGCACACCATCGTTCTCGATCCGAGCAATCCGAAGCGGATGTTTATCGCCATCTCGGCGGCGGGCTCGTTTCGCACCGACGATGGCGGCAAGAGCTGGCGGCCGATCAACCGCGGACTGAAGTCTCCGTTTCTTCCCGACCCGACCGCCGAGATCGGCCACTGCGTTCATCGTATTGCGGCGCATAAGTCGCGGCCCAATGTGCTCTTTATGCAGAAGCACTGGGACGTGATGCGCAGCGACGATGGGGGCGATTCCTGGCGCGAGGTGAGCGGGAATTTGCCCACCGATTTCGGATTCGTGATTGACGTTCACGCGCACGAGCCCGAGACGATCTACGTGGTTCCCATCAAGAGCGATTCGGAACATTTTCCGCCCGAGGGCAAGCTGCGCGTCTACCGCAGCCGCACCGGCGGAAACGAGTGGGAGGCGCTCAGCAAGGGTCTGCCGCAAAGCGACTGTTACGTGAACGTATTGCGCGACGCCATGACCGTCGATTCGCTGGACTCCTGCGGCGTATACTTTGGAACGACGGGCGGGCAGGTGTACGCGTCGCGTGACGCCGGGAACAACTGGGCGCCCATCGTCCGGGATCTTCCGGCGGTCTATTCCGTGGAGGTGCAGACGCTGCCATGATTCGAGTGGTACTGCCGCCGCATCTGCGGACGCTGGCGCACGTGGGCATGGAAGTGAGCATCGATGTTCCAGGTGCGATCACGCAGCGCTCCATCCTGGACGCGCTCGAGTCCTGCTATCCCATGCTGCGCGGCACCATCCGCGACCACGATACCAAGCAGCGCCGGCCCTTCCTGCGCTTTTTTGCCTGCGGCGAAGATTGGTCTCTCGAATCGCCCGATCATCCTTTGCCGCAGGCCGTGGCCCAAGGGACCGAGCCCTTTCTCGTCATCGGCGCCATCGCCGGCGGCTAAACACCCCAACACACGTCCTGATTCCGCTTTTGCGGGTGCCCCACCCTGCTTGCCCTGAGATTGCGAAGGGTTTGAAGGGTGGGAAGTGCTCGGCGCGCCCGCGCCGGGCCGGGGAGTACTGCGGCGTAATTCGGGGATTCCATTGCATGCAGTGCAAGTCTTCTCCCGATACCCTACTTGTCTCTATTTTGAGAAAGTCTCGCTGGTGAGATTAGGCGACACTGACTGAGGCTCCGTCGTCCGGTGGAGAGACGCGGTTTCGTTCCGCGCCGCTCCACTCAGGTGCCTCGAGGTTTACCCAGCCCAACCGAGTGCGCCAAAAATGAATTACGAAGACCGCCGCGGCGCGAAGCGCTACGGCTTTAAATTTCCGTTGCAAGTGAGCTGGCCGGGAAGGCCGGAATCGCTGACCGAAACAGCGGAAGTGAGCTCACGCGCCGTATATTTCTTTTTGCCCGAAACTCTCACCGTAGGAACTCCGCTTCAGTTCGTTTTCACCCTCTTCCCCGGGCTCAGCGAGCCGAAGGCTGTCCGTTTGAAGTGCGAAGGGCATGTCCTGCGCACCGAGGCGGTAAACGGAGTCCAGATCGGCCATGTCGGAATTGCCGCCTCCATCGACCACTACGTCTTCGAGCGCCTTCCTTAACCGCGCTTCCGCGCGCCACAAAAAAGACGCCCCCGCCCCATTCGCCCCGCCCTCATTGCTCCGCGTGCGCATGGCAAAACTCTAACACTCGCGCTTCGGCCCAATAGCGTTCCCGCCCCCTCGATCGCGAGATAAAACTGCAATGCCCGCCTGATTCCGTGGCCACGATCTTAATCTGCGGATTCCCCGCCAGTTCGGGGACCTCAAAGGACTCAAAGGGCACGACCGGATCGTCTTTGGAAGTAAGGATCAGCGTGGGCACGGCAATTCGCTGCGCCACGCGCAGCGCGCTCGCCTGTTGATAATAATTGGCGGCATCGCCATAGCCGCAGTGCGGAGCCGTGACGGCATCGTCGAACTCGCGTACGGTCCGCACGCGCCTTAGGCCATTCAGTTCGAATTGCCCGGGAAAGAGTTTGGCCTTGCGCTGCATCCTCGATTTGAGATGGCGCACGAAATGCCGCTGATAGAGCCGGTTCTCCGGCCGCGCCAGCGCATCCACGCACGCCCGCAGATCGAGCGTGGGGCATACCGCGCAAACGCCGCGCAGCTCCCGCGGCCGCGCCGCCCCCAGTTCTCCGGCCATCTTCAGAATCAGATTGCCGCCCATGGAATATCCCGCGAAAAAGATCTGCGGCAGACGGTCGCGTTCGATGAGTTCAAAGAGAACGGCGCGGAAATCCGCGCTCAGCCCCGAATTGTAGAGCGTCGCGGTCAGCCCTTCTGTGCCGCCGCAATTTCGTTGGTTGATCCGCAGCACGTTGAAGCCGGCGGCAAACGCCCGAGCCGCCAAACCTCGCATATACGCGGATTCGCTGGAGCCCTCCAGGCCATGCACCAGCGCCAGAGTGGCGGATCGGCTCGGCTGGCGCTGCCAGTCGCAGCGCGCCAGCAACCGCGTTCCCGGCTCCACTTCGAACAGGCGCTCCTCTGTGCGCCGCAGTTCCGGCGTGCGCCTCGGCAGCAAGGCTCCCGCCAGCGTCATCACATGCGCATTGCCCAGCCAGCGGTGCGGCTCAAATTCCTTCACTGCATTCCTCTCCGCCCCCTCAGCCTACCACTCGGCGTCCGCTGCCGTTGCGAAACGCTCGCCGCTCTTCGCGCGTCAACAAAGTCGCGCTCTCTGCGCCCGATGCCGTTGCGGGGCGACATTTCGTAGCGCCGCCTTCCAGGCGGCATCCTCGCATTCTCCACACGCCGCGCTCCGCAAATTCGTTTGTTTCGATGGACGGAGAAGTGTACGATGCCCGAGCTACAGCCCTGAATCGGGAACTCGGGTTAAAACGCCTGCGGCAAGCCCGGTGCAGCCCCGTGGGGGCCCTTTGGGAGCCACATGGGAAAAGGTTCAGCCGGGCCATCGCCGAAGCACACGAGGAGGCTTTATGCGCACGATCAGATACGCGAAGTTCATCACTGTCGCTGTCACTCTGGTGGCCGCGGTAGCATTGGCCAAGCAGCCCGCGCCGCCGCCGGCCCCGCAATCGCCGGCTCCTAAGATGAAGACCTTCACCTCGGCGGCCGAGG
>DASPYR010000121.1:0-12212 GCA_035636675.1 Rugosimonospora sp. | reverse complement strand
GATTTTCCTGGATGCTTCGGTGGAAGTACGCGCGGAGCGGCGGCGGCTGGAATATGCGCAAAAAGGCGAATCGCTGGAGTTCTCTGAAGTTCTGAAAGAAGTTCGCCAGCGCGACCGGCGCGACCGCGAACGAGCGGTTTCCCCGCTCGTTCGAGCAGACGATGCGGTCCTCGTGGATAACACGGCGATGAGCGCAGAAGAAACAGCGCGGCTGATCGTTTTTCTCGCGCACGAACGGGAAGCGGCGGCGAAAGCGGAGGCCCGCCAGGCTTAGCTGGGATTCCACCCCGGCACGCGCGATTTTGTTTACCGCGCGAGTGCTGGCGCTCGAGAGGCGCGTGCCGGGAACCCCGGTTCGATCCAGGATGACAGCGCTGACTCTCGCGGGCGGTGTGTCCGGGTAAGGGTGCCGCTTAGCTGGGATTGGACATCGAGGCGAGAAATTCAGCGTTCGATTTTGTCTTGGAGAGCCTGCCCAGGAGCAGTTCCATGGCCTCAACCGGCGACAGCGGGTTGAGGACTTTTCGCAGCACCCAAACTCGGTTCAACTCGTCCGCCGGAAGCAGCAATTCTTCCTTTCGCGTGCCGGAGCGATTGATATCGATGGCCGGAAAGATGCGCTTATCCACCAGGCGGCGGTCGAGATTGATTTCCATATTGCCGGTGCCCTTGAACTCCTCGAAAATCACGTCGTCCATACGGCTTCCCGTGTCGATCAAAGCGGTGGCCATGATGGTGAGCGATCCGCCCTCCTCGACATTGCGCGCGGCGGCGAAAAAGCGCCGCGGCCGCTGCAGGGCGTTGGCGTCAATACCGCCGGAAAGCACTTTGCCCGAAGGCGGCGTCACCGCGTTATAGGCGCGCGCCAATCGCGTGACGGAATCCAGCAGGATGACGACATCGCGCTTGTGCTCGACCAGGCGCTTGGCTTTTTCCAGGACCATTTCGGCGACTTGGATGTGGCGCTGGGGGGGCTCATCGAAGGTCGAGCTGATGACCTCACCCTTCACGGTCCGCTGCATGTCCGTGACTTCTTCCGGGCGCTCATCGATCAGCAGCACGATCAGGGCGACTTCGGGATGATTGGCGGTGACGGAGTTGGCCATCGACTGCAGCATCATGGTTTTGCCGGTACGCGGCGGGGCCACAATCAAACCGCGCTGGCCCTTGCCGACGGGGCAGAGCAGATCGAGAACACGGCCAGTAAGGTTCTCCTTGGCCGTCTCCATTTTCAGCCGGCCCTGAGGATAGAGCGGAGTGAGATTGTCGAAAAAGATTTTGTTCCGCGCTACCTCGGGATCTTCGAAGTTAACGGCCTCCACCTTAATCAGCGCGAAGTAACGCTCGCCATCTTTGGGCGGACGCACCTGTCCGGAAACGGTATCGCCGGTGCGCAGGTCGAATTTGCGAATCTGCGAGGGCGAGACATAGATATCGTCGGGGCCGGGCAGGTAGTTGTATTCGGGCGCGCGCAGGAAGCCGAAGCCATCCGGCAGGCATTCCAGGACGCCTTCGCTAAAGATGAGGCCGTTTTTCTCGGTCTGCGCACGCAGGATTTGGAAGATCAGTTCCTGTTTGCGCATTCCGCTGGCGCCGGGGATGGCCAAGTCCTTGGCGATTTTGGCCAGATCGGTGATGTTTTTGTCCTTCAGTTCTGCAAGGCTAATACTCATTGTGATCATTCCTTGACCTTGACTGGAGCCTGAATTCACCGGCCCCATATGTCGGGAGATGGTACGCGGGCGGCGGCATAACGAGATGCGCCGTCGTCATACGGCGGAACCACAGTCAAATTACCAAACAATGTTTTTTCTTCTAGATGGCGAACAGGAACCAAACAGGGGCGGGTCACTCCCGGGCAGAATCAGCAGTTTACCCCTCGACCGGAAATGTGCCCGAGGGTCTCCCTCAGTTGGTTAATTCCTGATCTTGCTCTGCTTCCGCATCGAACTTGGTCGGCACTTCCGGGACCGCGGGAAGTACTGACGGCTGAAGCGGCCGTTCCAATGCTAAACCTAAAACCTCGTCCATCGTTTCCACAGACTGAATCACCAAAGTTGACTGGATATCGGAGGGAATATCCGCCAGATCCTTTTCGTTATCTTTGGGGATGAGCACGGTGCGGATCCCCAGGCGATGTGCCGCCAATACTTTTTCTTTGACGCCGCCGATGGGCAAAACTTTGCCCCGAAGCGTGATCTCGCCGGTCATGGCCACGTCGCAGCGAACCGGAATATGCGTCAGGGCGCTCACGATGGCGGTACCAATGGTGATGCCCGCCGAGGGCCCGTCTTTTGGAATGGCGCCTTCGGGAACATGCACGTGGATATCCAGGTGGCGATAGAAGTCATGCGGCAAGCCGAAGGCCCCGGTGCGCGAGCGCACGTAACTCATGGCCGCCTGGGCAGATTCCTGCATGACGTCACCGAGCTTGCCGGTGAGCGTGAGCCGGCCCTTGCCATGCATCAATCCTGCCTCGGTGGTCAATACCTGGCCGCCGACTTCGGTCCAGGCCAAGCCAATGGCGAGGCCGACCTCGTTTTTCTTTTCGGCCCAGAGCTCGCGGAACTTAATGACGCCGAGGAATTCATTCACGTTTGCCGATGTGATCTCCACCTTCACCTGCCGGCCTTCCTTGACCACGCGCCGCGAGACCTTGCGGCAGATATTGGCAATCTCACGCTCCAAATTCCGCACGCCCGCTTCCTGCGTGTAATGCCGGATGATGTAGTTGATGGCGTCATCGGCGAATTGCAGGTTCTCTTCGGTCAGGCCAGTAGCCTCGCGCTGCTTTTTGAGCAGGAAGCGCTTGGCGATCTCCCGCTTTTCGATTTCGGTATAGCCCGGCAGACGCAGGGTTTCCATGCGATCCTGCAAGGGCTGCGGGATGGTGTGCAGCACGTTGGCCGTGCAGATGAACATCACGTGTGAAAGATCGTACTCGACATCGAGATAATGATCGGTGAAAGAATGATTCAGTTCCGGATCGAGCACTTCCATAAGGGCGGCGGAAGGGTCGCCGCGGAAATCCATGGACATCTTGTCCACTTCGTCGAGGACAAACACCGGGTTCACCGTCCCCGCCTTCTTCATCATCTGAATAATCTGGCCGGGGAGAGCGCCGATATAGGTGCGGCGATGGCCGCGAATCTCCGCCTCATCTCGAACGCCGCCCAGGGAGACGCGCACAAACTTACGGCCCGTGGCGCGGCCGATGGACATGGCCAGCGAAGTCTTGCCCACGCCGGGAGGACCGACCAGACAGAGAATCGACCCGCGAGGATTCTTGACCAACTGGCGAACGGCGAGATATTCGAGAATGCGCTCTTTGACCTTCTCCAGACCGTAATGATCTTCCTCTAAAATCTTCTCCGCGGCGCCAATGTCTCGAATTTCCTTGGACTTCTTCTTCCAGGGCACCGCCAACAGCCAGTCCAGATAACTGCGGCTGACGGTGGATTCGGCGGACATCGGCGGCATCATCTCCAGCCGCTTCAGCTCCTGAATGGCTTTTTCCTGAACGTCCTTGGGCATTCCCGCCGCTTCGATCTTCTTCTTGAGTTCGTCGAGCTCACTCTTTTCGCCGCGGCCGAGCTCTTTGTGTATGGCCTTGAGCTTCTCGTTCAGGTAGTACTCTTTTTGCGCGCGTTCCATCTGGCGTTTCACGCGCGTATTGATGTTGCGGTCGACGTTGAGTTTTTCGATCTCGCTTTCCAGGACTTCCGCCACGCGGTTCAAACGATCCAAGACGTCGAAATTTTCGAGCAGTTCCTGTTTTTCCTCGATGGGAATCTGCAAATTGGCGGCGATGGTATCGGAGAGCTTGGCGGGATCTTCGACGCGCGCCGCGGCAATCATGGTGTCGTAATTCAGGCTCTGGGAGAGCTTCACATACTGCTCAAACAGGCCGTTGACGCGGCGAACCGCCTGATCGATCTGAGGAGAAGGCTCGACGCGCACGGGCATGAGGCGCAGCGTGGCGCGATAGAAACCCTCTTCGCTGGCAAGCTGCACAACTTTGGCGCGCTCCACGCCTTCGACCAGAACGCGAATATTGCCGTCGGGCAGCTTCACACTCTGCACAATATTGGCGAGGGTGCCGACGGTAAAGATCTGCTCCGGCTTGGGGTCATCGACCGAAGCGTCGTGCTGGGTGGCGAGGAAAATCTTTTTTTCTCCCGCGAGCGCCTCTTCCAACGCGCGCACAGAGGCTTCCCGCCCGACGATGAAGGGCTGCATCATCTGAGGGAAGATGACCATGTCCCTCACCGGCATCATCGGCACGCGCTTCATTTCACTCTTCTCGCGAGTAAACATTAATTTTCAACAGGTGGAAGGCCCACTACTTCATTATCCCAAGTTATCCGGCTTTTTCCAGCAGGGTCCAGTTGATCTCGCGGCTGCGCACCATCTCGGCGGTGACGCAGAATTCGCGCACCTTGCGCTGGGCCGGTAAGTTGTACATGAGATCGAGCATCAAATCCTCGAGGATCATGCGCAATCCTCTGGCGCCCACCTTGCGTTGCATGGCCAAGTCCGCGACGGTTTCCAGGGCGTCATCGGCAAAGCGCAGCCGAACGTTCTCGAATTCGAAGAGACGTTGGTATTGCCGGATGAGGGCGTTCTTTGGCTCCGTGAGGATGCGCATCAGCGCGGCCTTGTCGAGATCGCCCAGAACACCGACCACCGGCAGCCTACCCACAAATTCCGGGATGAGGCCGTAACGGATCAAGTCCGTGGGCTGCGCTTGGTCGAGTAGCTCCATATTGCGGCGGTTGGTGGTCGCCGGCTGGGCGTCGGTGTGGAAGCCCAGAGATTTTTGACCCACGCGCCGCTCCACGATCTTCTCCAAGCCCACGAAGGCTCCGCCACAGATGAAGAGAATATTGGTGGTGTCGACCGGAGTGAATTCCTGGTGCGGATGCTTGCGCCCGCCCTGAGGCGGAACATTGGCGATGGTGCCCTCCAGGATCTTGAGCAGAGCTTGCTGGACGCCCTCACCGGAGACATCGCGCGTGATGGACGGGTTTTCGTCTTTCTTGGAAATTTTGTCAATTTCGTCGATATAGATGATGCCCTGCTGCGCCTTGGTCACGTCGCCGTCGGCGTTTTGCAGCAGCTTCAAAATAATATTTTCGACGTCCTCGCCGACGTATCCGGCTTCGGTAAGCGTGGTGGCGTCCACGATGGCGAAGGGCACGTCCAGCATGCGCGAGAGCGTCTGCGCCAGGAGCGTCTTGCCTGTGCCGGTGGGGCCGATCAAAAGGATATTCGATTTGGTCAGTTCGACGTCACCGGGCTGATGGTTCAGGAAGATGCGCTTGTAATGATTGTAGACCGCCACGGCCAGCTTCTTCTTGGTCTTATCCTGGCCGATGACGTAACCATCGAGGAACGACTTGATCTCCGGCGGACGGGGCAGGCGCCGATTGATCGGTCCGGCCTGCTCGCGCTTTTCCTCTTCCAAAATCTGCTGGCACACGCCCACGCATTCATTGCAGATATAGGCGCGCGGATAATCCGAAGGCGAGCTGATGAGCTTTTCCACCTGCTCTTGCGTCTTATGGCAGAACGAACAACGCAGCGGTTCATCCGTGCTCAGTTTTCTCACGGCAGTCGGCCTCCGGCCTTCCCGGGCGGGACAGGACCCGTCACTATATTAGAACTTTTTCCCCATATGCGGCATGGGCAACGCAATCTCGCTACTAACTGTTAGGTACGCGCTAGCGATGCTTATGGATAATTTCATCGATCAGGCCGTACTCCTTGGCCTGCTGAGGCGACATGATAAAGTCGCGCTCCACGTCTTTCTCAATTTTTGAGACCGGCTGGCCGCAATGATCGGCATAAAGCTGGTTGATGACCGCGCGCATGCGCAAAATCTCTTTGGCGTGAATATCGATATCGGTGGCCTGTCCAGACAGTCCGGACAGCCAGGGCTGGTGAATCAAAATCCGCGAATTGGGCAGCGAAAACCGCTTTTTGGGAGCTCCCGCAGCCAGCAGCACGGACGCGATAGAAGCGGCCTGGCCCACACAGGTGGTCACTACGTCCGGCCGGACATATTGCATCGTATCGTAAATGGCCATGCCTGCGGTAATCGAGCCGCCCGGCGAATTGATATAGAGCTGGATATCGCGTTCCGGATCTTCCGCTTCGAGAAAGAGCAGTTGGGCGGTCACGAGGTTGGCGACGTGGTCGTCGATGGGCGTGCCAATAAACAGGATATGGTCCTTGAGCAGCCGCGAATAAATGTCATAGGCGCGCTCGCCCCGGGTGGTCTGCTCGACCACCATGGGGATGAGTGTCGTGGCGCGTGGACTCGGATCGTCTGCATGTGTCATCGAGAGTAGGGAATTTGCAGGAAGAAACCGGTCAGGACCGCTCCGGCTCCCGAGTTTTCACTTCAGTATTCTTTTGGAGCCACTCGAGAGTCTTTTCGCTGCGGAGCTTCGACCTCATCCTATCCAGCGCCCCCTGCTTTGTCAAGCTGGCGCGGACGGCTGGGGCGGATTCGCCACTGCGCTCCGCGATTCTGGAAATTTCCCGATCGATGTCCTCGTCGCTCGCTTCGATATTCTCCGCCGAGGCGATGCGATCGAGCAGCAACTCGGCCTTCACGTCCTCGACAGCGCGAGGATGCTGACGCCGCCGCATGGCCACCCAATCCACATTCACGGCTCGGGGATCAACTCCCTGGGCCGCCAAACTTCGAACCGCCCGCTCCAGGCGGATATCCATTTGGTTTTGCACCAGCGCTTCGGGAACGGGGAAATCGTGAGCGGCGATAATTTTTGCCAGCACAGCATCGCGGACCGCGGAGGCGTGGTGCGCTTGGAGTTCTCTTTCCAGGTCCTCGCGAATTTTGCCCCGGAGCTCCTCGAGTGTTTTGGCGTCGCTCACGTCCTTCGCTAATTCGTCATTGAGTTCGGGCAGTTTCTTTTGCTTGACGGCGACGACTTCGGCGCTATAAACGAACTTTTTGCCGGCAAGCTTTCGGTCCGGGTAATCCGCAGGATACTCGACCTCGAAGCGGCGCTGTTCCGCCGGCTTTGCGCCGACCAAATTTTGCGTGAAGGCTTCCAGGGTCTCCTCGGCGCCGAGATGGCAGAGAACATTGTCAGCCTTGAGCGGTTCGCCGCCGCCCACGGGCGTACCCACAAGCTTCAACTGCGCGTAGTCGCCGCTTTCTAGAGCGCGATCCTCCACAGGAACAAACGTGGCGGCACGTTCGCGCATGGCCTCCAGCGTTTTGTCGATATCCGCATCGCTCACCTGGGCCTTCTCGACTTCGACTTGCAGGCCCTTGTAGGTGCCGAGCTCGAATTCGGGCAGCACTTCGAAGCTGGCCCGAAATTTCAGGGGTCGATCCTCGCCGTATTCCACGTGATCGATCTGCGGCTGCGTGATGGGAATAAGCTTCTGGTCCTTGACGGCTTTATCGATTTGCTCGGGAACGAGCGACTGCAGCACTTCGCCTTTGATGTCGTCCGCGAAGCGGCGGCGAATCAGGGGGATGGGCGCTTTGCCGGGCCGAAATCCGGGCACACGCGCAACGCGCGCAAACTCGCGGGCCACGCGCTCGATCGCCTTTTGCACTTCTGTGGCGGGAATCTCGAGATCGAGTTCACGCCGGCAAGTTGCCTCGGCCATAAGTCCTATTTTATATCCGCGTATCTAGCTGTATTCAGCGCGTGTGTAGGCCCGCAGCGGAATTCTCAAGCCACTTGCACGCTCCAGGCAGACGCGATGCTCGGTGCTACTTTACTGCATGGCCACGAATCTGAGCCGGGAAAGAGCGGCGCGCGGGGTGCGAAAAGCGAGTATAGGGGAAGCCAGGAAGAGCGTCAACGCCAGTGCGGGGTATCTCCACCTGAGGGGAAAACCCTACACCCTGGGGCGCTGCTCTGTTGCCCTAGCGAGACTGGTTCATCTGTTCTGCAAGTTGCGCGGCGGGACGCGCGCACTACAGCCCCATTACTCCAAAACTCAAGCTCGGCGTGAAATCGATTTGATTGGAACGGATCGATAGCTCGCGCGCTGTGTTAATGGCTAGTTGCGCATCTTTGGCGCTCGGCTCGTAGTTTGTTTCTCCATGAACAATGTCATTCCGGAAGCCCCGTACCGTGTCAAGGTCCTTAAAGAGGCTGAAAGGTAGGATGTCCCATAGTTCCAGCAGATTGGAAACTACACTGATGGGGAAATCTCTTCCAGTCAGCGTATCCTTACGCTTTCGATTGATTCTTTGCTGGCCGTCTCCTTGGTCCTTATTTAGTGAGTCGATATGACGACCCCAAAGATTCGCCATTATTCGTTCGGAAATGAACCATGCCAAGATAATGGACGTTTCATAGTTCCCCACCTTGTACTCGGCGATGCTTTTGGTGAATGAAGCAAAGACCTTCTCAACACCGGGCTTGCTAACGACAGCTTTAAAGCTAGCTACGGCGCGCGAAATGGCTTCAAGGGAAATCACCTGTCGCAAAGAGATTCTGGGGTCGTGTTCGATGGGTATCGACCCGTAGGTCCTTTGATGGCGTGCCATTTGAAATGTGGCCGCCACGCTTTCCGTTGGCACGTTGTATCCAGCTTCTTTTCCGTTTTCGTATCTAATACGAATCGCGTCTCTGACTGTGATCTCATGTAAGTTAAAGTACGCCAAGCGCATCGTTGTGATTACGGCAGAGTCCAGAAACAGGTAGAACGCATTTAAATAATCCAGATATTCGCCCCATCTCTTAACGGTGTATTCAACGGTTTGCTGCTGAGCGCCATGGTTTTCCAATGCTTCTATCCTCAGTTTCACCATACCGTCGCGGCAGATCTTTATGGAGAACGCGTCATCTGAGTATCCAAAGACCTCTTCCTCCATGAGACTTGAAAAGTTTTGCAAGACCTTAGGATCCGTGAAATCGATCTTTTCGACCGCCCAAAAGGGGCGTGACGGATAGAAAGCCGTAAAGTGGCCGATATGCATTTGTGAACTGCTCTCTGCCAAACTTATATCACCGATTGTGTTATGGATTGACTTGAGCAGTTATCCCGTGACGACGCGGCGTCGCCAAACAACGCGACTCGATCACTGGCGGCGGGCCTAAATTGGACATGGTAGAATCCGCGCCGTGACGTATTCAAAAGACTGGTTTGCGCGCGTCCTCGGAATCCTGGGATTTGTGTTAGGCCTCGCGAGTCTTTGCTGGCAAGTATTCACCTATCGAGACAATCTTGCTGAACGAGTCCTCGTAAGAATGTCAATGCAAGTGCGACTCGGAGCAGGAGAAAACGTCGAGAACGCCTTAAAACACGGAGACTTGATTGCGGAGATCGTGAACATCGGCCAACATCGGCTGTATATCAAAAGTGTATCCCTGAGTATCGCCCCGCAGGATTGGTCCTTCCAGCCAGAGACAGCTAAACCGAACACCGCGCTTGATCCTGGAGCCGCAATATACTACCGATTGAGCGACTGGGATTTAGCAAAACATCCACTGGATTCTCCAGACGATCCTAGCCAAAGAGAGAACTACGTCGTGATCGTGAACTCAAATAAGGCTGAAATCTTTCGGGCTGCGGCAGCGGTTTCATCGTTTTTGATCTATGGGGGCCGTCGTGCTCCGGCACGGCTTCCGGTTCCATCCGGGAACTTTCCATAGACTGAGGACCTGGGTAAAGTTTGTACCTGGATGGGCGATGACGCCATACAAAGCACAAGAAGTGTTCGTTCTTTGAGTTTCGAACTGCCTTTTCGGATTTTACTGCGATTCGATAACACCGCCTGCTTTGTTCACGAAGAGGCACGATATTCCTGTACGTCGCTTAGCAAAGCCTGTTTCCGCCGGCCTCAAGGAAGAGCCCGCAACGGCGTGCAGTCATCCGCAGGGGGCTCGGCCCGATTTAGCGTTGTATCCAAAGAGGGCGAATGCTCGAAGTCGAATATATCTTCCAGCGGATTGGCGTGCTCATCGCGCTTGGTGAGATGCTGGGTCACTCCGTTGATGGTCAAGAACCGGCGCTCGATCAAGGCGAGTAGCGAAGTGTGGTCGCCGATCGTGTGCGAAACGTATCGCGGTTTTGAGAACGGCGAAATGGCAATCAGTGGAACGCGAATTCCCAATTGATTGAAGTTCGCGCAATCCGCCGGATATGGGCCGGTGGGGTTGGAAGCCAGCGCGGGGCAGAGTTGCTCCGCATCGGCAACGCTGGTGTCGGTTGCGCTCACGAAATTGTAGGAGCACTCGGCGCCTCCGCCGGGCTGTTCGCTTGCGGGAGGATCGGAAAGATCCTCACATTGTCCGGGCACGATTCCGTCGGGCGTCAAGGCTCGGCCTTGCCGCGCGCGGGGCGATTTCGCGTGATCGTAGAATCCACCGTGCTCGTCATAGGTGATGAAGATGATCGAATCCTTCCAGTGGGGCCCGTTCCGGACCGTATTCACAACGTCTGAAACATACGCTTGCCCGCGCTGAATGTCCGTGGGCGGATGCTCATCGTTTTCGAGCGCCGTTCCCGTGAGGCCGAAGTCCGGATCGAGGAACGATACCTGAGGCAACGAACCTACTCCCGAGAATCCTGCGGCCTGCGCGAGGAAAACCGAAAGCGGCAGGAAATGCGGATCGTTTGAGTAAAAACTCGCTGCTTGAGGCGCGTCCTGGAAATAATCGGCCCAGGAGATGCCGTACTTGTTCAGGAGATCGAAAATTGTTCCCGTAATCGGTTTATATCCGCCCGGCGGCGGAAAGATATCACTCGTCGTAAGATGGCCGAAGGACGTCGCGGCCATCAGATAGGAACGGTTGGGAAAAGTGGGGCCCAGCAGCGAGGCGAAGTGGCGGTCGCTGATAGCGAAATTTTCCGCCAGATCGTAATAGAACGGCAGGTCGCTTTGGGTGTAATACCCGATGGTCTCGTCGTCGGTCGGGCTCTCGCTGCCGTTGTCCGGCTGTTCGGTCAAATCGTTCACGCGCACGAAGCCGTTGGCTAGAAAATCCGTCAACGTATCGTTCGGATGGGAAAAATTGGCTTCGCGATGCGTCCCAAACCAGGAATGATCCAGATCGGGAACCACGCACCTGGTCGGTTCATGAAAAGCCGTGACGATGGAGCTGTTGGCGTCGCGATTGGAATTCGAGCAAGTGAGGTTGCCGGTGGAATCCACCTTGCAAGTCAAGCCATCCACGCATTGATGGTCTTTCGGCGAGCACGGGCCGTTTCCGTTGTGATAAGGAGTCCCGGGCGCGTAGGCAAGCACACCAAAATAGTTGTCATAAGAATGATTCTCCTGCATCACGATAATGATGTGATTCACTTTGGTGAGATTTCCGTCGGCCACGGCCCTGTTTGGCCCAAGAAAGAGCAGCAATGCGATCACGAGCAATGCCGCGAAGAAGTTCCGGTACATGACGCGCCTCCTCGTGTGCGCCTGTCGGAAGGCTGGATTTGGCCGAGAAGTATACCCGATCCGGTTGCGTAGGCTGATGAATTGCCGGTCAAATATCAACGAAGCCCCGCATTTTATGGGCGTCGGGGGCGATATAGAACACGTACCGGACGCGAGTGGCGAGCTCGGCGATATGCTATTTGCTTGCCTCCGCCCATTTGCGTCTCATTCGACACCGTGCGCTCATCGCCATTCCTTGGTGCGGAAGGGGGGAGTTGAACCCCCACGGCCTCGCGGCCACAGGATCCTAAGTCCTGCGCGTCTGCCAGTTCCGCCACTTCCGCATCGTTGAGCAAACAATTCTACCGCAGGGGCTTATTTTGAGAATACCGCCGTTTGCTCCTTGAATTGGGTTGGTGGGTGTTCCCGCGAACGCTGGCATCAATGCCTCCCCGCCGGAGCGTTTTGTTTCAACTCCTCCGTCCAGTTCAGCACCACGCAGATGTCCGACTGTGCTGCAGAGAGGATTTCATAAGGGCCGAGGCGTTGATTTGGCAGAAGGGCCATTTGCACTCGGTTTTGGATGGGCAGAAGTATAACGCTGGCGAAGGCCCGCAGAGCGGTTTTTTACTGAATGGCTAGCCTCCGCGAAACTCCAAATTTTGAGGCCTTTACGCCAATAGTAGAGGCCCCATTTCGCCGCCTTTCTTCTTGACAATCGAGGGGCTCACGTCCATCTTAAATGGCTTTGCTGGGGTGAATTTTTTCTCTTTGTTGCTTCGCTGGCGAGGATCTTTTGCCGGATACCAAGAAGGTTCGTCTTTGCTTCCACGAT
>DASPYR010000120.1:0-2039 GCA_035636675.1 Rugosimonospora sp. | reverse complement strand
CGGCATGAACCCCTTTTCGCCTCTCGTCTTTTCGCTTCTTGCCTCCTCGCTTGGCCTGCCCGCCACGATCCTCCTGATCAGCTGGCTCGGGACGCTGTGGAACGCGCGAATTCAGCTCCACACCTCGATGTTGTTTGCGCTTGGCTTCATTTCACTCTTTCTAGCCGGCGGGCTCTCCGGGATTTTCCTCGCGCGTCGTGATCTTACTTACGCGGCCGTCAGCGACGACTTCATCACCGGCCACTTCCACCTCGTCATGGGGGTGGCGGCCACGTTTGCCATTCTTGGCGCGCTGTTTTTCTGGTTTCCGAAACTCTTTGGCCGCCGGCTCAATGAATCGCTCGGCAAAATCCATTTCTGGCTCACCTTTGCCGGGGTCTATTCTGTTTTCATGCCCATGCACTGGCTCGGCCTGATGACGCATTCGCGTGTTTCATCGAGCAGGCAATTGGCCGCAGTTGTCGCGGCGGGTTCGTCGCTTCGCATCTTTATCACCGTCGCCACGCTCCTCACCGTTCTTGCCCAGGGTCTATTCCTGATCAATTTTCTTTGGAGCCTTTTTCGCGGAGAAAAGGTGGCGGAATGCAACCCCTGGCGCGCCACCACGCTCGAATGGAGCGTCGGATCGCCTACACCCGCCGATGATTTTGGCCCGAGCGAACCGGTGGTGTATCGTGGGGCATACGAATTCAGCGTGCCGGGTGTAGCCGAAGATTTCGTGCCGCAGCACCTTGCGCCCGAGCAGGTGGTCAAGGCTCGCTAATTGGAGAAGAGGGAGGATCGCCATGCCGGGCACAACCGCAACTCCGGACATCGAACTCATCATTGAAAACACCGGCGGAGGAGGCGGCGGAACGCCTCCGGCAGGCGGGGATGGCGGCGATGATGGTGACAACGGCAGGCGCCGCAAGCGGTCCCCATCGCCGAGACGCTACTCCACGGGAATTGCGATCGCGCTCGTGTCCATCCTGATGTTCTTCATGGCCCTCAGCAGCGCCTTCATCGTTCTGCGGCGCGGCAGCGACGCGTGGGTGACTGTGCACCTTCCGCGCATTCTTTGGTTGAACACTTGCGTTCTTCTCGGGAGCAGTTTCACGCTCGAAACGGCGCGGCGCCGTCTCTCTCTTGCAGACCTAACCGGTTTTCGGAAGCTCTGGCTGGTTACGACGAGCCTGGGCTTCCTTTTTGTCGCCGGACAACTGATTGCCTGGCGTCAGCTCGTAGCGCAAGGCGTATACATTGCAAGCAACCAGGCGAGCAGTTTCTTCTACATTTTCACGGGCGCGCACGCCATCCATCTTCTCGGAGGAGTGGGAGCGTTGCTGTACGTTTCATTTCGCGGGTTTGAAAAGGCACGTATTTCACTTCCCAACGCCGCGGAAATTACTTCCTACTACTGGCATTTCATGGACGGGCTGTGGATTTTCCTGCTGGCGCTGCTCTACCTGGGGAAGTAGGAGGCGGGAAATTTTGGCTGGTTTGCACGACAAAATAGTTTGCGGATTTTCCTGCGCGAATCTATAGATAATATATAATTTATTAAACTAAATAATAAACTCTGTGACAGCCTCCACCACGCGCGCAATCTGCTCTTTGCGCAATTCCGGGTACATCGGAAGCGAAAGCACTTCCTGTGCGGCGCGCTCGGAGTGCGGGAAGTCGCCGGCTCTGTGGCCGAGCGACGCGTACAGCGGCTGGAGGTGCAGCGGAGAGGGGTAGTAAACCGCGCACCCGATCTTTCGCTGCGCGAGATGCCGCTGCAGAGCGTCCCGCTGCTCGATTCGAATGCTGTACTGATGGAAGACGTGTTCGCAGCCTTCCGGCTCAATCGGCGGCATGACGCCGGGAACCTGAGTGAAAAGGCGGGTGTATTCCGCCGCGTTCGAACGGCGCGCGCGCTGCCAGCGTGAAAGGTGGCGCAGTTTGACGCGGAGAATCGCCGCCTGCATCTCATCCAGACGGCTGTTCCAGCCCGGCTCGCTGCTCAGATATTTTGCCGCTTGACCATGATTCCGCAGCGTTCGAATCCTCGCGGCGAT
>DASPYR010000119.1:0-5370 GCA_035636675.1 Rugosimonospora sp. | reverse complement strand
TCGAAGCGATATCGCGGAAACGTGAACCGCAGCCACATGAACACGTAGATATACGCGCCCACCTTAAAGAGAAACCAGAATGCGCCGTGGATTCCGGCCTTGGAGGACGCCAGCAAAGAGCCCGCGGGCGCGACGAGCGGCATGGCCAGCACGCCCGCCAGGACCATGCACAGTAAGCCCACCGCCGCCATGAACATCTTCTGCACCGCCACGGGCTGCTTCGGTGCTCGCCAAAAGCAATACCCCGCCACCCACACCATCAGCAACGGCGGAAGATAATCGACGAAGTTGAAGGCGCGCGTGTTCGCAAAGGGCCGCAGCCATCCACCCAAAAACAATGTCGTGGCGATCGAGGCCACCACGATCATGTTCGTGTATTCCGCCAGGAAATAGAGCGCCCAGCGGAAGCCGCTATATTCGGTCATGTACCCGGCCACGAGTTCCGATTCCGCCTCCGGCATATCAAACGGAGCGCGATTGGTTTCCGCAATCGACGCCACGAGGTAAATGAAAAATCCCACGGGGGCAACAAAAATGAACCACCAGCCGGTATCCGACTGTGCTTGCACGATTCCGCGCGTCGAAAGCGTTCCCGCCAGCAGCAGCGCGCCCACAATGGCCATTCCCGCCGAAGTCTCGTAGCTCACCAGTTGCGCCGCGCTGCGCAGCGCGCCCAGCAGCGAATAATGGCTGTTCGAGGCCCAGCCGCCGAGCACGGTGCCGAAAATTCCCAGGGAGCTGATGCCAAGAATGAAAAGCAGGCCGATATTCAGGTCGGCAATTTGAAAAAACGGACCGATCGGCAGCGCCGCCAGGGCGAGCATCGCCGTGGTCACGGAAATCAGCGGCGCGCCCCAAAAAACCAGGCGGTCCGCGCTCTCCGGGATGATGTCTTCCTTCAGCAGCAGCTTGACGGCGTCGGCAATCGGCTGCAGAAGTCCGTGCGGCCCCACGCGCATGGGCCCCAGGCGAACTTGCATGTCCGCCATCACCTTGCGCTCCATTAGCACGATATACCCGGCCACCAGCGGCAGCAGCGCCACAATCACCAGCGCAAAGAGCACCGGAAACACATAGGGCATGATCGCGTTCATCACCGATCGACCTCGCCCAGCACAATGTCCAGCGTGCCGATCACCGCCACCACGTCCGCCACCAGATGCCCGCGGATCATCTGGTCCAGCGCTTCCAGATTAATCAGCGATGGCGGGCGAATCCGCACGCGATACGGCTGCGTCGTGCCATCGCTCACGATGTAATAGCCCAGTTCGCCCTTGGGCGCTTCGATGGAGTGATACACTTCACCCGGCGGCGGCTTCAGCACTTTGCCCACTTTTCCCATGATCGGCCCCGGCGGAATATTCTCGATGGCCTGCAGGCAGATCTTTCGCGATTGCCGCATCTCTTCGAGACGCACCAGGTAACGGTCATAGGTGTCGCCGTTTTTCCCGGTCGGTATGCTGAACTCATACTGATCGTAGGCCGCGTACGGCATGGCCTTGCGAATATCCCACTGCACTCCGCTCGCGCGCAGCACCGGCCCGGTAACGCCCATGGCAATGGCGGCCTCGGTCGTCAGTATCCCGATGCCCTTGGTGCGGCCCACCCAGATGCGATTTTCCGTGAGCAGCGCTTCGTACTCATCGACGCGCTTGTCGAACTCCTTGCAAAATCGCTCCACGTCTTTTTCGAGTTCGTCGTAGGCCTCGTATTGCAGGCCGCCGATGCGGAAGGCGTGCGTGGTCAGGCGCGCTCCGCAATACTTCTCGAAAATTTTCAGGATCTCTTCCCGTTCGCGCAGGCAGTAGAAGAGCGGCGTCAGCGCGCCGATATCCAGCGCGTGCGTGCCCAGCCAGAAAAGGTGGCTGGCGATTCGCTGCAGTTCGGTGAGAATGGTGCGGATCACGCGCGCCCGCGGCGGCGCCTCCGCGCCCAGCAGTTTCTCCACCGCCTCGCAGTAGCCCAGCCCGTTCGACACCGCCGCCACGTAGTCCATGCGGTCCACGTACGGCGCGAACTGCTGATAACTGCGGTGCTCCGCGATCTTTTCCACGCCGCGATGCAGGTAGCCGATCACGCATTCCGAACCGACCACTTTCTCGCCGTCCAGGCGCAGCTTCACGCGCAGCACGCCGTGCGTGGAAGGGTGCTGCGGCCCCATATTGAGAATGATTTCATCCGCGCCGAGGACGGTGGTCTCGAGGTTCGCTCCTGCCGCCCCTGCCCCAAAATTGTATCGGTCGGCCACGGCGGCTATTGCCCGCTCTCGATGCCCAGGTTTTCCCGCACCCAGGCCTCATCCTGCTGCAAAATGTCGTAGTCCTTCCGCAGCGGATATCCCTGCCATTCTTCCGGCAGCAGCAAGCGTTTCAAATTGGAATGCCCCTCGAAAACGATTCCAAACATGTCGTAGACTTCCCGCTCCAGCCAATTGGCCGTGGGCCAGACGCTCTCCACGCTCGCGACCGGCTCGTTTTCTCCCAGCAGCGCTTTGATGCGCAAGCGTTCATTCTTCGGAAATGAATAGAGATTCAGCACCAGATCGAATCGCTTCTCGCGCTTGGGCCAATCGACAGCCGTCAAATCCGTCAGCAAATCGAAATTTTCTTCCTCGCGGCTGTACCGAGCGATTTCCAGCAGCCGGTCCGCAGCGATCACGAGAATCGCCTGCTTGCGATCGAGAAAAGCCTCCACAATCGCGCCGCCAAACCGCGCTTTGTAGCGCTTCACCAGATCGTTGTCGAGAGGAGCCGGCTTCGGCGGTGCCTCCTTGGGAGGCGGTGGTGGTCCGGGCGGTTTCGGCGGCGCCGCGGGCGCGGCCGGCTGGGCCGGCGGCGGAGGCGCCGAGGGATTCGCTTCACCCGCAGCCGCCGGTTTGACTGGAGCCGCAGGAACAGCAGGCGCCGGCGGCTTACCGGGCGTCTCGCCCGGCGGCGTTGCGCCCGAAGCAGAAGGGGAAGCGGAAGGTGCAGCAGGAGTGTCCGCAGGCTTTTCTGCCTCCGCTGGACGAGGCGGCTGCTTTTCCTCAGAATCGTTGGTCATGAGCCGAAAGGAAACAAAACCTTCAACTGCGCTCCGATGTTTGGAGTCCGGCGTGCCGCACCAAAGCTCTCGCGGTCCGGTTTCTGGACTCCGGTGGAGTCCCGCGAAATCTTCCGGGATTCCGGGAATGCGGAATCCACCGGACTCCCGAAACCGGAGCTAAAAAATTTCCGGCAAAGACACGCACAAACGGCTTCAAACTCGAACCATAGGTTCTAACACACGCCACAACGCAGGGCAACCGCGCAAAAAAATTCCCGGCCGCCAAATTCCTGCCGGGAAATCAGCCCTCTTTCTCTCCTGGCGTTACACCCACTCCAGAGCGCCTTTGCGATAAAGCCACACGTAACCCACAATCAAAATCCCCAAAAAGACAAACATGCTCGCCAAACCATAAATCGGCGTCAGCCGGTAGCCTTCCTCACGCGTCGAATACAAGACCGCCCAAGGAAACAAAAATATCGTCTCCACGTCGAAGATCACAAATAGGATCGCCACGATATAGAACCGCACCGAATAGCGCCCGCGCGCGTCGCCTTCCGCCGGAATGCCGCACTCATAGGGCTTCAGCTTCGCCCCTGTGGCTCGCGAATCCGGCCGAATATATTTGAAAAGAATCAGGGTCACGGCGGGGAAGGCCATCGCCAGCAGCGCAAAAATCATGATGGGGACGTATTGTCTGGGCATCGTCGTGAGCCGCACATCCTAACACAAGGCGCCATCGTCAGCCACCGATGCCGCCGTGTAGCGGGTCATTTTCCGGGACGTGTTCCTGCTTCTAAAGCGAAGTAGCCCGCAGGCCCGTGTGTCCCTTACAATCCGCAATACGAGGTAATGAAAAGCGATGAGCACAATCCGGCCGAGCAGGCCCAAGATCACGCCGCCACAATTTATTGTTCTGGCCGCCGTTGGCGCACTGGCGGTCGCTTTGAGCATCAAGCCTGGTTTGACGGCCGGCGCGCCTTTTGGCCCGGCGAACCCATTCTATGCGCCCAGCACGTTGCCCTTTCAGGCGCCACCGTTCGACAAAATCAAGGACGGCGATTATCAGCCCGCCATCGAAGCCGGCATGGCCGAACAGCGCAAGGAGATGCAGGACATCGCGAATAATCCGGCCGCACCGGCGTTTGAGAATACGATTGCGGCCATGGAAAAGACGGGCCGGCTGCTGGATCGGGTGATGGGGGCGTTTAACGGCGTAACTTCGGCGAACCTCAATCCTGACCTGCAGAAAGTGAAGGACATCGAAGCGCCCAAATTGGCCGCGCACCAGGATGCGATCTTCCTCGACCCCAAGCTGTTTGCGCGTGTCGCCACGCTCTATAAGCAACGGCTTTCGCTGAAGCTCGATCCGGAATCGCTGCGGCTGGTGGAGTTCGATTACAAAAAATTTGTGCATTCCGGCGCCAATCTCTCCGCTTCCGATAAGACCAAACTGAAAAAGCTTAACGAAGAGGAATCGACCCTCACCACCGCGTTCGAATCGAAGTTGCTCGCTGCGGCCAAGGCCGCGGCCTACGTCACTGCAGATAAAAAGGCGCTCGCCGGCCTGGGCGATGCGCAAATCGCCGCGGCTATGCAAGCAGCGAAAGAGCGCCAGCTGAGCGGCTACGTAATGCCTCTGCAGAACACCACGCAACAACCTGACCTGGCTACCCTGAGCAATCGCTCGACTCGCCAGGCCATTTTTGAGAATTCCTGGAATCGCGCCGAACGTGGCGGCCCCAACGATACCCGCGACACCATCGCTCGCTTGGCCCAGCTTCGCGCCGAGAAAGCCAAGCTGCTTGGCTTTTCGAACTACGCGGCTTGGAAGCTGGAAGACCAGGTGGCCAAGAACCCGGACGCCGCGCTGAAATTTGTGAATGCATTGGTGCCGGGGGCTACGGCGAAAGCCATCAGCGAAGCCAAGGATATCCAGGCGGTCATCGACGCGCAGCACGGCGGCTTCCAGCTGCAGCCATGGGATTGGGAGTTCTACGCCCAGCAGGTCCGCAAGCAGAAATACGATCTGGATGAAGCGCAGATCAAGCCCTATCTCGAATTAAACAACGTGCTCCAGAATGGCCTCTTCTACGCCGCCGGCCAGCTTTATGGGCTCACCTTCAAGGAACGCCACGACCTTCCGGTGTACCACCCGGATGTGCGCGTCTTCGAAGTCTTCGATTCCAACGGCAAATCGCTGGGGCTTTGGTATGGCGATTATTTCAAGCGCGATAACAAAAATGGCGGCGCCTGGATGGACGAGTTTGTCGACCCATCCAAACTGCTTGGCATCCAGCCGGTCGTCTACAACGTTTTTAACTTCCCCAAGCCCGTGTCCGGCCA
>DASPYR010000118.1:0-2625 GCA_035636675.1 Rugosimonospora sp. | reverse complement strand
AATAGATCATGCTCCAACTCTGCCTAAGCTCGCGTCCCATTCCCCCGCGCCGCGCCAACCATAATCGGCGCTTTATGAGGTCAGCTTCCTGTGGCACAGCCACTCTTGGCTGTGCTCCTGCGGTCCTCGGCTTTCCTCATGGTCTCCCGGCAATAACTTTGACTCAGACTCGCTGCCTCGGCATCAGGCCACGCATCCTGAGCGTCTACCAAGTTCCTGGACGCAATTCCTGCAGAATGAACACTTGCAGGAATTTACCTGTAACTGTCTTACAATCAGCACTTACAGAAAATATGGGAGGGGTAGCCCTTGCCGCGAATCCGGGGCTGACAGCCTGCTCTATAACAAGTCATTTAGAATCACATTCTTGCACTAAAACTAAAAGCAATTCCATTAGAATGATATTCTTGCAAAAAAAGGGGGGGTGGGGGTACCCGCCTCTAAAGTAATTCATTAACTTTATGAATGACGCCATCCGCAATATCGCCATCATCGCCCACGTGGACCACGGCAAGACCACCCTGGTCGACGCCATGCTCCGGCAGAGCGGAATCTTTCGTATCAATCAGGAAGTGGCCGAGCGGGTCATGGATTCCAACGAACTCGAACGCGAGCGCGGCATCACGATACTGGCGAAGAATACAGCCCTGTTCTATCGCGGCACCCGCATCAATATCGTGGATACCCCCGGCCACAGCGACTTTGGCGGCGAAGTCGAGCGCGCCCTGCGCATGGTGGATGGCGTGCTCCTCCTGGTAGACGCCAGTGAAGGCCCGCTGCCCCAGACGCGCTACGTCCTGCAAAAGGCTTTGCAGGCGAAACTGCCTCCCATCGTCGTCCTCAATAAAATCGATCGCTCCGACGCCCGCCCCGCCGCGGTCCTCGACGAGATCTATAGCCTCTTCATCGACCTCGACGCCATCGAGGACCAACTCGATTTCCCGGTGCTCTATACCAACGCCAAGACCGGCGTCGCCCACCGCAAATGGGGGGAATCCGGCGGAGATGATGCCCGCGATCTCACGTTCCTCTTCGAGGCCATTCTGAACACCATCCCCGCGCCAGCGGGCGATCCGCAAAAGACTCTGCAGGTTCAGGTCACCAATCTCGATTACAGCGACTATCTCGGGCGCATCGCCATCGCACGCGTTTTTGAGGGAACATTGCATCGCGGCGATCAGGTCGGCATCGCCAAGCTCGATGGCTCGCTTCAGACCACGCGCATCACCAAGCTCTTCACCTTCCGCGGCCTCGATCGCGACGAAGCCGAGACCGTTTCCGCCGGAGACATCGTCGCCATTGCCGGCGTCGAAGGCATTCAGATCGGCGAGACTCTCACCGATCCCGAAAATCCCGCTCCGCTGGACCCGCTGCTGATTGATGAGCCCACGCTGGCCATGATCTTCACCGTTAATAATTCTCCTCTCGCCGGGCGTGTCGGCCAGTGGGTCACTTCCCGCGACCTGCGCGATCGCCTGCAAAAAGAGTTGCTCACCAATGTTTCCATCCGCGTCGAGAATACCGACACGCCCGAAGCTTTTCGCGTGCTCGGCCGCGGCGAATTGCAATTGGCCATCCTGATTGAAACGATGCGCCGCGAAGGCTACGAAGTGATGGTCGGCAAGCCCGAAATTGTGGTGCGCAGCGAAACCGGCCGCCGCCTCGAGCCGCTCGAAATGCTGGTCATCGATTGCCCGGAAGGCTTCATCGGCATCGTCATGGAAACGCTCGGCGCTCGCCGCGGCGAGCTTACCCAGATGATCAACCACGGCTCTGGCCGCGTGCGCATGGAATTTCGCATTCCCTCGCGCGGTCTGATCGGCCTGCGCGGACAAATGCTCACGGAAACGCGCGGCACAGCCTTAATCCATTCCATTCTGGCCGGCTGGACCGATTACGGCGGCGAAATGGCCTCGCGCGCGACCGGTGCGCTCGTCGCCGACCGCGCCGGCATGACCACGGCCTATGCCCTCTGGAATCTCCAGGAACGCGGCGTTTTGTTCGTCGGCCCGGGCGCCGAAGTCTACGAAGGGATGATTGTCGGCGATAATTCGCGCGAAGCGGATATGGACGTCAACGTCACGAAAGAAAAAAAGCAGACCAATATGCGCGCTTCCACCGCCGACGAAGCCATTCGCCTGATTCCCCATCGTGAGCTGAGCCTGGAGCAGGCCATCGAGTACATCGCCGAAGACGAATACGTGGAAGTCACGCCCAAGTCTCTGCGCCTGCGGAAAAAAGTTCTGGACGCCAAGAAGCGCCCCCGCCGCTGGCAGCAGATTCGCACCAGCGCCGAAACCCCCGTCTGAGCGGATAGGCATTCAGGTTAGGGTGTCATTCCGAGGAGCGGGCCGCGCCCCAGCGCGCGTCCTGTTTGACGTGCGCGCTAAATGAAGGCGCTGCGACGAGGAATCTGCTGTTGTTTGTTATGGAGATTTGATCGAGGAAATGCATTAGGCCGAGTACACCGATTCGCGAGCCGATCGCTTCGCCGCAGCGGCTTGCTGTCTCCGCTGCAGCGCATAAAAAATCACGCGATAGCCAAGCACCACGGCGACGACACCCGCGAAGCGCAGCGGCACGGTTTCGTCCGACTTTACCAGCCAGTAGTAGTGAGTGACTCCG
>DASPYR010000117.1:0-6217 GCA_035636675.1 Rugosimonospora sp. | reverse complement strand
CCCCCGCGTTTGACTGTTCGCCAACTCCGGCTGTTAAGACGGCCAATCCGCCTTTGCTTGCGCCGAAGTCAGCAAACTCAGATAGCTCAATCAGAGGCAATTCGCTTGAAGAATATCTTTGTTGGGAATCTCGACTTCAATACGTCGGAAGAGGAGCTGCGCCAGCTTTTCGAACCGTATGGACAAGTGGACCGCGTAAGTATTCTGACGGATCGTGAAACCGGCCGCTCCCGCGGCTTCGGCTTTGTAGAAATGTCCAGCTCCGAAGACGGAGAAAAGGCCATCGCTGCTCTTAATGGCAGTCAGGTAGGAGGCCGCACACTGAACGTCAACGAAGCACGCCCCAAAGCAGAACGGGCAGGCAGCGGTGGTGGCAGAGACCGGGGTGGGCGCGGCGGCGGCGGTGGGCGCAACCGCTGGTAAGCGGCGATTTGCATTTCTTTAACCTGCTCACAAGAAATCCCTGTGTCTATTTATGCCGGCCTGCGTGCGCCAATTGCTGCCCTCATCTCCTGCATGTAAACTACAGATATCGCGCCCGTAGCTCAGCTGGATAGAGCGATTGCCTCCGGAGACTTGCCGCACGCAAAGTCAGCGATTTACACCCGTCGCTGTGAATTGCGACCGAGTACCACAAGTGCCGCGCTATACAGGGCTTGCCGCCGTTGGCGTAGCACTCCGTCGTACTCCGTAGGGTTTCGTGGTAGGCACAAAATTGGGCACAGTGACCCATGCATGGAGCCGGCCTGTACCGAAAGCAAGTGGCGCCAAGCTTTTGCTCCTACAGCGGGAGCGCTCCAAGCGTTCATGGAAGCGCATCCGAGAGCGCCGGAAGGCCGAACTGCTGAAACGGAAAGTCAGCCCAGGGATCTTATGAGCGGAAGCGCCAGAAGGCCGGATGATGAAAACAGCGAATCCGCATGCGCGATTCCCGCACATCAATAAACTGCATCCAGCAAATCCCCAAGCAAAAGCGCGATCCAAGCCAGTAGCCCGACGGGGATGAGCAGCAGAAGGTAGTTGCGTAATTTGCGTAATTGGCGTCTCACGTAGCTGCGGTGCCTCATTCGATATAACGCTCCGATGGGACACACGATACTGCCGAAAGGTGAGCCGCTGGAATGGCCCGATGGTGGCTGAAAAGCGCTTCACTTCTGCCCGTGAACAGTTCATCGTGAGTCGGTCTGTTCCCCGAAACGCCCGAGTGCAAAGGCTTTCAGCCACTGACGGGCCATTTACCCGCCTGGCTTCTCGCAGTACCCTTCTGCCCTCCCCTGGAGCTGCTCGGGCCGTGGGCGCTCCGAACTCACACCGACTCGGGGCGCTCATTGCTTACCTCGGTCGAGCCTATGCAGAAAAGCTCGCATATGGATTGGCTGCTGTTCGGCTCGCTTACTTGCCTGGCGATCTCCATCCTCGGGTTTGCCTACATTCTGTGGCAGACGTACATCACTGTTTCAAGATAGTTATTGGCCTGAAACCTTAAGGGCACTGCCGATCTTTGCGATTTGTACTTGCCTGCGCTGTGCCTTCCCATAGTCCAACCACGGAAGAACTCCTGAAACATGCCGAAGACTTGATGCGCCAAGATTGGGCATATCTGAAGGATTTCAACGCGGCCCTAGACCAACTTCAGAAAAAGCAGGAAAAGTTCCAGGCCGAACATCCCTCTTTCGGGTCTCGCTATTCATAGCTAATCCGCACGCGATTGCACCGAAAACGGGCGTTGACAGATGCTTTCGCGAGCCTAGCATGAAGGGGCGTGCGGCGTGCGGCACATGACTGTATCATCAGAGAAGGGTCCAGTGGTGCTCGTCTACGGTTGTAGTGAGTGCAACTGGATATATCGCGCTCTAACTCTGGAAGAGGCATGCCAACTATCTTTGATGGCTCAATTCACTTTTGAGCAGCATGTCTGCTCGAAATACGACGCCTCGGCCTAAGCAACGCAGCCGCGATGAAAATAACTCCCAACTACGACCGCGCGATTAGGTCCGTCAGGGCTTGCGAGAGATGGTCGAGGGAAGGTTTTCCCGGCGCGTCCTACGAAGACTTGATCCGCATTGCTAATGACACGCAACCGGAAGAACTGCTCATCCACATCAGGCAGCGCGCCGAACATGAGTTTAAGGAGACGATCGACCGACTTCGCGCGCAGCAGGCCGAGACTCCCGTATAGAAAACACTTCGGCCCGATTTCCACTTCCAGCCAAAGAGGGGAAACCGGGCCCAAGTCAGAAAGCAAAACTGATTAACTGATGTAGCCGGTCGTCGAAGGGAAAGTCAAGGTGCGTGCGAGTTTTCAACAGGCTTCCACTTGCGCACACAGCGGCTGATTCCCCAGACTGAAGGAATGAGTCACAAGCGGGAAACCGATCAGGACATTGACGACGCACAAGGAAGACCTTACCTGATGCCGAAGATTGGGCTCTGCTGCTTTACGGCCGTAAATCGAACGCAGCTGGCGGATCGTTACTTTCACACAGCCTGGTTCATCCGGATGGGCGACTTGCGGACCCGTTTGCCCGTTGCGGCGAACACCGCGTTTGCGACGGCTGGCGCGATCGGCGGCACGGGCGGTTCGCCGACTCCCATCGGATGCTCGGTGCTGGGTACGATGTAAACCTCGATCTGTGGTGCTTCGTTGATACGGAGCACCTGATAGTCATGGAAGTTGCTCTGCTGCACGCGTCCACGGTCAAGCGTGATCTCACTCTTGAGAGCAGCACTGAGCCCGAAGATGATTCCGCCTTCCGTCTGAGCCACAACGCCGTCCGGATTAACAACACGGCCGCAGTCAACCGCGGCCACCACACGATGAACGCGAATCGTATCCGGCTCGCTGACAGAAACTTCCGCGACTTCAGCAACGTACGTGTCAAACGAAAAATGCAGGGCAATACCGCGTCCCTGCCCTTTCGGGAGAGGGGCGCCCCAATGAGCTTTCTCCGCTGCTAGCTCCAGAACAGCGAGATGCCGAGGCTTCTTTGCCAACAGTGCGCGTCGAAACTGATAAGGATCTTTTCCGCTGGCGTGCGCGAGTTCGTCAATAAAGCTCTCGACAACGAATGCGGTGTGCGAATTGCCTACGGACCGCCACCAAAGGACCGGTACTCCTAACTTCGTGGCGTGTAAGCTAACCAGTACGTTGGGAATGGCATAGGGCATTTCGACAGCGCCCTCAACTGAGGAGCCGTCGTTCCCATCAGGTGCGAAGATCGTGCCTTCAAGCACTCCCTGGCTCACGATCGTATGGTCCCACGCAACTGGGTTCCCGCTCGTGTCCAGACCTGCGGAGATGCGGTCGTAGGCCATGGGACGATACCACCCGCCGCGAATATCGTCTTCTCTGGTCCAGACGACTTTCACGGGCGCATGCACCGCTTTTGCAACCTCGACGGCTTCCACCACGAATTCAGAGGTGGGACTGCCGCGACGACCAAACCCACCCCCGAGCATCGTGGTGTGAACGTGCACCTGGTTCGGGTGCAGACCTGTAAGCTTTACCGCAGCTGCGTGGTCGAGGCTCTGGAACTGAGTGCCAGTCCAGATGTCGCAGCGGTCGGCGCCCAGATCAACAAGGCAGTTGAGTGGCTCCATCGTCGCGTGCGCAAGATACGGAACCTCGTACTCGGCCGTGATTTTGGTGGCCGCTGTTTTTAGCGCGTGAGCGGGGTCGCCGTCGCGTCTTGCAACTTTTCCCGGTGCGTTCGACAATCTCGCGTACTGCTCGCGGATCGCTGCAGTGGAGACAGTGGCGTTTGGGCCTTCGTCCCACTCTATTTCCAACGCGTCGCGTCCCAGTTTCGCGGCCCAGAAGCCGTCAGCAACGACGGCAATACCCGATTGAACTGGTACGACGGCCTTCACGCCGGTGATCTTTCTCGATCGTGCATCGTTGACGCGAATGATCTTTGCACCAAAAACGCGTGGCCGAGCGATGAGCGCAGTGAGCATGCCCGGAGCTTTTGCATCGATGCCAAACAGCGCACTACCGTTTGTCTTTGCAGCCGTGTCCAGCCGATGTGTCCCGCGTCCGATGATCGTGAAATTGTTTGGGTCTTTAAGAGGAACGTCTGCCGGTAGCGGCGTCGTAGCCGCTGCTTCTGCCAGAGCACCGTACGACACTCGGCGATTGCTCGGCTCGTGGACGACATAGCCAGTTTGTGTCCCGCAGGCCTTCGGATCGACATCCCAGTTTTTCGCGGCCGCGGCGATGAGCATGGCTCTGGCTGTCGCCCCTGCCTTGCGCAGCCGTTCCCATTCCGAAGTCACGCTGCTGCTACCGCCGGTCATCTGAATGTGAAATGTAGGATGGAAATACACCTCATCCACAGGCGCCGCTTCAACGCGTATGTGTTGCCAATCGGCATCCAACTCGTCGGCCGCGATCATTGGCAGCGAAGTGTATATGCCCGTGCCCATCTCAGACTTTCCGAGGATAACCGTGATCATGTCATCAGTCCCAATTCGCAAGAAGGCGTTCGGCTGGAAGACTTCGGTTCTAGAGACCGTTTCCGATGAGTTCAATTGCGGGAGGTAGATTCCGACCAACATTCCGCCTCCGGCAGCCACACCGACCTTCAGGAATTCGCGTCTGTTGAGCGGATGCAAATCGGTCATTTCGAACCTCTCGCCAGTTCGGCGGCGCGATGTACTGCACGCCGGATTCGGCAATAGGTTCCGCACCGGCAGATGTTTCCGGCGAGTGCCTGGTCAATATCATCATCGCTGGGAATTGGCTTCTCGCGAAGCAGCACTGCCGCACTCATGATCTGACCTGATTGGCAGTAGCCGCACTGCGGCACATCGATCTCGATCCATGCGCGTTGCAGCGGGTCGCTGAGGTCAGGCGAAAGCCCTTCAATGGTCGTCACCTGCCTGCCTGCGGCTCGCGAAACAGGAGCCACACAAGAGCGCACCGCCTGACCATCGATATGAACGGTGCATGCCCCACATTGCGCCATGCCGCATCCGTACTTGGTACCGGTCAAGCCCAGATTGTCGCGGAGCACCCAAAGGAGAGGGGTAGACGGGTCAACATCAACCATCACACGTTTCGCGTTTACGCTCAAGGCAATCAAGATAACCTCCTGACATGAAAGTACCGCGAGCAGGCGGTCACTTGCCATTGTGCTGTTTGACTACGAGTGGACCGCTTAGGTTAGCCCGATTTTGCCCATCTCGCGACGCGTACCCTCGTCCCATCTACCGAACATCCAGCGGGCAGGATTATGAGTTGATACACGTGGCGTGAAGTGAAGTGGCGAGTCCACAATAGTCCGCCTCTTCGTAATCTACTTTTCCCAACGGGAGCACGCGAAGCTTGACTAAAAGTAACTTCGAACTGAGCTGAAACTCGGCCAGCGTTGCGGCCTGGACCAGGTCGAACCCTATCTCGTATTCAGCGCTGAAGACGCGGGTTTCAGTTGACGGCGCAACATAGGTGGCTGTGTGACCTCGCCGCAGCTCTCGATCGAAACTGCGGGTGCGGATGCACCCATCCCTCTGCAGATCGAAGGGCAATCCGGACATTTCCGAGTGGCCGACAAACCTCCCAGAACCTCTTTTTACGCGTTGAAATTCAAGGTTGGCTCAGCATTCGCGGCCGTCAGTCGCGCGTGCGGCCTTGCGGCTGACGGGTGCATCTGCTATCCATGTCCGGTGTATGGACAAACTCATACGCTCTTTGCCGGCATCGTGGGCTGCACTGCTTCTGCCAAGATCGCATAACTAGGAAATCCTCCCCACAGCTTTCACAAGCCCTCAATTCGGCTTCCTTGATGGATTCCCCGGCTTTTCTCTGCAATGCGTCACGGCGGGCTTGGAAATGCGTCATTGCGTACCTTCTAGCGAGTGCACTCGTCGGCAAACCAGCCGGGCGCTGCGGAACTTATGGTGATGATCTGCTTGGCGACCGGCTGCACTGCGTTGTAACAGGATTGCGCTTCCGGCATGAAGGCAGCCTCGTCCATTACATAAAGGGTTGGATGGAACATGCGAATTTGGCTGTTGAGGGGAAGTACCGCTGCCGACCGTAGCTGTCAGCGGGTTTGCGCGTGCGGGTGCAGCAGACTAGGTGTCAAAGAAATTCCGGCTATACTCGAAAAAGCGGAGCTGTTCAGCGCGACTCATTCGTTTCACTTCGTCCAGCTTTTGTTGGACCGCATGCAGCCTTGCCTTAACCTCTCGCTTGTCCATCTGGCCAGTGGCGAGG
>DASPYR010000116.1:0-3581 GCA_035636675.1 Rugosimonospora sp. | reverse complement strand
AAGCTTCATCCCCCACGCGGCGTCGCTGCGTCAGGCTTTCGCCCATTGCGCAAGATTCCCCACTGCTGCCTCCCGTAGGAGTCTGGACCGTGTCTCAGTTCCAGTGTGGCCGGCCATCCTCTCAGACCGGCTACCGATCATAGCCTTGGTAGGCCGTTACCCTGCCAACTAGCTAATCGGGCGCGGGCCCCTCCTCCGGCGGCCTTGCGGCCTTTGAGTCCGGGAAGCGGACTTCCCGGAATGTCATGCGGAATTAGCTCCGCTTTCGCGGAGTTATTCCCCACCGAAGGGCAGATTGCCCACGTGTTACGCACCCGTGCGCCGTGCGCCCACCTCCTGTATTGCTACAGAAAGCTACGCACTCGACTTGCATGTGTTAAGCACGCCGCCAGCGTTCGCTCTGAGCCAGGATCAAACTCTCGTTTGAATCTGGATGCTCGGAAAATCAAAATCCCGGTCCGAGGACCGGGACGCGACTTCCCAGCAAATTGTTTTGTCGCTCGATTCACTCAGTTATCGAACGGGTTCTGGCACATCTCATCCGGTTGTCAAAGAGCGGGCCCTCCTGTCCTGCAGAAAGGCGAACAGACAATCGCTAACTATACGCATCCCCTTGCTCCTTGTCAACACCCTAATTTCCGACTGCGTTGTCGCTCGCGTGTCATTCCGAGCAGAGGGACGCGACGCTTCTGTCTGCGTGCGCGTTACCCGAGCAAAGCGAGGGGAGGCGCACGTCG
This sequence comes from Rugosimonospora sp., assembly GCA_035636675.1. Taxonomy (GTDB): domain Bacteria; phylum Acidobacteriota; class Terriglobia; order Acidiferrales; family UBA7541; genus Palsa-189. Next base: position 2,844 of record DASPYR010000116.1, on the reverse strand, counting down.
CGTCCCGAAGTCGAGGAATCCCTCCGACTCTCACGGTGTAATCGAGCCTGCCCTGCTTGCCCTGAACGCAGTTCGTGAAGGGACCGCAGCCGCGAAATAAGCCCTATATTTTCTCCCGCCCGGCTTCCTCTTTATATCCAGGGGCGCACAAGCTCCGTTTCCAATAAGGAAGCGCCTTTCATCGAGCCCGGTGAAGTGCCCCCCCTCAACACCGGTTCATCAAGGATGTCCATCCAGCCCCATTGGCCTTTTGCTATGGAAAGAAATCCACGATGTGCCATGGCTAGATGTGGAGAACCCGCCACAAGCTCCGCGGGGGGCTTCCTCTTCTGCCGCCGCCATTTCATCTCTCATTGCCACGCCCAGTTGGACGGCATTACCGAGCTGTTTTCGCACCAGCGGCCGCGGCAGCAGACCGCGCCTCTGGGACCCATCTGGTATGTTCTCTGCGAAATCGCCAGCACAACGGTCACTCTTGGAGCGCAAACCCAAGACTTGACGGCTCCGGAAAAGGATCAGCTATTGGAGATTCTTCTGCGCGCCGCCGAGCTCAGACTAAGAAAATTCGCCGCCGCTTCCGGAAAATAACTTCCCTAGCTGCACGACTTGAACCGTCATTCCCTCGCGTGCCTCTCTCGAACACCTCGCCACGCCTGACCCGGACGCTGGCAGTCCGCGCCGACTTGCGCTATCCTCCGCCGCGCAAGTTTTCTATCGCATAGGAGACTTCTTATGACCAAGATTCACAGACGAGAATTTGCAAAACGCGCTGCCGCGGCGGCTGTGGCGGCGCCGCTGGTGCTGGAAAAGCTTGGACAGCAGACGACCGAAGCTCCAAAGCCCGAGCCAAAGCTGAAACTCAGCGCCGATCAGGAAGTTGCCGTGAAAAAAGCCGTCGAGCGGCGCGACCAGCAGCTCAAGAAAATGCGCGACCTCGTGCTGCCCTACGACCTCGAGCCTGCCTTCGTTTTCGCGGCGCGGCCGAAAGCTCGCGCCGGTCGGCGAGAATAACAGCATTCATAACAATGGAGTGCGGTGATGCTTTCTGAGGACATTCTTTATCTGAGCGTGCACGAACTTGGGGAGCAGATTCGCAGCCGGAAAATTTCTCCGTTCGACCTGACGGAGTCCTATATGGCGCGGCTCGAAAAGCTGGGACCCAAGCTGGGCGCTGTCGCCACGCTCACTCCCGACCTGGCGCTCGAACAGGCGCGTGCAGTGGAAAAAGAGATTGCCGCTGGACATTCGCGCGGGCCGCTGCACGGGATTCCTTACGGCGCGAAAGACCTGTTGGCGACGCGCGGCATTCCCACCACTTGGGGCGCGCCGCCGTTCAAAGATCAGATGTTCAACTACGACGCGACGCTGATCAACAAACTGCGCGAGGCCGGCGCGATTCTGGTGGCGAAGCTGGCGATGATTGAGTTGGCGGGCGGCGGCGGCTACAACGATGGAAATGCATCGCTGCAAGGGCCGTCGCGTTGCCCCTATAACCTCGAGCATTGGGCCGGGGGAAGTTCCAGCGGGCCGGGCGCGGCGGTGCCATCGGCGCTCGTGGGGTTCGCGATTGGCTCGGAGACGCTCGGCTCGATCATCACCCCGTCGGCGTTTTCCGGCGTAAGCGGGCTGCGTCCCACCTACGGCCGCGTCAGCCGCCATGGAGCCATGGCGCTCTCGTGGACCATGGACAAACTCGGACCGATGTGCCGCAGCGCGATGGATTGCGGCCTGGTGCTCAACGCCATTGCCGGGCACGATCCCCACGATGGGGCCTCGCGGCGCGAGACGTTCGCTTGGTGGCCGCCGCCCTGGTCGCAGGGCAACGACTCAAAACGCGCCAAGTCGCTGGCCGGAAAAAGATTCGGAGCCGTGCGCCCGGATTTCAACGCCTCCGGTGACCCGGAAGTGGGCGCGGCTTTCGACGCGGCGCTCGATGTGTTGCGGTCGCTCGGCGCGAATCTGGAAATAATGGAGCTGCCGGATTTTCCTTACGGCGCCGTAGCGACCACGCTTTACACCGCCGAAGCCGCTTCGATTTTCCGGCCGTTCATCGAGAGCGGCGAGGTGAACGAGTTGATTGACGAAACACAAAAGGCCGGGCTCATTGCGGCGCTTTCGCTGCCGGCCACCGATTATCTGGACGCCATGCGCATTCGCGCGCAGATTCAGGACAGCGTCGCGAAACTCTTCGAGAAGTACGATGCGCTGGTGGCGCCGAGCCGTGCCGCCCCGGCGCCGCGCCTCGACGTGAATTTCGATGCGCCGCCTCCGCCAAAGCCCGGCGAACAAAAGCCTCCTGCCACACCGCCGCCCGGCGCATTCGATAAATGGAATGTCATCGGAATGTCGAACATCGCCGGCCTGCCCGCGATTTCCGTCCCCTGCGGATTCACCAAGGAGAAGAACCTGCCGATCGGCATCCAGTTCGTCGCCGACGCCCTGCGCGAAGATACTTGCATCGAGTGCGCCATTGCCTATCAGTTAGTGACGGACTGGAACAAGAGAAGGCCAGCGCTCTAGCCGGAATCTGCCGGCCTCACCCTGCGCTACACCAATTCCGCGGCGGCTGTTACCATAGCGCGCAGAAGGTTTCCAAAAAAAACCGATGCGCGCCGGGCTCGCAAAACGCGTTCAGTCTTTCATCGAGCAGCACCGCATGATGCACGCGGGAGACCGCATCGGCGTTGCCGTCTCGGGCGGAGCCGATTCGGTGGCGCTCCTTCTGCTGCTCGAAGAGCTGCGCGAGCCGCTGGGCCTGCTTTTGACCATCCTGCATTTCAACCACAAGCTGCGTGGCGCTGAATCGGATGGCGATGAAGAATTCGTCCGCAAGCTGGCCTCCGC
>DASPYR010000115.1:0-2235 GCA_035636675.1 Rugosimonospora sp. | reverse complement strand
TTGCTGATCGCTCCCGAGAGGAAGGGCTGCACGGCGGCCATCATCTTCAGGTGACCGTGCCAGGCAATGGAGCGCCCGCCGCCGGCAAGCGCCAGCGAGCAATCGAAAACGGGAAGGTGCTCAGCCTTGAGGCCCGGCGCTCCTTCGATCGTGCCCTCGAGATCAATATGAGAAACGATCTGTGAACTCTGCTCGGGCGAATATCCGAGACGCATCAGGGCCTGCGGAACGGTATTGTTGACAATCTTGATGACACCGCCGCCGACCAGCTTCTTGTATTTCACCAGGGCCAGATCCGGTTCAATCCCGGTCGTATCGCAATCCATCATGAACCCGATGGTGCCGGTAGGTGCGAGCACGGTCACCTGCGAATTCTTATAACCGTAACGCTCTCCGAGGGTGAGGGCGTCATCCCAGACCTGGCGAGCTCCGGCCAGCAGAGGTGCCTGGACGTTTTCGGGTCGTATGGGCCTCAGAGAATCACGGTGCATTCGAATGACGTCCAGCATGGGCTCGCGGTTGACCGCGAATCCCGGGAAGGGGCCCAGCCGTTCGGCAATGCGGGCTGACTGGGCATACGCTTCACCGCACATTAGTGCCGTGATCGCCCCGGCCATGTCCCGGCCCCCATCGGAATCGTAAGGCAGCGCCAAGGACATCAGCAAAGCACCCAGATTGGCATAGCCGAGGCCGAGGGGGCGGAAGTTGTGAGAATTCTCGGCGATCTTGGGCGTCGGGTAACTGGCGTTATCGACCAAGATTTCCTGCGCCGTGATGGTGATGTCGACGGCCTGGCGGAAGCCTTCCACGTCAAACGCCCCATTCGGCCCCAGGAATTTCATCAGATTTAGCGAAGCCAAATTACATGCCGTATCGTCCAGGAACATGTACTCCGAGCATGGATTCGAAGCATTGATGCGCGCGGTAGCCTTGCAGGTGTGCCAGCGGTTGACGGTGGAATCGTACTGCATGCCGGGGTCGCCGCAATGCCAGGCCGATTCGGAAATCTTCTTCAAGAGATCGCGGGCGCGGAGTTTTTCGGCGGGCGAACCATCGGTCACGTTGTGGGTCCACCAATCCCGATCCGCTTCGACCGCTTGCATGAATTCGTCGTTCACGCGCACGGAATGATTGGCATTCTGGAAGAAAACGGAGCTGTAAGCTTCGCCGTCGATCGAGCTGTCATAGCCCTGCTCGATCAGCACGTGCGCCTTGCGCTCCTCGCGCATCTTGCTATCCACGAACTCCTTGATGTCGGGATGGTCAGCATTAAGGATGACCATCTTGGCGGCGCGGCGCGTCTTCCCCCCGCTCTTGATCACCCCGGCAAAGGCGTCAAAACCCTTCATGAAACTGACCGGCCCCGAGGCGATGCCGCCGCCGGAAAGCGTCTCACGGCTCCCGCGCAGCGCGGAGAAGTTTGTACCCGTGCCCGAACCCCACTTGAACAGCATGCCCTCGGTCTTCACCAGGTCCATGATCGATTTCATATCGTCCTGGACGGAGTTGATGAAGCAGGCCGAGCATTGCGGTTTCGCCTGCACACCTACGTTGAACCACACCGGCGAATTGAAACTCATTTTCTGCTGCACGAGGAGATGAGTCAGGTCGTCCTGGAAAGCGTCTCGGGCTGCCGGTGAGGCGAAATACCCACCGATTTCACCCCAGTCGACAATCGTGTCCACGACGCGGGCGATCAATTGCCGCACGGAACTCTCGCGCCCCGGCGTGTCCAGCTTCCCGTGGAAATACTTCGAAGCCACGATATTGGTGGCCGTCTGTGACCAGGATTTAGGCACTTCCACGTTTTCCTGGCGGAAGATAACCTGTCCCTTTTCATTGCCGATCTGGGCCACGCGCCTCTCCCATTCCACCGCGTCAAAGGGAGACACGCGTCCGTCGGTAAAATAACGTTTGAAGTCCAGGCCAGTTTTCGAACGAATTTGGGATGCAGTAGTCGTAGAGATCGGTTTGTCGTTCTGGAGCGCCATCTTGGGTTCCGCCATTTTCCCTCCGCGCAGGTTGGGTTCCCGCGGGATGGGAACCCTTATATTTTACCAAGCGGACGAGCCAGCCGCCTGGACGCAGCTTCCGCTTCTCCGGCGGGAACCGCGTGATTCGAACGAGCCCAGCCTCGGGTTCGAGACGCCAAAAAGCGAAAAAGACCACCCTTACGGAAGGGGTGGCTATCGCCTTCGAGGCCACTGGCTGAGGCGCCCACGCCTGACGCGCCGC
>DASPYR010000114.1:0-21154 GCA_035636675.1 Rugosimonospora sp. | reverse complement strand
ACACCCCTGTTTTCGGCCTGCAAGGCGCAGATGAGCCAGCGCGATGTGCTCGGGAAAATCGCCACAGGCGCTGGGAGAAGATAGATAAATGAAGTCATTTGAATTCTTTGCAGCCAAGGATTCCAACCACGCCGTAGCCCTCCTCGCCCAGCACGCCGCAAACGCCAAGGTCAAGATCATCGCCGGCGGTACCGATCTCTTAGCGGACCTCAAATTCGCGGCGCATGGGCCGGACGTGGTCGTGGACATCTCGCGCGCCGATGACCTGAAGAACATCACCATAACTGAGCAAGGGCTGAACATCGGGGCTCTGGTGACCCACACGCAAATCATGCGCTCGCCCCTGATTTGCCAGCTATTTCCCGCGCTGGTGGATGCGGCGCACACCATCGGGGCGGTGCAAACGCGAAATCTCGGCACGCTGGGCGGAAATTTGGTGACGGCAGTGCCGTCGATGGATAGCGGTCCGACGCTGATGGCGCTCGAGGCGATAGTTACGATCGCGGGAAACGGCGGGCGCCGGCAGGTGCCGCTGAGCGAATTCTTTGTGGGGCCGCGGAAGACGATTCTCAAACCGGATGAATTGCTTGCCGAGATCATTATTCCCAAACAAAATGTGGGCAAGCCCACGCATTTTTTGAAGTTCGGATTGCGCAAAGGGCAGGCGCTGGCGCTCGTGAATGTGGCCGCGAGTTTCTGGGTGGACTGGGAAAAGAACGCCTTCCTCGCTCCGCGAATCGCGCTCGGGGCAGTGGCGCCGAAGGTGATCCGCGCGCCGCAAGCCGAGGCTTACCTCGAGGGACGCGCCATCACTCCGGAAGCGATGGCAGAGGCGGGCCGCGTGGCCGTGGGCGATGCCAAACCGATCAGCGATTTTCGCGCTTCCGCGGAGTACCGGCGGCATTTGGTCGCGGTGCTTACGAAACGAGCGCTGGAGGGCGCCTGGGCGCTGGCGCAGACGAGGCGACTGGAGGGATCCAATGGTAAACGTAACGCTTAAAGTCAACGGCGAGACGCGCAGCGCCAGCGTTCCTCCAGAGACGACGCTGCTGAGGTTATTGCGCGATCAATTCAATCTGACCGGCGCGAAGCTCGGTTGCGACGTGGGCGATTGCGGCGCTTGCACCGTGATCGTGGATGGCAAGCCGGTGAACTCCTGCCTGATGCTGGTGGGTCAGGTGGATGGCCGCGATGTGCTGACCATCGAAGGGCTGGCCACCGCCGATCACCTGCACCCGCTGCAGAAATTGTTCGAGCACTTCGGTTCGCTGCAGTGCGGTTTTTGCGGGCCGGGAGTGATCATGTCGGCCCAGGCCCTGCTGGACGAGAACCGCGATCCATCGACGCAGGAGATTCGCGACGCGCTGGGCGGCAATTTGTGCCGATGCACCGGGTACACCAAGATGATCGAAGCGATCAAAGGCGCCGCATGCATCTTGCGCGGCGAGGAAGTGCCGGCAGTCAAGTCCGCCTAACCTCACGGCGGAAGGGAGCCCCATCATGGCAAAGAAGCCCAAAGTTATCGAACAGCCGGATGTGCTGGAACAGCCGGATATATTGAGGCCGCCGGCACCCGCGCCGCTGGTCACCTTCCCAATCGAAGTGGTCGTGCCGGAAGTGCGCCAGCAAACTCCCGCGGTAGGCCAGCGGGCCACGCGCGCGGATGGCCGCCTGCACGGGCTGGGGCAAACCAAATACATCGACGACATGTATTTCCCCAATATGCTCTTTGCCAAGATCAAGCGCGCCGGCGTGGCTTCCGCACGGATCAAGAGCATTGACACGAAAGAAGCGGAAGCCATGCCGGGCGTCGTGGCGGTGATCACCGGCCGCGATATTCCTTGCAATTCGTTTGGGCCTTCGCTGAAGGATCAGCCGGTGCTGGCTGATACGCGGGTGTTCCATGCGGGCGACGGCGTCGCGGCAGTGGCGGCGGTGACCGAGCAGATTGCCACCGAGGCGCTGGAGAAAATCAAGGTCGACTACGAACTGCTAACGCCCGTATTGGATCCGCTGGAGTCGCTGAAGTTGGAAACTCCCGGCGTGCATGCGCCCAGCGCCAACATTTACGGGCATAAGGTGATCAAGAAGGGCGACGTGGAAAAGGCCTTCGCGGAGTCCGACCACGTCTTCGAGGGCAGCTTCCGCACGCAAATGGTGGAACACGTGCCGCTGGAACCTTATGCGTGTATTGCACAGTGGGACGCGAACGGCCGTGTCACGATCTATTCCACGCTGGGGCGGATCACGCTGGGCCGCGCGGACGTGGCGCGCACCTTGGGAATCCCCATGAGCCGCATCCGCATTGTGGCGACCGTGGTGGGCGGCAATTTCGGCGGCAAGAATGAGATCCGGGCGGAGCCGGCTATGGCGCTGCTATCGAAGAAGACCGGACGGCCGGTGAAGTGCGTTTACACCCGCGCCGAGGAGTTCACCTCGTCCACCACGCGACATCCTCTGATCATGGATTACAAGACGGGCGTCACGAAACAGGGCAAGATCCTGGGACGCAAGATTCGCCTGGTCCTTGACGGCGGCGCTTATTGCTCCTGGAGTGAGACCACGCTCGGGAAGGCCTGCATCCTTTCGGCCGGTCCGTACAATATCGAGAATCTCTATGCGGAGGCATTTGTCGTCTACACCAACAAGACGATGACCGGCGCGATGCGAGGATTCGGCGCTCCGCAGGTGTGTTTCGCCTACGAATCGCACATGGACGATATCGCCAAGGCTTTAGGTATCGACCCGCTGGAAATCCGGTTGCTGAACGCATTCGACGAAGGCTCGCTCAGTCCGACCAGCCAGAAGCTGCACAGCGTGGTGGTGAAAGAATCGCTGTTGCGGGCGGCCAAGCGCTTCGGCTGGAATGGAATCGGCAACGGCGGAAACGGGAACGGAGCGTCGTCATGAAACGGCGCGGACGCGGCATGGCCTGCATGTGGTATCCGATCGGCTTTACTGTGGCCGCGAATCCCAGCGCGGCGGTGGTGAAGGTGAATGAGGACGGCACGGCAACGCTGCTCACGGGCACGGTGGAGACCGGCCAAGGTTCGCTGACGATTCTGGCGCAGATCACGGCGCAAGAACTGGGAATCGCGACCGACGACGTGCACGTGGTTTCCGCCGATACCGACGCGACCCCGATGGATACGGGCGCCATTGCCAGCCGCACGACTTACGTTACCGGCAATGCCGCGAGAATGGCGGCCGAAAAAGCCAAGCTGATACTTTTCGACGTCGCCGCACCGCTGCTGGGTGTGAAAGCGACCCAACTCGAAGCGCAAGATCACAAGATTTTCGTCAAGGGCTTTCCGCAGCGCAATATGCACATCGGTGACGTGGCCAACCACGCGCGGGTCGTTTCGGGACAACCGCCGATCGGCAGCGCCTCTTTTAATCCGGAAACCTTGGCGCTGGATCCGGAAACCGGCCAAGGCAAGCCATTTGGCACATACGTCTATGCGACGCAGATTGCGGAAGTAGATGTAGACGATGAAACCGGAGACGTCGAAGTGCTGCGCGTGGTCGCCTCGCATGATTGCGGCACGGCCATCAACCCGATGCTGGTCGAGGGCCAGGTCGAAGGCGGCGTGGCCATGGGCGTTGGTTTCGCGCTCGAGGAGGAGATGCTGTTTGATGCCAATGGCCGGCATATCAACCCCAATCTCACCAATTACATCATGCCGACTTCGCTGGACACGCCGGAGATCGAGGTCGACATCGTGGACAGCTACGACCCGACGGGGCCGTTTGGCGCCAAAGGCGTTGGCGAGCCGACGCTGGTGCCCACGGCAGCGGCGATCGCGAACGCGATTTATGACGCAGTCGGCGTACGCATCACCTCGCTGCCGGCGACCGCCGAGAAAGTCTTCAAGGCGCTGCAAGCCAAGCGCGAGCAGCAGCCAAAGCAGATTGGAACAGGCGCGCCTCCGGTTGCCGGGGCGAGCAATAATGCTGCCCCGCAGTGAAGCGCGCTCTGATACTGGATTAGCGAGATTCTGAGGTCCTCCGAAGAACGGGCGCAGATCCCCGCAAAGCGGTTCAGAAATCAAAATGCAGGACGACAGAAATTCGCTCGCTGGACGGCGTTCCGGCTGCTGTGGACTGGCGATTGGGCGGCAGTGTATATTGGCCTGCCCTTTTGGAATTGCTCTTTGGTGAACCGAAGATCGTAAATTCGAAGATCAAGTTTACGGGTTTGGCGTCGATCCCCTGAAGAATCGCTCATCCCGGAGCCATTCACATAACAGGAGAATCTTAGCCTGCCTGAATTCATAGGGAGGATGGTGGAAGTTACATGGCAAAAACGGAGCAGATGACCAAGACGAAGAAGGCGCCGGCACACGTATCGCCATCGGTGAACGGCTCCAGGCTGGACACGAGCTTCATCGGCCAGCCGCACGAGTGGGACCCGCGGCGGCTGTACAGCCAGACCGGCGCGGATTGGCAATATCGAGTGGATTTCGACCGGTTGCGCAAGGAACGCTTGGCGAAGCTGCAGGAGCAGATGGTCGCGCAGGATCTGGGCGCGCTGGTCCTGTTTGCCGGGGCAAACATACGCTACGCCACCGCTTCTTATCAGGGAAACTGGAAGTACAACATCAACATTCGGTATGCGGTAGTGCCCAACGGCGGCGAGCCGGTGCTTTTTGAAACGGCCGGATCGGATTTGCAATGCGCCAAGATTGACTTGCCGTGGATGGAGGGCCGCATCCGTCCGGCGATTACCTGGCAATGGGCTGAAGGCGCGGTGCCCTACATGGCCGGACGCATGGCCGACAGCGTGGTGGAAGTCCTGAAGGAGAACGGGCTGGCCAAAGAGAATATCGGCATCGATAACCTGGACATGCCCGCGCTGGAAGCGTTTCAGAAACACGGCTTGAAAATCGTGAATGGCTGGCCTGCCGTCTCCAAGGCGCGCGTGGTGAAGACGCGCGACGAAATCGAGCTGCTGAAACAGGCCTCCAGCATCGGCGACGCAGCCATGTGGCGGATCAAGTACGAATGGCTGAAGCCCGGTGTGCGGGAGCGCGAGATCGAGTCGAAAGTGCACGAATTTATGCTGGAGCGCGGCTGCGAGATCATCTATGACATCATCGTGGCGTCAGGCGGAAATACGAGCCCTTATCGCCGTTGGGCCACCGATAAGTTGATCCGGCAGGGCGATCTGGTGATCGTGGATATCAACGCCGTGGGGCCCTCGGGCTACTTCATCGATTTCGTGCGCTGCTTCAAGTGCGGCGGCGCGCAAGGCATGAAGATGACCCAGAAGGAGATTGATCTCTACCACGAAGTCTACGACTCGATGTATGCGGGACTCGAAAAGCTGCGCCCGGGAAATACCACCGCGGACGTGGCGGCGGCCTTCCCCGAATACGACGACGACAAGTACGGCACGGTGACGCTGCAACAGTTTGCCCACAGTATCGGGATCACGCTGTACGAGGGCATGTGGATCTCCCGTGCCTACTCGCTGAAGTATCCCGCCGAGATCAAAGAGAACATGTACTTCGCGATCGAGACCTTCGCGGGACATCCCAAGCTCGAGCAGACCACCCGGCTGGAAGAGAATGTGCTCGTTTCCGCCAAGGGGCCGGTGGTCTTCACACGCATGGAACACATGGAAGAGGCCATGAAGCGTTAAATGGCGCAGCTACACGTAGCCGTTTCCGATTCCGTGTTTCCGAACCTGGACCCGGCGCGCGCCGTTTTGTCCAAAATCGGCGCGCAGCTGCGGCTGGCGGAGGAGTCAAAGCCCGAGGCGATTTTGCGGGTGGCCAGGGACGCCGATGCGCTGCTGGCCACCTACGCCAAAATCACCGCGGAGATGATCCGGCAGATGACGCGCTGCCGGATTATTTCGCGGTTCGGAATCGGAGTCGATAACGTCGATGTTCCCGCGGCCACCGAACGGGGCATCGTCGTCACCAAAGTTCCCGATTATTGCATCGACGAAGTCTCCGACCACACCATGGCTCTCCTGCTCTCGGCGGTTCGCAAAATCCCGTTTGCGAATTCCCTGGTGCATGCCGGGAAGTGGGAGATGCCCGCCGTCGTTCCCATTCATCGCCTGCGCGGAACGGTGTTGGGCTTGGTGGGCTTCGGGAGAATTCCGCAGCTTGTGGCGCCAAAGGCCAAATCTTTCGGCATGCGCGTGGTGAGCTATGATCCCTATATCCCCCAAGATATTTTCGAGCGCGCGGGCGTCGAGAGCGTGGAATTTGGCGAATTGCTGAAAATATCCGACTACATTTCGATTCACAGCCCGCTCCTCCCGGAAACCCAGGGTCTGTTCAATGCCGGTACGTTCCGGCAGATGAAGCCGCACGCATATTTGATCAATACGGCGCGCGGCCCTATTGTGGATGAGGCGGCCTTGGCCCAGGCGCTGGATGCGGGACAACTGGCCGGCGCGGCGCTCGACGTCATGCCCACGGAGCCGCCAACGGATTCGCCGCTTTTCGGGCGGGCCAACGTGATCATCACACCGCATACCAGCTTCTATTCGGAGGAGTCCCTGGTCGATTTGCAGACCAAGGCGGCCGAGGAAGTGGTCCGCGTGCTCAAAGGCGAAGCGCCGAAAAATCCGGTGAATCCCGAGGCCTTGAAGGCCAAGCCGCAAGCCAGCCCGGCTTAGGCTTGCATAAAGAGCTCGAGAGAAATTTATGAAGGCAATGGTCCTCAGCGCGCCGAACGAACTGGCCTTGGGCGAAGTTGCGCGCCCGGCAATCGGTCCGGGCCAGGTGCTGGTCCGCGTGATGTACAGCGGGATTTGCGGCACCGACTACAAGATTTATAGCGGCGCCATTCCCGTCCGTTATCCGCGCATCATGGGCCACGAAATGATCGGCGAAGTCGTGGAAGCGGGCGCTGGCGCCATCGTGCGGCCCGGGGATCGCGCCATCATCGACCCGGAACTCTATTGCGGCACGTGCTTCCATTGCCGTATCGGGCAGACGCACCTATGTCCCAACGGCTTGCTGCTGGGCCGCGACGCGAATGGCGGCTTTGCGGAATACGTAGTCGCCCCGGCGACCCACGTTTTCCCTCTTCCTGAGTCGATTGATAATCAAACCGCGCCTTTGATTCAGGTCTTGACCACCTGCCTGCACGCGCAGCGGCAAATCAATATTTTTCCAGGTGAAGCCGTGGCGGTGCTGGGTCTCGGCGTGACCGGCCAATTGCACGTGCAATTAGCGAAGGCGCGCGGCGCGAGTCCGGTAATCGGCATCACGCGCAGCGCCGAAAAACGCGAATTGGCGCTGCGGCTCGGGGCGGACCTGGCGTTTGCGGGAGGCGAAGAGGCCATCCGGAGAGTGCGCGAGGCCACCGAAGGGCGCGGCGCCGACGTGGTCATCGAATGCACCGGCATGCTGCCGGTGCTCGCCGATGGTATCCACATGGCCCGGTCCGGCGGCCGGCTGCTGCTCTTCGGCATCATCACCGCCAAGCAGGGGGAATTGCCCTTTTACGACCTCTACTTCAAAGAACTCGCGCTGATCAATGCGCGGGTCGCCAAGAGCGAGGATTATCCGAATTCCATTGCGCTGGTGCAGCGTGGAATGGTTCGGCTGGAACCGCTGGTGAGCCACGTCATGCCGCTCGGCGAATTGAAGGCTGCCATCGGCATGCTGGGCTCTGATAACGGCCAGCGCATGAAGATCATTTTGGACCACGCCTGACCCCGTCCGCCGCAGGGCAGATCTCTTGCCCTGCTCTCGCTTACCCTACCCCTGTTGCGCGCAAATCGAATCGAAATTTGCGGAAGAATGAAGCAAGCCTCGGCCGGAATGACGCGCGGCCGGAGCCTGAGCGATTCAGGTTGCAGTTGCGCTGGCAGGGCTTGCGGCCCTAACATCTTCCATTAATGCCTGCCTCAGGAGGGCCCATGAATGTCGCCGATGTTATCCGCACGAGGGTCCAGGTCTTTGCTATCTCCGAGGAGACGACCGCGCATCAGGCCGCGCGCTATCTGCGTGAACGACAGGTTCGAGCGGTCGGCGTGCTGGATGGCGCGGGGAAGTTGGTAGGGGTGGTTTCACAGAGTGACATTTCGGATAAGGTCGCTGCGGAAAACAAATCTGCGGAAATCCCCGTTTCCGAAATCATGACGCGCGAACTGGTCACGGTTACCCCGGAGATGGCGCTCGACGAATGTCTGCGGCAAATGGAGAAGCACGGCATCTTTCACCTGCTGGTGGTCGATGCTCAAGGCGTATTTCGCGGCATGATTTCCGTCACGGATCTGCTGCAGGTGATCGCCTCGGACGAAAAAGCCCGCGCGGATATGCTGGAATCACTTCTATTCCCACAAAGATAGCGGCCACCCAAGCGACTCTTCGCGCTCTGTCTGCTAATTGGGCCGCTTGCCGGGCAGGACTACAAGAAGCTTGCTCAGCAGCCGATGCAGCCGGGCGCGGTCCTCGGCCCTCATGGAGGTAAATTCGACGCCCATGCCCTTGCCGGGATGCGAGTTGCGTACCATGGCCCGGGCACGGACCTCACCGCCGGGGATTTGAAACACCATCTTAATGCCTTCTCCGATCCCGGCGGGTTCTGCCGCTGCGATAAACAGGCCCCCCATGCCTAAGGTGGCGACGCGGGAAACCGAGCAGCCAGCCGGCCCCTGCCAGGCAACGAATGGGCCGCTGCGCAGTCCGACGCGCTCGTAACGACGTGGTTTGAGTGCCGGGAGCATGCGGGATACGAGATCAGCCTAACACAAGAGCCGGGCCGGAAACTTGCACCGGGCTAAGCCGTGCTTGTCGAATCACTTAATTGGCCGGGCGAACAGGCAGAACAGGTCAAGGACAGCCGCTTAGGACCGGGGCAAGGCTGTGTCCGAATGCACACGTTGCCTGATGGGCAGCGTCGTTCATTACCAAGGCTTGCTGCCTGCACGCTGGTCGTATAGTCTGCCTTATGTGAAGAGCAAGGCAGGAAAAAGCTCGCTGCGAGTCTGCATCTTATCGCCTCATCCCTTGGTACTGGCGGAATTTTCTCGCGTACTCGCGCCGCCCGGATTCCAAACCACGACGCGTCACCTGGATTCCATGCTCGGGCCGGAGTTGCGTAAACTGGCGCTTCCGCGAGCGCCCGTCTATGTGGTCGACGCCCACGCTTCGCCCTCTGCTACGGCGGCTCTGATGGCGAATCTGTTGGAGCGCTCGCCCTCCGCGCGCGTGCTGATCGTGGCGGAAAAGTTCAGCACCAACGAGAGTCATGATCTCCTGCGGCTTGGCGCCAAAGGTCTGCTGACCTACGGAGAGGCTCGCGAACAACTGCCAGAGGCGCTGCCGCTTGTAGCGAGCGGCGGTTTCTGGGTTCCGCGCTCCCTGCTTTCGGAATTCGTCGACGCCATTATCAACAATTCGCGCGGCCGGCGAATGAGAGTGGAAAGCGCGGCGGAATTGAGCCGCCGGGAGCAGGAAGTGCTCGATTCCTTGCTCGAAAACCTGGCCAACAAAGAGATTGGCAGTAAGCTGAATATCTCCGAGCGCACCGTAAAATTCCACGTTTCCAACCTGCTGAGCAAATTTGGCGTGCGACGCCGCGCCGATCTGATTCTGCTGTGTTACCAACGCCGTAAGGTCTCGCCCTGAGGCTCGCCCGTTCCAGCCGCTCGCGCTTCTTCTTTCCGCCGCGCCATTCCTGATATAGTCGGACGCCTTCTTTGCTGACGCATCAAAACCAGGGAGGAGCGTCACCGATCAATATGCCACTGGAGCGCAAGCCGGAATATTTCAAGGGAGCGCAATTAAAAGTCGGAGTGATTGGATGCGGTTATGTAGGGCTGCCCCTGGGCCTGCGGTTTGCGGAAGCCGGCCACCGTGTCCTCGGTTTCGATACAGATCCCAACAAAGTCAGCAAGCTCAACGAAGGCCAGAGTTACATCGGTCACATTCCGAGCTCGAAAATTCAGCAGCACGTTCGCTCCAGGCATTTCGCCGCCAGCGGTGATTTCTCGCGTCTGGCGGAAATGGATGCGGTGCTGATTTGCGTGCCCACGCCGCTCGATCAGCGCCGCGAACCGGATCTCTCCTATGTGGAACAGACGGCGCGCTCCATTCAGCCCCACTTGCAACGCGGACAGCTCATCGTGCTGGAATCGACCACTTACCCGGGAACGACCGAAGAACTCGTGCTGCCGATCCTGGAGCAATCCGGGCTGCACTGCCCTGTTGCCCACGGCCCCGACGCGGAACACCTCGCCACGGATTTTTTTCTGGCTTTTTCTCCCGAGCGCGAGGATCCCGGCAATAAGCAGTACGGACTGGCGCAAATTCCCAAGGTGGTGGGCGGCGTGAATCCCCCCAGCGGACGCGCTGCCGTTTCGCTCTATGCCCAGATTGTGGCTCGCGTGGTGCCGGTGAGCACGACCCGCGCCGCGGAGATGGCCAAACTGCTGGAGAACATCTTTCGTTGCGTAAACATCGCGCTGGTCAATGAGCTCAAACAACTGGCGCTGCGCATGGGCATGGATATTTGGGAAGTGATCGATGCGGCGGCGACCAAGCCCTTCGGCTTCATGCCTTTTTATCCGGGGCCGGGGCTAGGCGGGCATTGTATTCCCGTCGATCCCTACTATCTCTCCTGGAAAGCGCGCGAATATGATTTCGTCACGCGTTTCATCGAACTTGCGGGCGAGGTCAATACGGCCATGCCTTATAACGTCGTCGAGGCCATCGCCAATGCGCTCAACGACCGGCAGAAAGCGCTCAAGGGCTCCCGGATTTTGGTCCTTGGCGTGGCCTACAAGAAGGACGTGGACGATCTGCGCGAATCTCCGACATTGAAGATCATGCAGTTGCTCATCGAACATGGCGCCCGAGTGGATTATAACGACCCCTACTTCCCGCAACTTCACAAGATGCGGCATTACGACTACTCTCACATGCGCTCCGTCGACCTGACGCCCGCCAATCTGGCCGCCTTTGATTGCGTGGTCATCGCCACCGATCACACGTCCTACGATTATCAGGCTATTGTGGAAGCAGCGCCGCTGGTGGTGGATACGCGCAACGCCACCCGGCGGATCGCGCGAAACCGCAACAAAATCGTGCTGTGCTAGTGCCGTTCCAACTATTTGGGCCAAGTGCTTCGCCCTGACGACGCAAAAGTTCAAGAAGGTCGCGGACAGGCATTCTTTGGCGAGACAAGTTGGAACGGCACTAGTTGGAACGGCACTAGATTGACGTTACGAGCGGCGGCGAATTTCTGGGCGCAACGCCGCCGCGGCTCCAGTTAGTCATAGGAAATTGGGGGCCTTCGTGCTCTTGCGTCCATGCGTCCTCTCGCCTAGTTTGGAATTAGTGAACACTTGGTCCACCTCCGGCCCCGACGCCAATCGTCGTCGAAGCCAGCGCGTGATTCTCAGCGTACCGGTAACCGTCTCGGGCACCGGCGCGAAGGGCAAATTCACGGAAGAGACCAAGACTCTCGTTGTAAATGCGCACGGGGCGCTGATTACTCTGGTGGCTAAAGTTTCGCAGGGTCAGCAGATGGAATTGAAGAGCGCCTCGAATCCTGAAACGCAATCTTGCAAAGTTGTCTATATCGGCCCGACGGTGCAGGGTCAGACGCAAGTGGGCATTGAATTTACCAAACCCGCCCCGCACTTCTGGCACGTCGCTTTTCCGGCCGAGAATTGGACGCCCGTGGCCGATGAAGGCGAACGTGCCGCAAAGGGTCCGGTAAAAGCTCCGGTAACGGCCCCCGTAAAAGCCTCCAAGCCCTGATCAGTTCTTCGCGGTCATCTCCAAACGCGCCGTACCGATGGGCAATTCCGTCTCCACCAGCACGGGTGTGCGCGTGGCGTCCTGTGCCAGCCAGACGGTAAAGCGTGTACTGCTCAGTTCCTGGCCATGATCGTAAACCCGCACACTGATTTTAGAGGAAGCGAACTGCCCGGCCGGGACGATGGCCTGTTCGGAGGTGGATTCCAGGTGAGCCACAACGTCGTAGAGGTTTTTTCCGTCAAAAACGGGCGCGCGCAATTGCGGGGCACTCTTCCAATCGGCGGCGCGCAGCACGTAAAGCAGGCCAATGGGGTCGCGTGTGCCGGGAGATACGCGGGCCGCAGTAACGTTGGCGGGAGCGGGAGACCCGTCGCTGATCAGCCTCCACGAGTTGCTCTGCTGTTTGCCCTGCTCGTGCAGGTACATTTCGTATTGGAGCGAGTTGAGCTGCCCCGCGTCGGTGTAGGAATCTAACTGATCGTCGAGCGGATAGAGTACGCGCACCGTATCAATCGTCTGAGCCAGGGCGCGGAAATGCCAGGCCAGGCGGCCAAAAAAATCGCGCCGCTCGATCACGGCAAGTTGAATGGTCCCCGCATTCACAGCGAATTTTGACCAGATCACTCGAAATGAGAGGCGCTCGCCGGCGTTGAATGGAACGGCGGTGTCGCTGGCGGGCCGCTTATTCGCTGTTTTTGATGCCGGCCGGGCCGGGCGCTGAGATTGTGCTGCCGTGGCTAAAGGCGCGCCGAGAAACAGAATGCTGGCGACCGCAAGGATCGCCGGTTTTACGAGGTATTTCCGTTGGCAGTAATCCCAAGGCATAGCTGTAGACCGAATCGGTTACTTCGCTTTCAAGTGGCCCCACTACTTCGCACTTTGCGCCAGTCCTTGTCCGGCAATAGACTAGCAAAGTCCCAGGAAAGACTGGCGAAAAAATCAAACCGCTGCCAGCAAATCTCGCTCGCCCGGCTGGGCGTGCCGGAAAGGGACAACTTAGATGCGCAGCCACGCAACGCTGCGGACGTGAGCCGGAGCCTCCGCGCCGTCTAATGCATAGGATTTAATTACCGCTCGATCTCGCCGGATCCCCAACGGAACCTTCGTTATCGGATTGCCCCTGCGCGCATAAGAGTTGCCCCGCGAAATCAAATCCACTGCTCGCGAGCGTTAGCGGCGCCGCGGCTGCGCAGCTTGCTGGTCGAGGCGCGCAGCGAGTTCCGTGAGGCTATTAACGAGCAGGTCGGGCGGATAATTTTCGAGCTGAGTGCTGCCCAGTCCGTAAGTCACGCAACAGCACCACGTGCCGGCATTGCGCGCCGTCTGCACGTCGACTTCAGAATCGCCCACGAGCATGGCTTGTTTGGGCGCAGCGCCGAAATCCCGCAACAAGATACCCATTCCCGCAGGGTTGGGTTTTTTGCTCTCGAAGCTATTGCCGCCATAGATGTAACGAAAATAGGACGCCAATCCCAATCCCTCGAGAATCTGCCGGCTGAACCGCACCGGTTTGTTTGTGAGCACGGCCATGGGCATGCCGTCGAGCGCTGCCAGGCCCTCGCGCACACCCGGATAAGTTACCGTGTTGTCCAGCATGTGTTCGCGATAGTAAGAGAGAAAAAATGCCAACGCCTGTTCACATTCCTCGCGAGTGGCGCCGGGCCCGAGCGCCTGTTCGATCAGCCGCGATGCCCCCTGCCCCACATACCCAAAAATCTGCTCCTGCGGCAGGGGCGAGCGCCCCGTTTCCTTGAGTGTGGCATTTACCGAGAGAGCGAGATCAACGCCGGAGTCGATGAGCGTGCCATCGAGATCGAAGATCAGGACGCGAACGTCCGCGAAAGGCGCTGGGTCCGGATTTAGCTTGGCGTGCATCGAAGTGAAGAATTATTTTAGTCGAAAATATGCAGGCGCCAGCCCTCAAATGCGCGCGAGTTTCTTTGAACGATCCTGGTAAGGGCTGTTAATATGACCCTTTTTCGCAGCCTACGGAGGCAATCCTAGTTCATGGCAGAGATTTTTCCCTTTCGCGCTTACCGCTACAATCTCGAGCGAGTGAAACTCGCCGATGTGGTCACCCAACCCTACGACAAAATCACCCCAGCGATGCAGGAACGCTATGCAATGCTAAGTCCCTACAACCTGATCGCCGTCGAAAAAGGCAAGCCTTCCCCGAAGGATTCCCCGGCAGATAATGTCTACACGCGAGCGGAAAAGGCGCTCGAGACATGGATCCGCGACGGCGTGATGGTGCGCGATTCCCAGCCTGGAATTTACGTTTACTTCCAGGAGTATACAATGCCGGAGAGAGCGGAACGGCGCACGCGCAAAGGCTTCATCGCCGTGGGCCGGCTGGAGGACTATGCCGCTCGCGTCATTTTTCGGCACGAGCTGACGCACACCGGGCCCAAGGCCGATCGCCTGGAACTCCTGCGCCGCACCCGCACGCATACCGGTCAGCTTTTTATGCTTTATTCCGATCCGCAACGGCGCATCGATAGCCTGATCGATGAGACCGCCGCGCGTGGCCATCCCGGCGAGGCCCCCGTTGAAGCTAAGGACCAATATGGGGTGGTGCACCGTATCTGGCCCGTATTCGACCGGGAAATCATCGCCGATATTGGGCGAGCAATGGCGTCTCAAAAACTGGTCATTGCCGATGGCCATCATCGCTACGAGACTGCTCTCGCTTACCGTGACGAGTGCCGCGCCAAGGCCGCCGGAGACGATCGCAATGCTCCTTACGAGAAAGCCATGATGACCTTCTTCAATACCCATGGCGAAGGACTGCTGATCTTGCCGACTCACCGGCTGGTGGCAAATCTGCCCTCCTTCGATATGGGCTCGTTTCGCCGCAAAATATCTTCCGTCTTCGATCAGGAAGATTATGCATTCGGCAGCGACGCGGCCCGTACTGCGGCGTGCGAGCGATTTCAGCGCGATCTGCTGGCGAGCGGAGAAACCGGAAGAGCTTTCGGAATGTACACCGGCGGTGTCTTCACGCTGCTTCGTCTGCGGCGCGACGCTGATTTGCAGAAATTGATGCCTAATCTATCCGCCGCCCAGCGCAAACTGGACGTCGTTCTGTTGCACCGGGTTTTGCTCGAGGACGGCCTGGGCATCACGCCCGCCGCGATCACCGCAGAGCAAAATATCAGCTACGAGCGAGAGATTGGCGCGGCCTTGGATGCCGTGGACCGGGAGCGGGCGCAGATTTGTTTTCTGCTGAATCCCGTCGGCGTGGACCAAGTGATGGAGATGGCCCTTTCCGGCGAAGTCCTGCCTCAGAAATCGACGGATTTTTATCCCAAACTGCTCAGCGGCCTCACGCTGTACAGGTTGGACTAGTGCCGTTCCAACTTGTTGCTACGAATTTCAGCCAGCCCCGAACCTGACGGGGACCGGTTAATCACAGAATATGCCCCAGAACGAATCAGGTTCGGGGCCAGCCAAGAAGCGAGGTGCTGTTTGAGATAGCGCCCCCCTTCGTAGGCGTAGGTCATCGCACCTCCAGCCATTTGGTCAAAATAGTTGGAACGGCACTAGCCGCTTGCCTAGTGGCCGAAACTGCTGATCGCCGCCGACTCGGAGGGGTAAACATCGAAGACGGTGAGCAGCTTCGTCACTTGCAGAATTTCCTGGAATTTCTTTCCAAGATTCGAAAGCTTGAGCGATGCGCCTTGAGTACGGGCGCTATGGTGCGCCGCGACCAGCGTGCCAAGGCCCGCGCTGTCGATATAACTCACGTTACTCATATCCAAGACAATCTTCTTTTTGCCCGCTGCCAGCATCTTCTTCACTTGTTCTCGCAAGGCGTTGCTCTCGTCGCCGAGAACAACACGCCCGTCAAGCCCCACCACAGCGATGCCATCCACTTCGCGCGTATTCATTTTGAGTGCCATGGGTTCGACTCCTTTGGTTGGCTTGCAAGCGCTCCGGCCGCTCAAATCGCTGCCGGACCGCTATCGGGCCGCCACTTCGATAAGCAAGTTCAATAATAATCCGAACAAGACATATAATAGCCGCATGTGGGGCAACGCAACTTGCACTTATGAGCTTCCAGCCGTGCCGAACACACGGGACAGAAACTCGACGGATTCTCATTCTTCTCTTCCCTTTGCCTCGATTCGGGGCGAGAATTCGGAGGTACGTTTTTAGAACTGGTTTGTTCGGATCGCACGAGGGATACGTATAGCATAGAAGCGGCCGTATGGGGGAGTTACGATGCGTCCCAGCGTCGCCGGGAAGCCTGCAACCAGCGGACCCGCGGAATCATCTTGTTTATTAGGGTGGCTTAGGCTTCCACGGTCAATGGCTGAAGGGATACACAAAGTCGGATTCCTGATAGCGCTGAGCTTGGGCGTTGCCATATCAGCCTCGGGACAGGGCCGCGGATTTTCAGCTCCCATGCGCGGATCTGCAGTGCCTGTCCGCAGGTTCTCGGCTCCGATGCGCGGGTTCTCGGGGCAGGTCCGCGGAATGTCGCGGCTGGGACGCACCGGTGGCTTCAGGCGAGGTTTCTTCTTTCCTCCGGTCGTAGCAACTCCATTGAATCCGAATTTTGCGCCCCTAGACGGCGTGCCAGGTCTGGGCTTCGACTTTCCACATTTGGCGGCGGTTAGCCGCGGATTTCAACAGCGCTTCCTGTTCATAAACAATGGCTTTTCCCCATTTTTTGCGCCCATCTTCTTTGATCCACTGTCTTTGTCCTATCCCGCCGAGATCCCTGATTACTACGCCGAAGGCGAACGGCAGCCGATATTCGTTATGCCCCCGCCGCCGCAACCGCAACCCGCCACTCCGCCGGCGGAAGCCGCCCCGAGAGCCACAACGCCGCAAGTTCCGCCCCCGCCACCCCCCGAATTGGGACAGCTGATTCTGATGCGTAACGACGGCCAGGTGCTGCTGGCCGTGGCCTTTACCGTCAGGAATGGTCAACTTACTTACATCACGAATCAGGGCACTAGGCGCTCCTTTCCCGTCAGCGAGCTGGATAAGGACGCCACGCGGCAAATGAACGATGCCAACGGCACGTCTGTTTCTCTTCCCGAGTAGGGCGCGCGTTTCTCCCGAAAAATTTCAAATCGCCTCAACCAGAAAGGAAGCTCCCTCGCTTCGCTGCGGACAGCAGCGGTCTCGCACCCGCGGTGAGCCAGTGCGTGTTTGTGAAAAAATGCACGCTGGAGGGCAGATCTCAGCTTTTGCTGGAACGGAAAGGTTCCGGCATGTAGAAACCAGTCTCGGGCAAGCCGGCGCGCTCAAATTGCACCGTGGTGTGATGAATACCAAACGCATTCGCCAGCCGTGCG
This sequence comes from Rugosimonospora sp., assembly GCA_035636675.1. GTDB lineage: Bacteria > Acidobacteriota > Terriglobia > Acidiferrales > UBA7541 > Palsa-189. The sequence continues at coordinate 4,107 of DASPYR010000114.1, read as the reverse complement.
CGAACCTCGCCCAAGATTTTTTCGCTTTCCTCCATGTGCATGTCGGGAATGCGTACGTGGCAAGAAAGCGCGTGATCGCCCGCGCCGAGTGTCCAAATATGGATATCGTGCACTTCCTGCACGCCGGGAACCTCCAGGATGGCACGAGCCACTTCCGGAAGGCGCATTTCCCGGGGCAAGCCTTCCAGCAGGATGTGCGTGGATTCGCGCAGGATTCCGATACTGGACCAGACAACGAAACCCGCGATAATCACGCCGAGTGCCGGATCGAGCCACAGTGCTCCGCTTATCCGGATGAGCAACGCGCCTGCAAGAATGCCGATATTGGAAAGAGCATCCCCAAAGTTATGTATCAGCAGCGCGCGCAAGTTCAAATCCTTGCGGCCGCGCATCAGGCCCAATGTGATCGCGCCATTGATGACCAGCGCAAAGAGCGATAGCCCGATCATCCATTGCTCATGCACTGCAACGGGGCGCCGAAAACGGTCGAAAGCCTCCCAGAAGAGGGCCAGTGCCACGAGCAGAAGCAAGATGGAATTTGTGAACGCCGCGAGAATCCCCGCGCGGCGATAACCGAAGGTCCTCTCCGGATCCGCGGGACGCTCCGCCCAGTGCGCCGCGATCCAGCAGATCAGGATGGTGGGCACATCAGAGAGATTGTGGACCGCATCGCTCACCAGGGCGATGGAATGGCCCAGGTAACCGCCCAAGAATTCCGCCCCTACCAGTACGAGCGTGGCGAGCAGTGCCGCAGAAAGGAATCCGCGGGCCGGCTTTCCGTGTGCATGGGCATCGCCGCGGTGGTGCACGTGCATGGAAACCATTCTACTTCACACTTCCGGGGTGGGAAGGAAATGCGTCATGGCAGCGTGCGAATGCCGGGATGGCGTGCCGATTTGGGTCCTCACGTTCTAAGCAACCGCCGCCCGAAAGCCCTTTGACTTCCCCGCAAACCGGCGCCTAGTATTCCTTTAATCTGGTGTTTACGAAGGATTTCCGGCCATGGCCGCGGCGTAATCAGAATCGAGCGGCGCGATCCCAAGCAATCCTGTGATTATGGCAAAGGTCGCCAAACTCAGCTTCTGGGGCGTGCGTGGGTCGACTCCGACAGTGGATCGAGCCATGCTGCGCTATGGCGGAAACACGCCTTGTCTCGAGTTAATCACGCCCGACGGCTGCCGGTTGATCCTGGATTGCGGCACCGGCTTGCGAATTCTCGGCAATCGCTTGGCCGCGGCAGCGGAAGCGGACCAAGCGATCGAGGCGCAAATCCTTGTGACCCATTACCATTGGGATCACATACAGGGCGTTCCCTTCTTCGCGCCCTTATATCCATCGCAAAATAAATTTCACTTTTACAGCTTTCGATCGGAATTTCTCGGACGCGACAGCCTGAAGCGCGTCTTTGAAGCGCAGATGGCCCATCCTTACTTCCCGGTGGACCTCCATGCCATGTCGGCGGCGCGCAAATTCACCGACGTCGCTGGCGGGGACTGTTTCTCGATCGGAGATACTCGCGTGAGCACCTGCTCGCTGAACCACCCGCAGGGCTGCTTAGGCTATCGAATCGAAACATCAGTCGGTACGATCGTCTACGCCACCGACAATGAGCCCGGAAATCTGGAATACGACCGCAACTTGCGGCGCTTCGCCGAAGGTGCGGATATCTTCGTGAACGACGCCCAGTACACCCCGGAGCAACTGGAGCATCATCGCGGATGGGGCCATTCGAGTTGGCGCGAGGGCGTGCGCATTGCCGAGGCCGCCGGCGTGCGCAATCTGGTTCTTTTTCATCATGACCCGGATTCCTCGGATAAAACCGTAGATGGCATCCTGCGCGATGCGCGCGCGGAATTCGAGAATACCTGGGCCGCCGCCGAAGGCATGGTCATGACCCTCGCGGAAGACCGGACCGATGTGGTGATCCCCGCGGCGCGAAATGGCTTGCGGCGCGAGGCGCATTTCCGAGCCCGGGTGATGGGCTTCACCGAAGAAGGAAGAGCTTTCCAAGAGGACACCGTGATCCGCGATCTCAGTCTGCAGGGTGCGCTGATCTATCTCGACCACAGCCCCAAACTGCAATCGGAATTGCACGTCATGTTGGAAAATCCCGGGGATGGCGATGCCAAGCGGCTGGCGCTGCGCGGATACGTCGTGCGCATCGAGCCGGGACCTGAGAAGGATCAGGTCGGCGTGGGGATTGTCTTCACCGAGTAGATGGCGCAAACTCTTTTGCGCATCCATGGAACCCAGGCGAACCATCTCGACGCGCACGCTCATCGCCGGCCTGGTGGCCCAGGCCCCGCTCGCCCTCAAGAACTTCCGTCTCTATTTCACCAATCTTTATCGGCGCAAAATCCTGCGGACCAATATCGTCGCGCCTTACGCGCTCATTTTTTATGCCACCCACAAATGCAATCTGGCCTGCAGTTACTGCACTCAGAAAGAGCCGGACGTCTTTAGCGAAGAGCTGACCACCAGTGAAACGCTGCGCCTTCTGCGCGTGATTCGGCGCGAGACCGACTCCATTGTGTTCACCGGGGGCGAACCTACCCTGCGCCCCGATATCGAGGAACTGATCTCCGCCGCCCGCCGGCGCCTGCGTTTTCGCTCGGTTATGCTCATCACCAACGGAACTCTGCTGGACCGCCGCTCCAGCCTTTTCGAAAATCTGACCGGCCTGGTGATCAGCCTGGACGCGCTAACCATGGATCCGGCGAATCCGTTGTCCAAGCCCGCGGCCTTACCGAAGGTGATGGAGAATATCGCGCTCGCGAAATCGCGCATGCCTCATCCGCGAACCATCACCATCAGCACGGTGATCGAGGAATGGAACATCGGTGAAATTGAGCGCATTCTGGACTGGGCCGGCGAGCAAGGCTTCGTATTTGCGACGCAAAGCGCGCTGAAAGAAAAACTGCCCAATCTTCACTTGATCGAAAATCCGCGCTACCTCGAACTGGTGCGCAAAATCGTGGATCGGCGCAAACAAAATCTTCAGCCCATCAATGGAACGCCGCGCATCATCGAGACGCTTCTGCGCTTCGGCGATTTCCAGTGCTTCCCGACCATGTTTCCGCGAGTCTACCCCAATGGCGACGTTTTCTATCCCTGCGAGCCGCTCCGGAAGATCGGAGGCAATCTGTTGCGCGAAGGTTCGCTGGCCGAAGTTTTCGCCAGAGGGAAAAAACTCTATGGCGAGATCCCCGCATGCCACGGAATCTGCCATTTATTCGGAAATGTGATTTCGCACTACTACACAAACGATTTCTGGCGCTTGGCTGGTGAATACATCCGCTGAAGTAATTGCCACGCGGGCTCCTAACCGCAGGATGCTTGCCGCGATCACACTCACATCCCAAAAGGCGTTTTAAGGATGGATAGAGAGAGATACGCCGTAAGATTCGGTGGCTGGATTATAAAGCGGTTCGATGCGCACCGATTTTGCCTTCGGTTCGTAGAAGGCGGAATGATGGTGGTAAACGTATCCGCCAATGCTATAGCCGAGCACCGAACCTACCAAGGCATCGGACGGAAAATGGTTTTCTCCTGTGACTCTCGCGATGGCCACGCCCGTCGCTAAACCGTAGAGTGCAACATGCAACCAAGGATGGCCCGGCGTCTCCTCAACCATCACACGCGCAAAGGCCCAGGTGGCGGCCGCATGGCCTGAGGGAAATGAGCTGCTAAAAGTATAGATGTCCGTGTCGTCAGGCCAGAATTTTCCCGTGCCTGGTGGCACATATGGGCGCTGGCGGTTGGTCGCAAGTTTGAGCGCCTCCACGACCAGGCTGGCGTCGGCTATGCCTTCGAGCGCCAGCATGCCGGTCTCGCGCGGTCCTTCCTTGTGATCCAATTTTCCGATCAAGTAGGTCAGCCCGGCGGCGCCGACCAACGTGTAGCCGGCGCCCAGGTGCGTAAAATCATTGCTCACGCGGACTCGTGTGGTGGACGGGCCCAGCGCATTCATGGCCCGCACATCGTAGACAAATGCCAGCGTCGTCGCCGCCGCAAAAGGGGCCAGCCAAAGCCATTTGCGCCCGCGAAGCCGCGCCGGCGCCGTCCAGATCCCTGCTTGATCGCGGAACACGTCGCCGAAGCACCTCA
>DASPYR010000113.1:0-5366 GCA_035636675.1 Rugosimonospora sp. | reverse complement strand
AAAGCGGCTTGATGACCAAGCCCTTTTCCGGCTCGAGAAGCGCAAGAGCTTCTAGGGCTTCGCGATCCACGCCACGGGCTTCGCGCCTGATTCTTTTCCGCATGTATTATCTCGGCGGCGCCGAATATCAGGCCGTGCGGCACCTGCTCGGTTTATCCGAACGCACCTGGTCGGATTGGGCCGAGGAGATTCGCGCGCGCGTGGGCGCGGAGCTGATTCGTGCGGGCATGTATCCGCCGGCGCGTTATTTCCGCCAGGCATCAGCGACGCCGGCTGCACCGGCGGCGTCGACAAACCATGCGACCGAGGCGAAAATAAAAGCGGTGCCCTGTGAGCCGGATTTCGTCTGAAGACGCGTACCTGATCTTCGACAAATGGCGCGATGAGCAGTCGCCGCTGCAACTGGTGATGACGCGGCCGCCGGGCTTGCGCGCGGTGAATTCGGCGTTTGTCAAAAGCGTGCTGCCCCATTCGCATCAGGTGCTGATCGCGGCGCTGGTGGAGGGCGAATACCTGAACGTAACGGTGAATCTGGAAGCCGCCGAATACGAATACGAAGACGCGAGTGCGGTGTTGCCGGAGTTTGCGGGAGGGAAGTGGGTGTGCTTTCTGGCCGCGAATTTTCCCAATGGCAACCGTTACGTGTTTGGAGAGCGCGCGTCGGCGCAGGCGTAGCGTAGTGCTCTTTTGTAGCGCCGCGCTTCAGGTTGCAGTAGCGCCGGGGTCCCCGGTTCGTCGCCGCAAACGGCGCGGCCCGCTCCTCGGAATGCACGGCGTGCGGCGGTGCAATTTGCGGCTACGACTTGGCGGAGTTGTGGGGGGCGATGGGGTCGCGGGCGTGCAGCAATTTCACGCCGATTCCGTAAGCCATCTTGGGTTTGGGCTCGACGCGCACGACTTCGGCGACGAATTCCAGGTTTAGCGAACCGAATGCCGGGATGACGTGCACGCGCATGCCCACGCAATAGCAGTGCAGGCTGGAGACGAAATAAAAGCCTCCGCGGCTGTAATCCCGCATGACCTGAATTTCCTCGATCAACTTGCCGTTCGCGTCCGTGGCTTGTATCCAGACCTGCCGTGGCCCTTTGTTGCGCCGATCGCGGCGGCGTTCGGGACGGACGGCGGGCGCATAAGTGCGGGCTGCTTTGCGCTCGGATTTGGCTACGGTTTGTGCCAGGGCTGCGAGAATCTGCACATCCAACTCAGGCATGGGCGACTCCTTTTACGGTACAGAAGTTTTGTTTTGTGCACTTGTGGTGCACAAACGGGGACTGCGCGAATCGGGCGAGCCAGGTCAACGAGCACTCCAATGCGCGCCTTGTAGCGGGCCGTGGTCTCTTCCCGGCCGAATTCGCCGTCGCCGCTACATTCATCGCGTGAGTGCAGGTTAGCGACGACGGCGCGCGGAGTCGATAGAACGCGCGTACCACGGCCCTGGTTCCTTTGGTTCTAGGTCAGCGGTTTGAATGCCCTAGGCGGCAGACGCGGAGCGCTTTGTCCGCACAGAAGATGGGCGCCCCTTTCTATGCTTATGCAGGCCTGCGCGCGCAGATCGAACCTGGAAGCGCACGCCCTCCACGCGCAGCAAGTAGGCGACGATTCGAAACAAATTGCCGGCAGTGGGATTTCCACGCGGGCCAAACATCTGGTGAAGGGTTTTTACGTGCATTTTGATATGCCCGGCCAGCTTGGGAAAACCGATTGTCGCATTAATGTAATCACGTAGCAGTTCTTTGCCGAGGGCCACCTCTCCGGAAAGAAGGCTTTCGACCGCTTCGCTGAGAAGACCCTCCCGAAAGGCAGCATTGCGTCTCGCCCGCGCCTGAACCGTTTGCCTAAAATCTTTCGTTAACGCCATTCTCATGTTCCCTTCTGTTGTTTTTTTCGGCGCTTGTAGTCTTCCCATCGGTCGAGCGCGACCTCGACGTCGTTCTGTTGACGTTGCTTCGTTCCACCGCCGAGAAGAATGACAATGAGTTCGCCGTCCTTGGCGAAATAGACGCGATAACCAGGACCGAAATTGATCCGGCACTCGTAAACACCGGCACCAACACTTTTGGCGTTGGAGAAATTTCCCAGTCCAACGCGATAGAGAGCTGTTGTCACCTTACGCGCCGCCTCGGCATTCAGGCGGTCAAACCATTTGCGAAAAGGGCTGCCGCCGGTCTGATCTTGATATTCGCGGAGATCGACCATCGGTCCGATAGTAGTATATATTATACCATCGCGAAGGGCTGACAGAGGAAAAAAGCACATCCCTCGGGTTTGCGCCCCAACGCACGCGCGTTTTGTTACCACGCGAATGCTCGCGCTCGAGAGGCGTGCGCTGAGGACGGCGAAACGCGGCCCTCGGGATGACAATGCGGCGGCGGGGCGAGCAGACGAACCGCCGAAAGAGCGATCAGTCGCCTTTGCAGTTCACGATTTGGCGCAGGGTATGGTCGATGCGCACCAGATCGCGGGCATGTTCCATGACCTGATCGATATCCTTGTAGGCGGCGGGGATTTCGTCGAGCAGCACTTTGGACCTGCGAAATTCGATGCCGGCCATGGCGGCTTCGAGGTCCTTCATGGCGTAGGCGGCGCGAGCCTTGGTGCGGGACATCCGGCGTCCGGCGCCGTGAGGAGCGGACTGAAACGACTGGGCATTGCCGAGGCCCGTAACGATATAGCTGCGCGTGCCCATGGAACCAGGAATCATGCCGCGCATCCCTTCGCGGGCTTCGATGGCGCCTTTGCGCGTGACCCACACGTCGTGGCCGAAGTGATGCTCGATCTGCGTGAAATTATGATGGCAATTGATGCGCTCGGTTTCGAGTTCGCGGTCCAGCTTGCGTTGGGGGCCGGCTTCGCCATAGACGTGGTAGCTCAGCTCGCGCAGCATGCGGTCCATCATCTCGTCGCGATTCAGATGCGCGAACTTCTGCGCCCATTTCAGATCGCGCAGGTAATCGGCGAACTCCTCGGTGCCCTCGACTAAATACGCTAGATCGCGATCGGGCAGCGCGATATGGCGCTTTTTGCAAAGCTCCTGCGCGCGGCGGATGTAGTGATTGCCGATGCGATTGCCCACGCCGCGCGAACCGGAATGCAGCGTCAGCCAGATTTTGTCGTTTTCGTCGAGGCAGACTTCGGCGAAATGATTGCCGCCGCCGAGCGTGCCCAGGGCGAGTTCCCATTCCTTGTCGAAGCCGCTGTAACGCGCGCTGGTGGCGGATTCGAGCTTTTTGAGTTCGGCGATACGCGGCTCGGCGGTGTCTGTGATTTTGGAGTTGTTGCGGCCGGCGGACATGGGAATGCGCCGCTCGATGCCTTCGCGGAGGCGGTGCAGTTCCTTCAGGTCATCGTGCCCGAGGGGCGTCTGAAGCGCGATCATGCCGCAGCCGATGTCCACGCCTACCGCGGCCGGAACGACGGCGCCTTTGGTGGCGATCACGGTGCCTACGGTGGCGCCCTTGCCGTAATGGCAATCCGGCATCACCGCCACCCATTTGAAGACGAAAGGGAGCTCGGCGGTGTTGAGGATCTGCTTCTGCGCTTCCGGTTCGATCTCCGACCAGGGCAGAAACGTGGTGATTTTTTCGCTGACCCGGCCCATGTGTGTTTCGGCTCCGGCTTCACTCCCTCCCAATTCTAAACGAGTGCTTAGGCTGGGAGCAGGAATGATGGTATTTTCTTCGCCACGTTTGGGCCACCTGCTGCATCAGATGTGCTTTACCGGGGGAAGAGTGAGAAGACCAGTGGCCGTGGTGGTGTTCGCGCTGGCGCTGGCCGGCGCGGCAGCGCGGGGACAATCCGTCGCCGAGCCCACGCCGCAAAAGGGCGGCAGCGAGATTCAGGTATGGACTGGCGCAGGGCACTCCGCGCTCAATGGAGTGGGGGCTACGGGCGTGTGGAATGCCGGCCTGCGTTACGGCTGGATTTTGACCAATGCGCGCGGTCCCGGTTTTCTTCGCGGACGCTTCGAGTATGCCGTGGATGCCGTGCCGATGTATCTGATCTTTCAGCCCCAGGGTGTCGCCTACGGCGTGGGCCTCAATCCCTTTGCACTTAAATGGAACTTCGACACGAGCGGCCGCGTGGCGCCTTATTTCGACTTCGGTGGAGGCATCCTCTTCACCAGTAGCAGAGTGCCGGCAGGCGTCTCGCGCATCAATTTTGCGTCCGGGACGGGCATTGGCGCTAACGTGGGCCACGGCAAAGCGCACTGGAGCCTCGAGGTGCGCTGGCTGCACATCTCCGACGCCGGGCTCACCGATGGTAACCCGGGCATCAATGTCATCCAGGTGCGCGCCGGGCTAGGTTGGTTCCACCGCAAGGAATGACTTCTCGACGTGCGTAAGCTTGGATTGCACGCCGAGCGTGAATACGCAGCAATATAAGTCTTGTTTTTTCAAGCAGTCAGCCGCGGGGCGGCCAACGAAGGCGTTCAACATGTGCATTGAGTCATTTGTACTCTTGACGCGGGCTGTTTCACCTGCTTTAATTCAAGCATCAAATAAGTGCGGTAAGGAGGGAGAGGACGATGAGCCTGAAGGCACGTCGCGCTTTGATTAGTCTCTCCAAGAGCGTTAGAGAGAATACCGCTCAAATCGAAGAAAAGCTTCGCAAGGCCGGGGTAACTCCCGATCCCGCACTGGTGTATTCAGCCGCTAAGTACTTTGAGGCGCTGAACAAGCTCGCCACAAAGTAAGCCTACCTTATGTCCGCATGGATGTTGCAAGCGGACTATCTCGAATTCATCCATGATGCCCTAGTGGCGCTACTCTGGCCTGGCACAGAACCCATAGGCGAACGCGAACAGCGCGATCGCCGCTTGATTGAATCGGCTGCCGCAAGGCCGTTCCACACGCTTCTTGGCGAGGACGCATACCCCACAATTCCGGAAAAAGCGGTCGCGCTCTTCCATTCGATAATTGCGAATCATGCGTTTCTGAACGGCAACAAAAGAACCGCCGTCATTGCGATCGATCATTTCTTAACCGTGAATGATCACTACCTGGCACTTACAAATGATCCGATGTACAAACTTGCTGAGCAAACCGCATCCTATAAGGAGCGCGGCCTGTCACAAGATCAGAGCCTGGCCGAGATAACAGAAATGATCGAAGAAAACGTCATATGCATGGATATTGTGCGGCACGCAATAGGTCCGCAAGAAGAATTCTTAAAAACAGTGCGAAAATTCGACGAGGTGCGAGATTGGATCAGAAACACCCCGCTCGTTTCAATGCAAGACTGATCGAGAGCTGCTGCCGCAGCAGCGGATTCGCCCGAAAAGGCGGTGTTCCAGGGCCGCCTTTAGTTATGAGCCGGCTTTGGCGGCCATGCGCCGGCTTGCCGCGCGAATGAGCCAGGGCGCGAAT
>DASPYR010000112.1:0-4769 GCA_035636675.1 Rugosimonospora sp. | reverse complement strand
GACACGCCTTCGACGGCGATTCCGGCCAGCGACAATCGTTCGCGCAGTTCTCCCGGCGCAAACGGGACAGCCACAAACTCCTTGAGCCAGTCGTAAAGGATTTTCATCGAGGGTCAGGGCATCGCGCGTCAGGGAAATTGCCGCAGGAAGCGCACATCGTTTTGAAAGAAGAGCTGCACATCATCGATTCCGTACTTGAGCTGCGAGAGGCGGTCGACTCCCAAACCGAACGCGTACCCAGAGACTCGCGTCGCATCGTAATTGACAAACCCGTAGACGGCGGGATCCACCATGCCCGCGCCAAACAGCTCGATCCAGCCGGACAATTTGCATAGCCGGCAGCCGCGGCCCATGCAGACGAAGCAGCTCGCATCCACCTCGACGGAAGGTTCGGTAAACGGAAAATAGCTGGGACGCAGGCGCGTCTTCGCGGCAGACCCGAGGAATTCGCGCACGAAATATTCCACTGTGCCCTTGAATTCGCAAAAGGTGATGTCCGTATCGACCGCCAATCCCTCCACCTGGTGGAACATGTAGGAGTGCGTCGCGTCAGGATTATCCCGGCGGTAGACCTTTCCAGGCACGATGATGCGCACAGGAGGCTGCTGCTTTTCCATTGTATGCACTTGCATGGGCGAAGTATGCGTGCGCAGCAGATGCGGCTGCGATCCCGGCGGAAGGTCGAGATAGAAGGTATCCATGGTATCTCGCGCCGGATGGTGTTCCGGGATATTCAGTGCCTCGAAATTGTAGTAAGGCGTTTCGATCTCAGGGCCTTCTACCACGCTAAAGCCGAGCGAAAGAAAGATACGCTCGATTTCCTCGAAAGTTTGCTGGACGAGGTGCCGCGAACCGATCGGCCGCATCACCCCCGGCAGAGAGAGATCGACGCGCTCGCGAGCAAGCGCCGCGCTCTCCGCCGCGGCGACAACTGCCGCATGCAACTGCTCAAGCCGCTCCTCGACATGGCTGCGCAGATCATTAAGGCACCGCCCTACTGTCGGGCGCAGCCGTGGCGCGGCTGTTTTGAGCCAGTTTTCCGTAATGCGCGTGATGACACCCGCCTTTCGGCCAAGCCAAGCGTCTCGTTTCATCCTCCAGTCGATTTCGTCATCAGGCAAATTGATTGTCTGCTTATCAAAACGCTGGCGCACCTCTTGAAAAAGTGCCTCTACCAGCGAATCGTCAGTGATGCCAAGCTGATCGAGAGTTTGGGTTGTCGGATCGTCTGTCATTACGAGTGCCGCTGAAGACTAACGCATCAGGGCGTCCCAGCCGCCCGCTTCGCCTGGGCTGCGATTTGAGCGAAGGCTGCGGCGTCGCGGACGGCAAGATCGGCCAGGATTTTGCGGTCGATTTCGACCCCTCCCGCCTTCAGGCCGTGCATGAGTTCGCTGTAGGAAAGCCCGTTCAAACGGGCGGCGGCGCCGATGCGCTGGATCCAAAGGCGGCGGAACTGTCGCTTGCGATTGCGGCGATCGCGATAAGAGTAGCGGTCGGCGCGATTGGCGGCCTCCTGGGCCGACTGGTAGAGCTTGCTCTTGGTGAGGAAGAAGCCCTTCGTGCGGCGCAGATATTTCTTACGGCGCGCGCGGCGCTTGGTGCCACGTTTCACTCTAGCCATTGCTGTCTCTCCTGCGCGGAGATCGCACGCAGCGGCGTAAGCCCGGTCTCACCGATGTTGCGCGCCAGGTAGCGGACGCACATAAATCGGCTAAGTCGACGGCCAACGACGGTGTCGCGCGTCTCCACGGCGTGTTGAGGATTTGCTCCGTTGCGTCCAAAAGCCAAGCGGAGCGATTTGGCGGCGATCAGCGAAGATCCAGGTTCACTTCGACCGCAGCCAACTGGCCGGCAGGCCCGCCGTGGCGGATAGCGCGCTGCCTGGCACAAAACTCAATTTCAGAAGATCAGCCGTACGGCAACATCCGGCGAACGTGGGGAGCATCCGCAGGATCGACTTGCGCCAGCTTCTTCAGGCGGCGCATGCGCTTCGGCAGCTTGGTACCGAGCAGATGCCGCTTGCCCGAATGCATGCGCAATATTTTCCCGTTGGCGGTGATCTTGAATCTCTTGGCGGCGCCGCGATGCGACTTCAGCTTACGTTTCGTTTTTTGCTTTTTCGCCACAGACTGTCCTTTGTTTCACGCTTGACTCGTGCCCGCCGTTGCCGGCGGCCGCACGGGCACTCCGCCCTTCTTGGGTGCTAGCAGAGCCATCAATATATTGGCCTCCATCCGCGGTCCGATCTCCACCAACGCGTGATCGACTATGTCTTTCAGCAGCCGCTCCATCTTCGCGCGGCCCACTTCCTGGTGGGCCATTTCACGGCCGCGATGGAAAATCATGGCCTTCACTTTGTGGCCCTCGCCCAGAAACTTGATGATCTGGTTTTTGCGGACCTGATAATCGTGCTCGGCGGTGGCCGGCCGGAACTTCACTTCCTTAAGCTGCGTGCCCTTTTGATGCTTGCGCTGTTCGTGGGCCTTTTTGTTCGCTTGATAAAGAAATTTTCCGTAATCGGTGATCTTGCAGACTGGCGGCTCTGCATTAGGAGAAATCTCCACCAGGTCCAAGCCGCGCTCGCGGGCCACCCGCATCGCCTCAAACGGCTGCATCACGCCCAGTTGCCCGCCATCCTCGTCTACTACACGAACTTCCCGAGCCCGGATGCGTTCGTTCACCCGGGTACGTTCTGTGGCTCGAAAACTTCGTTCAGCGATAAATCCACCTCCGCGGCGCCGTAAGCGGCCGGCCCGGCCGTACTTTGCGGCAGGACAGGGGCGAGAAGTATAGCACGGTTATTCTGGCTGACCATTCCCCAACGGGTTACTGGAGGAACAGCGCAAACCTGACCCTCGGCGCCGGGCCTGCTTTCATGCGATGCACTGAATGTCGCGCAGGGCAATGTGAATTTATGCGGGAGCGAAACCGGGCATCGCCGCAGTCCGTCTTTAGAATTAGCGCGGATTGACACTCAGCAGCCGCGATGGGAGAATCCGCGTAATCGTAGGGAGGTTTTCGCGATGTCCAAGTACTCATTCACGCTGCTCTTGCCGTTAGCGCTTTTGGTGCTTTGCGCTCCCGTTTTCGCCCATCATGGCGCTTCGGCCTATGACAATTCGACGCTGACGACGCTGACGGGGACCATAACGGACTTTCAATTTATTCAGCCGCACCCGCTGATTTTCCTCGATGTGAAGGATGCTGGCGGGAACGTCACCAAGTGGTACGTGGAGATGACCGCCCCCAATCATTTGGTTCACTACGGATGGAACGGGCACAAACTCCACGCCGGCCAGATGATCAAAGTTACCGGTCACGTCGCCAAGAACGGCACCAAGGTTTTGAACCTCCGTCAAATCTACGATGCGGACGGGAAGGAGATTCCTCTGGGCCCGCCTCCGCCGCCAGGCCAGAGCTGAGCCGGCGGAGTTCGTCTAGCTGCCGAAGGAACTCGGAAGGGATCGAAGACCTCCAAGAAGGAGCTTGATGTATGCCTCGTGGATTGCTGCATTGGACCATCGCACTGATCGCGCTGCTGGCCTGCTCCTATGCGTTGCTGGCTCAAACTGGCGGCAGCTCGGGAAAGTCCCAATCAGGCACGGCCAAGCCCGCCTGGCAGGTGCCCAAGACCGCTTGGGGCGAGCCGGACTTTTCCGGCATGTGGGAACCGAAAATGCCGCCGAGCGCACGCGAGTACGCGGGATATTCCTTCATTTCGCATAAAGATGCGGTGCCGCTGATGACGCCCTGGGGAAAGCAGCAATACCTGAGCACCAAGCCGTCTTGGGGACCGCTGGCCACGCCGGATTCGACCGACATGGTGAATCCGACGACCGGTAAGGAGATCGGCTGTTTTCCGACTGGGGTGCCGCGCATCTGGGTTCATCCCTTCCCAACGAAAATCGTGCAGATTCCGGGGGTGGTCTATTTTCTCTACGAATTCAATCACTTCGTGCGCGAAATTTATACCCATGAGGGTCGCGAGCATCCCAAGGACGAAGATCCCTGGTGGATGGGGCATTCGGTAGGTTGGTGGGAGGGGAATACGCTGGTTATTGACACGGTCGATTTCAATGACCAGACCTGGATCGACCGCGCCGGTTTGCCGCATTCCGACAAGTTGCACGTGATCGAGCGCATCACCCGCCCGGAACAGAACAAGCTGCACGTGGACATTACCATTGATGATCCCCAGGCCTATACCAAGACGTGGTCGGGATTCCGCGAACTCGAGTTTGAGCCCACTTGGCACATCACGGAAATGATTTGCGAAGACAACATCACCTTCAACGACCTTAAGAACCAGGGCAAAGAGCAGTAAAGCTTAGGAGATCTGGCCAACGAAGCGGCCCCGTCGCAATTGGGGCCGTTTTTCTTTTGAGGTGCTAAGGCTTGGGCACAGCGGAGCGGGCCGTTTCGGCCGCTTTGAACTGCTTGCTCAGCGCCAGTCCTTGTTGCTGATACGACGAGCCAATCGCCTGACCGTATAGTTTCTCTGGGGCATTCGCCATTCGGTGATAGATGAGCCTTCCAATAATCTGCCTGTCTTCGAGCAAAAGCGGCACCTCGTGCGCGCGAACCTCTAGCACTGCTTTCGTGCCCTTAATTTCGCCTGCTGCGCCGTACCCAAATCCCGGATCAAAAAATCCGGCATAGTGGACGCTAAAATCGCCGATGGATTGATCGAATGGTTCCATTTCAGCGGCGTAGGAAGGCGGCACAGAAAATCTTTCTTTTGAGGCCATCAGATAGAAATCGCCTGG
>DASPYR010000111.1:0-3837 GCA_035636675.1 Rugosimonospora sp. | reverse complement strand
TGCTTGATGGTCGCTTCAGGAATGTTTACGCGGAAGGGACGCGGCGCTGTGCCCTGAACTTCACCCTTAACTTCAACTTCAGACGATAGGCTCGGTTGCTCCAAGATGGGAAGTCCAGCCGCAAGGAGAGGCATCGCGAGTACCGCACGCCGTGAAAGATTTCGATTGCCGTCGGATTCCATCGTCAACTCCAAAAGATAAGGATTGCCGTGGTCGGGGACTTGAGCTGCCTGGTTCAGCAGTAACATACACCCGGCCGCCGCCCGATACAATTCTCCAGCCCGAGTCTCGCTCACCCCGATTGGGCGCAGCGTTCAACCGAACTGCCTACTCCCTGATCGTCGGCTACCCGGAACCTATCCTGGGGCATGAGGTGGCGCAGTCAAAAACTGGCCGCCGACCAAAATGAGCAAGGGGGTGTCTCTTCCCCAGTTCGTGCGGTAGCGCCGGATAGTTAGTTTTCTCGGCGCAGGACTAGGAGAGTGAGGTCATCGGCCTTTGGTGCGCCCGAAGAGAAATCGCGCAGTTCTTTCAGGCATGCGGCTGCCAAAGCTTCGGGAGCGAACGTACGCTGGCAGCCGACGAGCTTCGCCAAGCGATCCACGCCATATTCCGCGCCTGAGGCGTCACGGGCCTCAGATGCTCCGTCAGTGAAGAGAAAAAGAGAATCGCCAGGTTCCAGCTTGGTCCGATGTGTGGGATAGTCGCCGTCACAAAACATTCCCAGGGGCATGCCCGTCGATGCAAAGAGTGCAACCTCGCCATCGCGGACGGCCAGAACGGGACAATGGCCTGCGCTGCTGATCTCGACCTCGCCCGAGCAGGTCGCCCGTCCGCAGACGAGGGTTGCAAACTGGCCGGCGGCCGTGCTCTCACAGAGGAGCCGATTCGCCCGCCCCATTATTTCTGGAAGGGGCAGGCCGACGCTGGCCAAGCTTCGAAACATTGCGTGAAGATGGGTCATGAGCAGGGAGGCAGCGACGCCTTTTCCAGAAACGTCTCCCAGCAAAAACAGAAGGCCTTCTGCGGCACTTTCCGAGGCGATCAGATCGCAGTAATCGCCGCTGACCACGCCGAGGGGTTCATAGTGATAATGCGCCCGCCAGCCATGCGCTCTGAAAGGCCGGGGCGGCAGGACCCTCCGCTGGACGCGTGCCGCTAGTTCAAGGTCTTCTTCCAGCCGGCGCCGCTGAGGGGCAGTGAGGTGGTCGAGGCAGAGCCGCACGAGCGGGTCTGCTAGCAGGCGATCCCTCTCGATAGAGTCGTGGCACTCCTCACAGATGCCGTATGCGCCGTGCTCCATGCGATCGAGAGCGGAGTCCACCTCCTCGAGGAGCTGAAACAAGGAAGCGTTCTCCGGGTTCCCCACGAGGGCGTCCTCGAGACGACGTTTGCGCTCCTCCAGTTGTGACTGCAGAAATGGATCAGTGATGGCAGCCATGTTATTGCCCTCGGATCCGAAGCCTACGGTAGGGCAGAGCCGGCGGCTATCCGAATGCGGCAACTAAATCTGTCGGCCAAAAGGGCCCGACTTTTCCAAGAGAATTGGATTCACCTACCCTTCGATGCGATTCATTGGGAACAACAGGTGCTCGTGCGACGGCATCTTTCCTTACCGAGAGTCACGCCCCCAAAAGAGAGAGGGCGCGTACGCGCCGACTCAACTATGGTCTCATTCTGATACTCGTCCGAGAGCGACTCAGCCAACTAGTCGAAGAGGAGTCTTCCAACTTCCGGAAAACCGTTGTACGAACAAGCACGTTACTTCCGAATGCCCGGTGATCCGGGCACAGCCGCCAAAGTGATTAAGCGAGACCGTATCCCGCGTTTGCCTATTTCTTAATTCCAAATCCATTTTAGGCGCTGTCTGTTATCCGCAAGTTAAGGATGAGAGCGGGATTTATCAGATGTCCGTCCAGCCATCGATTGGACCTTAGGCGCTACGTTCTCGTCATACTATTCTCCGCGAGGCCGGTCAAGGTCCCCGCTCCAGAACTGGCCCTCAGGGCAGTAGTATCTCGAAGTTCTGAGGGCCTACCATCCGTTTACCAAGCCTACCTGGGGTCGTCAGTTTTGACGGCTCCTCGAACTGCGAATTCCAGCTACAGCAAACTGTACTGGCTAGCAGAAGAAATGGAGGAAAAATGAAGAAATCATGGGTGGTTCTTCTAGGTGCGGCAATAACTTTAGGTGCGGCAGCAACGTCAATGGCCCAGACCGGGAATGGCGCTCCGAAAGGGACTCACTACGAGCTGGGTATCATCGGGGTCACGGACCCCAAGACGCAACCCCTCACCGGCAGCAACCGCCACACGATTTTTGTGGGGCTCGGATCCGTTAAGAAGGGCGTAACCACCAACATTTACCTGACACAAGGTGCGTTCGCCGTCTGCGACGGCAACGGCTTTCTTCCGGCAGTTGATTGCAATGGCAACCCGGTCCCTGGCGCTGGTAACGGCGCCGTTTTCCAGCTTCCGTGCGACACATTGACCGATACCTGCGTCACAGGAACATCGCAGGGGTATACGATCTGGGCGCGAGCGCTGGGCAAGCCGGGCGGGGGCGCCACCGTCACTACCTGCGGGACGACCGACCTCGGTGTGGTAATCTGCGGGACGTCGCCCGATGAAATCTTCATGCGCGGGAGCGGCCAGCAGAAATTCAAGGACGTGACCGCCGAACTGACCAACATCGACACCACCCTGGGGACCGTTTCACTCTTTACGACCGGCTTCGAGAATTTCTTCTGGCAGTACGATAACTTCGGGCTGAAGCTGTTGCAGGTCCGCTTCTACCCGCAGTGAAGCTTGCCTTGAGCTTCTGGGCAGTCTTCGTCTGCGTATTGTCCGCGCTTCCCGCCGTGGCTGGCGCGGAGGCTCCGAAGGCGGTCTTCCAGGAGACGCGCTTTGACTTCGGAAGAGCGATGTACGGAGCGGTGGTGGAGCACGATTTCTGGGTTAAGAACGAAGGCTCCGCCGCCCTGAAGATAGTAAAGGCCAGCATGACCTCGCCGCTGTTGGTGACTCGCATGCCACGCGAGCTTGCCCCCGGCGGCGAAGGTCTTATTCACTTCAAGCTCGACACCGCGGCTCTCCGGGGCCCGTTCAAGGGACAGATCACGGTATTCCTGAACGATCCTGACCTGCCGGAGGCCGACTTGAGCTTCGAAGGGGTGGTGATTCCACCTGTGGAAGTCTCGCCTCTGCCGGCGTTCTTCGTCGCCAGCCTGCGCGGGAAAGAGACGTCCGCATCCCTCGAAATCATCAATCACGAACCGCAGCCGCTGCACATCGTCAAAATCGACCACCCGACAGATGCGTTCACAACGGTCTTGGAAACGCTCCAGCCTGGCCGGCGCTTCAAGTTAACTTTGATTCTCAAGCCCGATGGCCCCAGCGGCAGAAAGACGGAGCCGATCACCGTCGCGACTTCCAGCGACGCGCAGCCGACCCTAGAAATCACCGCGAACACCTTTCTTCACGAGCGGGTTTACACGTTCCCGGACTCAGTAGATCTCGGAGCGATCCCGCTCACGCAGATCCGGAAGAACCCTGGCCTGCTCGGCATGCTGGCCCAGACTTTGATGGTGTACCAGGAGGGCGGCTCTGATTTTCGCGCGACCCTGCGCACGGATTTACCGGGACTGAAGCTGAAATGGGAGCGCGGACCGAAGGGCGACCGGTACCAAACCACTATCGCCCTTGATCCCGACAAAGTGGACGCCGGCTCCTATAAAGGTTTGTTGCTCATCGATACGAACGACCCCGCGTTCCCCAAACTGACTGTGCCGATTTCGGGCCAGATTTTGGACCAATAAGCTTAGAGCCCGCAACGGTC
>DASPYR010000110.1:0-5280 GCA_035636675.1 Rugosimonospora sp. | reverse complement strand
CCATAGGTGATCTGGATGAAGAATGGTTTGCGCCTGATTGTGATTGTGCTAAAGACGGCAGTGGCTGCATATCTAATCGGCTGTGTCGGCCTCTCATGGTTGCAGCAACTCCGGCAAAAATTGGAAAGGTTCGGTCGTATGCAACCGAAGGAGCATAGAAATGATCAGACAGAATCAGAAACAAGAAGTCCAATTGGCCTCATTCGAACATACGGCGGCGCACCTGCCGGAGCCTTTTGTAGCAGAGGCTCCTGGGAGATGGCATGGAAATAGGACCGGCCCCATTGGCGATCAAACGGAAAGGCTCCAACCCCATGCAGTAAGGCGCCTCTATCTAGCCATCGTAAATCGCGCCATCCTTGATGTCTTAGAGAACGGACAAGAATCACGAGAAGCAAAACGATGGCTGTTGAGCAGAGACTTCGACAGCTTGCAAGCGGCGGTCGACTAACCTCAGAATTTTTCTCGCACAGGCGGCACCGGTTCGCTGACTCGCCTTCCCGTTGACGGGGCAGCCATGCACCAGAGTCGACTCGTGATGAACCCTTCTGCACTCGCAGGGTTCCTCGATGAAATTGGTGACATGCCATTGGATCTTCAACCGACTGAGTCGAAAATCCGAAGTGCACCTCGGCCTCCCACTCGTCTTCGCAGCTTCATGTGGGCGAAGGCGCAATAGCTTTCCGAGATTAAATGTATTGTCACGGCCCTGGCAGTCGCTTGGGGCTATTGCCACGACCTCGACTCAAGGTCAGGCACCGCGTGGATGCAAGCGTGTCATTCGGGTGTGAGGCCCATCGCGTGAATGAACTCGTCGTGCGCTTGCGAATAGTCCAGCTGTGACTGAAGGAGGAGCGTCTTGGCGTCGTACTCCTGGGCGGTGGCCATTGCAGCTTGCGATTTCAGCGCGGCCCCTTGCAAGAGTTCTTGCTGCAGCACACGGCTCGACTCGCTGCGCAGAGCCACAACCTCTTCCGACACTTTCAGCATCTGCTGCGTCCTTTCCAGCTTGTTGTACGCAGTGTGGATAGCAAGCTCGACCTCGTCCGTCAACCTCGCCAAGTTCTCCTTCGCTTGAGCCAATTGCGCTTCATGTTCACGCTTCACGGCTCGCTTGCGTCCGCCGTCGAACAGTTCATACCCGAGATGAATACCAAAGGTGCCAAAATTGCGGGCCAGGAATGGGACATTATTCTGGTAGCTGTACCGGCCGAACGCCTCCACATCGGGGACCCAAATATCGGTCTTGGCCAAACGGACTGCAGCTTCCGCTTTCTCCACTTCGGCACGAGCTTCCAGGATTTCCGGATGCGAGGCCGTTGCCGTCGTAACGCATTCCTCGAGCGGGCAAGTTTCCTGAGACTCTACAGAGACAGGATCAAGATCCAGGACAGTTGTCAGAGGCAATCCCATCAGATCATTCAATTTCAACTTGAGGTCGTCCAACTGTAAGTCCGTCGTTAGGAGTTCTTGCTTCGCCTGCAATAGTTGCGCGCGACTCTCGATCGATTCCTGTTCGAGAGAGCTCCCAAACTTCACCTGCTCGATACGCTCGCTCTCGAGGTCCTGCGAAGCTCTTATCCGCGCCTCCGTGGCACCGCGGTGCGCTTGAGCGACCAACACTCTGTAATAAACCTCGTGTACGGCAAGCGCCACGTCGTTTCCGGTAAGTTGCGCCTTCTCCCGTGAGACTTTTACTTCAGCTTGCGCGATATCGTTTGCGCGCTTGATCTTCAGGAGCGAGGTGAGTGGCTGCGTTATTTGAGTTCCGCTCATTGTCATGCTGCGGCCCCCTTGGTTAAGGACGCTGCTCACAGGAGGAATCGGCGTTCCCCCCGCTGTACCCAGGCTCCCGGGGTTGATCTGAATCAGCTGCGTATCCGTCACGCGCAGAAAACTGCTGTCATTGCGTACGGATGGGAAATAAGAACCCTTCGCGGCCTCTTTCGCATGTTGTTTCTCATCGACCGCGTACCCAGCGATGCGGACATTGTGGTTGTGCTTAAGGGCCAGCTGAACGGCCTCATGAAGCGTAATGCGGCGTGAAGGCCCGCTGCCGTTTGTTTCGTCGGCCAAGGTAAGAGAGCAAGACAACGCCGTCGCCATCAGCAGAAGAATTGCTTTTCGTTTCATTATTTCGACTCCTTCTCGAGGGCCGGTGTCTGCTGGACCGTGCTGAGGTCGCCGTAGTTCAACGGTGATTTGCGCAACAGAGCGACAAGAATCAGCGCGCACACGCAGCTCCAAGCGATCAGCAGGAATCCATCGATAATGCTGAGGCTGAATGCCTGAAGACGCATGCGAGCTGCAATCAGATCGACCGCGCGTGCGCCGGCAGTTACCAAACCGGACGACTTGGCGTAGAGACCTGCGGTCATCGCATGAATGTTCTGATCTGTTAGCCAATCTCCATTGCTGACGTGTAATCCCAACAAGTTCGAGTGCAGCTTTTCGCGTTGCGCCAGAAAATGGCCCATGTAGATAGCGCCTGCGGTGCCGCCGAATATACGGATGGTGTGAAAGAAAGCCGAAAAGGTAAGGACCCACTCAGGTTTGGCCAAAGCCCCCGCGAAGATCGCTTGCAGCACGATGCAGCCGACAAGTCCGATGAAAGCAAACGCCTGCCCGACGCCGGTGAGCAGCTCGGTGCGGTAGAAGTTCTCGGCCGACCACGTGCTGCTGTATTGAGAATTCAACCAGGCAGCAAAGGCAGTACAGGCAAGGCCGATGGCGAGAAGGAGACGAGGATCAAATTTGCGCAGCAACAGAAGTGCAGCCGTGAACGCGAGGGGAATAAGTGGGACAGCGCTCCAGATGATCGCAGGTCCAATCTGTTCGGGTTCGAAACCGCGGATGGCCAGTGCCTGCGGGACCAGAATGATCGTCGTGCAAAGAGTGAACCGGAACCAGAAGAGCAGGGATCCCAGCAGCACAGTGTTCCACTTCAGCAGATAAGGCAACGCCACCAGTGGATTCGGACCGCGTAGCCTATGAAACAGCGCGCACAGTAGGAAGAACGCCCCGCCGGCGAGCAATGCGTTGAATACCCCGGAGCGCCACCAGTCGAGCCTTTCCCCTTGTTCGCAGGCGACCAGCAACATCGCGAGGCCCGTGCTGGCATACAAAAATCCTGCGAAGCTCGGTGCTTCCCCGGACTTCTTCGGTGCATTCGCTTTCGGTATCCCGTAATAGATGCAGATCATCATCAGGGGCGTGATGAGCGCCGAATTCCAGAACATCCAATTCGACGAAAGATGTTCTCGGTACCATCCGTAAAGCGAAGGCGCGATGTTCACCGCCCCATCCACGAAGGTTGCGTACAGCGCAAGTGTGAAAGGAAGGTAGCGAAGAGGAATGTTCCGGAGGGCGAACGTAAGCGTGAGTGGATAGAATGTGCCGGAGGCCAAACCGCTGAGAAGCGTCAATGTAATCACCAGGCTATAGCTGTGAGCGAAGGGCAGGAAGATGAACAGTACGGTGAAAAGGGCGGCGGCCGGGAGCAAGATGCGCCGCGGACCCATCAGACCGCCGAGAAACACCGTGAACGGGCCGATAAACATCAGGCCGGCATCGAAGGCACTGCCAATCCATGCGCTCTCGTCGTACCCGAATCCGTGAAGGCCCCGGAAATCCGGCATGCCAAGAGAGATCATGCGGCTGGTCAGCGTGACAACTCCCGCGCCGAGAACCACGCCGAGAATCCCCAGCAGTGGCTGGGCCGAAACCTCCGCAGGCACCGCTGCGCCTACTGCGCGCGCGATACCTATCGGAGATGGGCGAACTGTTACGCTCGAAGCTGCCATACTTTTCCGGCTACCGCCTCGTCCGGACGGTTGCAATCACCGAGAGTCCAGGACGCAGTTTGGCGGCAAAGGCGCTGTCGTCCAGCGCAATCTTGACCGGGATGCGCTGTACCACCTTGGTGAAATTGCCGGTCGCGTTGTCGGGAGGCAGCAGAGAAAATTGGGATCCGCTGGCTGGCGCGATCTCCAGCACCTTCCCATGAATTACCTGCCCGGGATATTGGTCAATGCGAAGTTCGGCAGCGTCGCCGATATTTACGTTGGTCAACTGGGTTTCGCGATAGTTCGCCTGCACCCACTTCGTGACATCAACGAACGCGATCACCTGCGCGCCCGGAGATACAAGTTGTCCTGTCCGGACCTGGCGTTCGCCCACAGTGCCCTCGCCCGGCGCGTAAATCTTCGTGTAGCCAAGATTCACCATAGCTGCCGCGAGGTTCGCCTGTTTCGCATGCAGATCGGCCTGAAGCTGCGTATCCTGCGATTCGAGGACTGCTTTCGAACGCCGCTCGGCTTCCGCAGTGAGTTCGCTGCTGAGCAACATCGTCTCGGCCTGTTTGAGATCGGCGTTGCGGCTCGCGAGCTGCGCCGTCAGGCGCTCGTCGTCCGCCACCGCAGCTTCCACCTTCTGCTGCGTCGCCGAATGAGTTTGATACAGACTTTCCTGGCGCTTGCGCTCGGAGTGCGCACGAATCAAGTCCGCAGTTACTGCTTCTCTACCAGCGTCCGCCGCCGCGATTTGCGCCTTTGCTTGATCGATACCGGCAAGCGCTTTGGCTATACGCGCGTCTTGCAACTCGCGCTGGCGACGGTTGTTTTCGATGGCGGCACGGGCTGCCTCAACTGCCGCACTGGCTTGGTCAACTTGTGCCCGGTAGTCGTCGTCCTGCAATTCCACAATAAGGTCGCCTTTGTGTACTCGCTGAAAGTCGGTCACGTGAACCGTGCGCACGATGCCGGCCACCTTGGTGCTCAACGGCGTAAGATCGCCGCGGACGTAAGCATCATCAGTTATCTGTTCGACGTTGCCGCCCTCCCACGCATTCCAGTTGCGAGTGATAGTGATCAAAACCGCTAGGCCGAGCACCACGACAAGAAGAGGAGTTACGTACTTTTTCCATCTGACACTGCCGTGAGAAGAGTCCGCAGGTTTGTCGCTTTCCGGAGGCAACGGTTTCGTCACGGGGGCGGCGGATTCAGCCGATACTGGCGAGGCGGACATCAAATTTGCTCCTTCAGCAGCAAGAAATCTGCAAACGCTGCGCTATTCGTGACTGAGGTGCTCAGGCCCCTTTGCTTGTCAAAGCTCATCCACGCAGAAGCGATCGGCTCTGTCTGTTTCTCGATCTCGGACATGACGCTTCTCAACGAGAAAATTCAATCCTGGCTCTGGGCCAGAGGAAGCTGCGATGTGAGCTGCACATCGATCATCGTGCTGATGCGGCGGTCGAGTTGAAAGAAGGTCGCTGCTTTCTTT
>DASPYR010000109.1:0-3462 GCA_035636675.1 Rugosimonospora sp. | reverse complement strand
CATTACGAAAAGAGTGCTGCGAGCCGCCGGAGACCGAAAGTCCTGCTCCGCTTCGGCCGCAACCACCTCCACCGCGGATATGATCACCGCGGCGTCTCCACGCTCGGAAACTTCGTGGCCGAGTTTGCCTTGGCTCAGCACGTGACATCCTTCCATGTGGCTGCCTTTGCAGCTGGAGGAAGATATTTTCTACGCAAAATGTTTGACGCGGACGAGCGGCAAGACGACCCCGCGTTCGAGCTGTTGGCATCAGTGGCGCGATATCCCACAACGGTGTTCGATTTGAGGCCTCTTCGGCCTATTCTTCATCAAATTCCCGATAAGGATCGGTCTACTGTCCAGAAAAGCTTGATTTACTGGGCCGATTCCTACGATGCGATTATCTGCTACCGCGAAGTAACTCCCTTCTATCGCGAAGTCACCCCTTAGCGTTTAGTTCGTCGACACAGCAGTAGATGTTTTGCCTGATTAGTGCGGGCTATTCCTAGAAACTAAATTACGGAACGATTCAAGCGAGGAGATGGTATTGAGGAGGTTCAGGATTTGACATGGTCTAGCGGAGCGCCGAGAGCCTCAGCCACGGCGAGCAGGGATTTTAGGTTGGCGAGGGCTTCTTCTTTGGTTTCTCCGCAGACGCGCTTGTCACGCAGCGCAGGATGCGAAGCAAGCCAGCAACCGAGAGCTTCGTCGAAGACAACTTTTTCGGACGGCATGTTTGGGGATTGTAGCACGGAAAGGAAACCATAGGTAACGTGGCCGAATTCCGCGAAAAAGTCGCTGATGCCGGGAGCCCGCAGCCAGGGAATCCGCTGCAGGCCTCCGTCGAGCGCATCCTGATGAGCTACGGGGATCAGGCCTTCCAGGAGCTCTCGCGGTACCGCTTCGCGGAAGAACGTGAATGGTACGAAGAGGCTCTCTTTTATCAGCGCCGGCAGTGGCTCAAGTGGAACGATTCCACCAGGCGTTTCGATGTGATCAAGCAGGATCCGGACCGGCCCAAGCCGATGCCGGTGACAAACTATTTCGCGCGCACAGTGAACGCCAACGCCAACCAGCTGCAGAAGCCGCGCATGGCGTCCACACCGATGGATGATTCCGATGGCAACCGCCGCGGCGCGGAATTCGCTCTGCGCGCGGTCAAAGCAATCGATGCGGAAAGCGGCATGGACATCCTGCGGCCGAAGCTCGCAAAGCACGATGTACTCTGGGGCCTGGGCATCACGAAGGACGTAGTCGACACTTCGAAATCGAGCAGGATCGAGGACGTGCCGGAATTCTCGACCACGTCGTGCCTGCCCCGCCAACGGTAGCCATCGCGCGGGCGCGCCAATTCTTCAGAGATGTTCTCTCTCAAATTGCCACGCTGCCCGGAGTGTTGGCAGCCGGAGCAACGATGGCGCCACCTGGATACGTCGATTCGACAGGGTCCTATTGGGTTGATCACATGCCGGCGCAACTCGACCCGACTGCCCCTGCCGTGATCCTTTCCATCGTCGCGCCTGGCACGTTCGGGGCGCTGGGGATTCCGCTGAAGACCGGACGCGACTTCAGCGACAGCGATACAGTGGACAGGCCGTTTGTCGCCGTAGTGAATGAGGCGCTGGTTCGAAAATCGTTTGCCAACCAGAACCCACTGGGCAGGACAATCTTTTGTCCCTTCGATTCTTTCAACGGCATGACGATCATTGGCGTTGTCGGTGACGTGCGGCAACGCGGCCCGGAGCGCGAGCCGATGCCGGAGTGTTATATGACGTACGGTCAGCATGCATTTAACGGAGCGACTTTGAGTGTTGTCGTGCGGACTGCAGGCGATCCCAACACGCTGGCGGACACCGTGCGGCGACTGGCGCGCGAGAGATCGCCGGATGTTCCGATGAAGTTCACTACGATGGAAGCTATACTTTCGGAAAGTGTTGCTGCGCCTCGGTTTCGCACTCTGTTGTTTGGGGTTTTCGCCGTACTGGCAGTATGTCTTGCCATGGCCGGTGTCTACGGTGTGATGGCGTATGCCGTGGGCCAACGGTCAAACGAGATCGGCCTCCGGATAGCCTTGGGCGCCAGCACTGGTTCCGTCCTCGGCCTCATCCTCGGCCAGGGGGTGATCCTCACGGCAATCGGCTTGACCTTGGGCCTGGCTGGCGCGATTGCCAGCGCACGCCTACTCACAACCATGCTATTCCAGGTGCGGCCCAGCGATCCGATGGTGTATCTGGCCGTTACAGTTTTGCTTGCTGTGGTGGCATTGCTCGCTAGCTATGTCCCGGCGAGCCGCGCATCCAGAATCGATCCGCTTGCTGCCCTGCGCCAGGAATAGGGAACACTATGACAGAGAACCCCGCTTCGTTAGCGGGGCCACCAGACGACGGGACTGTCCGGACTTGTATGTAGGAATAGCAACAACGGAGGAGTGAAATGCCAACAAAAAAATTTGTTCAGAGATTCGTCCTACTAACGATGGTGCCATCTGCAATTCTCTGGGTACACGCCCAATCGAGCCAAAATAGCCCGGGAATAACTCTAGACCGGCTGGAGTTGCACGATGTGAAAGCTGAGGCCGCTAACTATGAGGGAAAGCCGGCGGTTCGCGTGGACGCGCTGCCCAATGCGGCGAATGGCGCGTCTTACGCGATTTTGAAGGGCAGCCGGTTTCACAATGGAACTATTGAGGTCGAATTGGCTGGAAAACCCGCTGCCAATGCAGGGCCCGGGGCTCGCGGATTCATCGGAATCGCGTTCCGGGTCCAAGGGAACCGCTTCGAGTACATCTACCTCCGCCCGACGAATGGGCGGGCGGATGACCAGATTCGGCGGAACCACTCGACCCAGTACGCCGCGTACCCGGTCTTCGATTTCGACCGGCTGCGGAAGGAATCGCCGGGGAAGTATGAATCGTATGTGGACCTGGAGCCTGGGGCGTGGACGAAGTACCAGATCGTGATTGACGGGACTAAGGCGCGGCTGTTCGTCCATAGGGCAGCGCAACCCTGTCTGATCGTCGACGATATGAAACTTGGCGATTCGGAGGGCGCGGTGGCCCTGTTCGTAGGGCCCGGCACGGAAGGCTACTTCGCCAACCTTAAAATTAAGCAGTGACGCGCCTTGGTTCTGCTTCATGTGCGAGCACGCGCAAGGCGTATTGAGAGAGACGGGCTAGCTTCCTTGGAGCGGCGGGTTAACCCGTCGAAAACGGCGCAGTATTTTATCTGGCCGCTTGTCGGCACCCCAGCGCGGGGTGTCATCGCCCAGCTGCCCGTGGCGGCCTTTTGGCGATTCACGGGCAATTCGGAACTGATTTCCAGAACACCTGATCGCGCCATTACTTCCGGCTTGCCGACCACCCGGGAGTTGGCCCTACTGTGGTTTGCATTTCAGCGGCTTGCCAATCGCGAGCAGGAAGATGGCACTCTTGTCCTTTGCGTGCGGCGAAAAGAACTTAATTACATCATCGTCGAAGAAGGTTAG
>DASPYR010000108.1:0-34024 GCA_035636675.1 Rugosimonospora sp. | reverse complement strand
TATCTGCGCCGCGCCGCCGATGAAGGTTATAAGGATGTAGGCAAGGCGCGCACCGATCCGGCTTTTGCCAAAGTGATCGCCGACCCCAACGTTAAAGCCCTCCTCGACGAGATTGCTCCCGAGCCCACCCCGCCTCCCCCTCCCCGGCGTTCCTAAACCCGTGTCGAATCGTGAGGGGGCTCTTCTTATCTGTGTGCCGCCGCTCATGCTTGGGACGCGAATGGCCAAAATGTTCCGAAGCATCGTTCGAATGATTTTCCTTTTTTGAGTCATTCGAACGTTTTTCGGCACTAGAATACCTGCAAGTAAACCAAATTCTTATTGATAATCGGTTGGTAATATGCTAGTATTCACTATGTTTGTGCCGCACAGGTGTCTCCATAAGCCCAACGGATCTGTGACGCAGGAGACAACCGGCTGACTCGAATATTCTGCACCAGGAGCCCTTTTCGTTCGATTCGACCGCTCGCGAGCGATCTCCAGCAAAATGAACACTTACAAAAATTGTTTGCTAAGCGGCGTAGAATGTGCACTTACAAAATTACACGACTTAAAGCTCTTTGGAATGAACACTTGCAGAAAAACTGGGGCACCTCTGGGGCGCGCAAAAGTCTACCCTCTTCCGCGAAAAGGCTACCCGCAGGATGCGCTTTTCGCGGCGAACACGGTCGAGCTTTTGAGCGTTAACAAAGTAGGGGGTAGGCCTGTAACGGAGCACCAGTTGTTTTGTAGCGGCCGCCTTTGGACGGGCGGTAGGAGTGATCGCGGCTAAGCCAGGCAGAATGAACACATACGTTTCAGGAGAGTCGAAGCCATTTAGAATGAACACTTGCAGAAAAAGGGGGGAGGGGGGTACCACCTTTTGGGCGGGCTCGGCGAGACCAAAGCGACTCCCATTCGCTCGGATCGGTACTGAGGCACGGGCCATAGAGGGAGAGATCGGCCCTCAGAGGTCGTCACAATGAAGGCAATCGTCATCCCCAAACACGGCGGGCCGGAAGTCTTGCAGTTCGCGGAAATCGCGGAACCTAAGCCGGGACCGAACGAAGTCGTAGTGCGCGTGCGCGCCTGCGCCCTGAACCACCTCGACCTTTGGGTTCGCCGGGGCCTCAATGGGGTCACGTTTTCGCTTCCGCTCGTGCCCGGCAGCGATATTGCCGGCGAAGTCGCCGCGGTTGGCGCGCTGGCCCAGCGCGTGCACACCGGCGACAAGGTCGTCCTCGCGCCCGGCGTCTCCTGCGGCCAATGCGCGGCATGCGCC
The DNA here is from genome assembly GCA_035636675.1 of Rugosimonospora sp. Lineage (GTDB taxonomy): Bacteria > Acidobacteriota > Terriglobia > Acidiferrales > UBA7541 > Palsa-189. The sequence continues at coordinate 32,763 of DASPYR010000108.1, read as the reverse complement.
GCCGGCAGGGACAACGAGTGCCGGAAATACACGCTCTTCGGCTACGGCCGCAATGGCGGCTGCGCCGAGTATGTGCTGGCTCCCGAAGTGAACGTCTTGCCCATGCCGCCGGGGCTGTCGTTTGAAGAAGCTGCGGCGGTCCCGCTGGTCTTTCTCACCGCCTGGCACATGCTCGTGGGGCGAGCGCGCCTGCAGCCGGGCGAGGAAGTCCTGATCCTCGGCGCGGGCAGCGGCGTGGGCAGCGCCGCCATCCAGATCGCCAAGCTGACCGGGGCGCGCGTCATTGCCACGGCCGGCAGCCGCGCTAAGCTCGATAAGGCGCGCGAGCTTGGGGCTGATGAGGTCATCGACCACGCGCAGCAAAAAATCTCAGAAGAAGTGCGGCGGCTCACGAACAAGCGTGGCGTGGATGTTGTTTTCGAGCATGTCGGCGTTGCGACATGGGAGCAGAGCATTTTGAGTCTCGCTACCGGCGGGCGCCTGGTTACCTGCGGCGCCACCACCGGCGCTGCCGCGCAACTGGATTTGCGTTATCTCTTCGCGCGGCAATTATCGCTGCTTGGTTCGTACATGGGCAGCCGCGCCGAGCTATACACGGTTTTGAAACTGGTTGGCGAGAAGAAGCTGCGGCCCGTGATTGATTGCGTCTTTCCTTTAGCCGAAGCGGTTCAGGCGCACCGGCGCCTGGAAGAGCGCGAGCAGTTCGGCAAAGTCGTCCTCACGGTCTGACGCAAACGGCTTGCATTTTGCGATCTCGCGGCTGCATGAGAAAATACGGGTAAGGCCCATGAGATGAGCGTCGGTGACGGACGAAAAGTAACTCTGGATAGGCCCGAGGACCTGACCAAGGTCCTGCACAACGAGGGCATCATCCTCAGTCAGCTTGATAAGGCCGTGAACTGGGCGCGCAAGAGTTCTCTCTGGCCGCTGGCGTTTGGTCTGGCTTGCTGCGCCATCGAGATGATGTCCATGGCCGCCGACCGCTATGACATCGCTCGTTTCGGCGCCGAAGTTTTCAGACCCTCCCCGCGCCAGGCGGATCTAATGATTATCGCCGGCCGTGTCTCGCAAAAAATGGCTCCGGTCATCCGCCAGCTCTACGAGCAGATGCCCGAACCCAAATGGGTGATCTCCATGGGTGTTTGCGCCACTTCCGGTGGGGTCTTCAACAACTACGCGGTGGTGCAGGGCGTCAACCAGATCATTCCCGTCGACGTCTATGTTCCCGGCTGCCCGCCGCGTCCCGAAATGCTTCTTTACGGCATCCTGCAGTTGCAGAGAAAAATCGAGAATGAGCGCGGCAGTTTGAAAAAAGCCCTGAATCTTGCCTGACTGGCAGCGTCGAATCAGGCCTGAGCACGGCGTCAGGGTCGGGAGGCGATCGCCGCGCGCAGGGGCAGTTCGATCACTTCGGCGTCGGCGACTCCGCACCGAAGGGTTGTGCCGGGCTGCAGGTATTCGCGACGCAGGTAAGCCATTCCGATGGCCTTGCCGGCCAGCGGCGAGAATGCGGCGCTGGAGACCTGGCCGGCTTCCGTTCCATCGAGGGACAGAACCGCTGTCCCGGCTTTGGGCACGTCGGCGCTGCTGAACTGCAATCCGGCAAGGCGCCGGTTGACGTGGCCGCGCGAGCGAACTCGTTCCACGATTTCCTGGCCCGTGTAGCAGCCCTTGGTGAAGCTGATGTGCGTGGACTCGACTCCCGCCTCCTGCGGAATGTGGTGCTCGTCGAAATCGGCTCCGAACCAGGGAATCCCTGCTTCGAGCCTCAGCATTTCGAGCGCGCGATAGCCGATCGGCGCACCGCCCCGCGCGCGCACCGCTTCGCCGAGCGCCTGCCATGCCGCGGGCAGAGACTCCCGCGGTAATAGCACCTCGGCGCCGGGAAAACCGAAAAGGGAGTGGCGCAAAACGCGGCAGGGAATTGTCGCGCCCGAAAATTCCATGGTGGTCGCGGCGTGCGCGCCAGCCGGGAGTTGCGCGAATTCGATTTGCGTCAACTCCCGCACGAGTTCTGGCGCCTCCGGGCCTTCGATCGCGAGTGTGCCTGTCTGCGCGCTTTCGTCGGTGAGTGTGGCATCGTCCATGATGATGAATTTGTCCAGAATCTCGAACGTTCTCTGGCGCAAAAACGCATGACCAAGCACGAGCAGGCGATCCTCGAGTGCCAGCGTGATGAGTTCGGCCAGCATGTGGCCCTGCGCATTGAGCAGCAACCCCGGCGCGCTCTGGCCGGGCGCGAGATCGCGGATATTCCCGGAGGTTACGGCGTTGAGATAGCGCACGCGGTCAGGTCCGGAGAGCGCGAAAACGGCGCGAAAATTGGTATCGATCAGCGCGACGCCATTGCGCGCCGCGGCGTATTCGGCGAGCGGATCGCGAAATTGTGCGGGCAGGCGCACGCCGAAATACTTGGCGAATTCCGTGCCGGCCGCGCGCTGCGCTTCGACGAGCGGAGTCTCCAGATTCGCGGCCTTTTCCGTGCTTTGCTCGCTCACAAAACTAGTTTAGCAGAAAGCGCCTGCGGAGCAGGTTTGCGGCGCGGAATGCTATAGTGTGTTCACGTATTGAGAAATCGCATGACAGACCTCAAATCAGGAAAGATCATTCACGAAATCGTGCCCGTCGGCATGTTGCAATGCAATTGCTCGATCATCGGCGATCCCGAAACGCGCGAAGCGCTCGTCGTTGATCCCGGCGACGAAGCCGGCCGGATTCTAGAACTGCTGGCCAAGCACGCACTGACCGTGAAAGCCATTGTGAGCACGCACGCGCACATTGATCATGTCGGCGGCTTGCGCAAAATGCAGCAGGCCACCGGAGCACCGGTGCTGATGCACGGCGACGATATGGAACTGTACCGCCACCTGGACGCGCAGGCGGCCTGGATCGGCATGCGCGCTCCCGATCCCGCCAGCGTCGATAAGTTATTGCGCGAGGGCGATGCGCTGCGTTGGGGCCGTTTTGAGGCCAATGTCATGCATACTCCGGGACACACGCCGGGAAGCATCTCGCTTTATCTCGCTCCGCAGCACGATGACAAAGCCGGCGCGGATGTGGGCAAGCTGCTCGCCGGAGATACGCTTTTCGCCGGGAGCATCGGACGAACCGACCTCTGGGGCGGCTCACTCGAGCAAATTCTGCGCTCGATTCACCAGAAACTGCTGCTCCTGCCGGACGAGACAATTGTCTATCCCGGCCACGGCGCAATCACCACGATTGGCCAGGAACGCGCCAACAATCCCTTTCTCGAACTGCCGCGTTCATCTCGCGGATAGGGCATCGCGAGCGGCGATAACGGCGCAGCGCTAGGCGAGCATTTGCCCAAGCGTATTGCCTACTTGGAAATTGGCGTGGTGGTCCTGCTTTACTCAGGATTTACTGGAGCGGCATAATTCCCGATGAAATACGAGCCGCTTTGGGAACGGTTCGAGGCAATCGCACCCGACGGCACGCGTTGTGCGGTGCAGTTTCTGCGGGCTGGCTTCCTGACCTTGGGTGACCGTCCAGAGCTGTATTTCTTTCGCGTCACACGCGCCGCAGACGCACCGGAAGCGGCCGAAGAGGTAGCCGTAGGCCTCTCCGGCGCCGCGTTGGAGAGGTTTGAGAAACCGGGGCGCAGCCTGAGCCGGGAAGAGAAAATCGATCTAGCGGGATTGCTGCTGAAGAAAAATATGGAGGCGGGGAAGACTCTGGATTCCAATCATTTGTTTATCCGGGATAACGAGCTGGCGAGCCTGGCCAGCGAATTGGGGATCCCAGGATGAGGCTCCAATGAGACGGTCAGATTTGGTACAAAACGATAACCGGAATTCTCCGCAGCGCACCACGCAGATCGTCTTCGGAGAGCGGCAGCATCTGCTGCGCGTGCTCGATTCGCTCGAAGGAACGCAACTTCCCCCCGCACGCCGCAATCATGAGCGCCGCGTGCTGGAGGAATTGATTCACGCCCGGACCAAAGAACTCAACGAAGTGAATAGCTCGTGGGATGAAAAAGTCGGCATGGTGCTGAGCGCCGAGGCCAGTCCCGAGCAGTTGGAAAAATTGGTCAAGCAGGCGCCCAAGACGGATTTTTACCTGCTGCGCTTGATCAGCGAGCATCCCAAGGTTTCCTCGAAGACGCTCAGCCGCCTGGCGCGCCATCCTTACGGAGCGATTCGCGAAAATGTCGCCCGGCATCCCAACGCCGATGCGGCCACGCTGGCGTGGCTTTCGCGCGATCGCAGCCAGCCGCTTTGGTATCTGGTGGCGTTCAATCCCAATACGCCCTCCACGCTGCGGCGCAAGCTGCAGGAACGCCTGCGCAAGCTGGGCGAGACCGCGGCCACAACTAATTCCCGAAGCTAGGGCTTTTAGCGGCTCGATCCACCGGCCTACAAAAATCCATGCTCGGATAAATCTCACCAGAGATACACCGAAAGCAGCCCGCAGCAGCTCCAGGCGCAGGAGAGACAAATTGGCTCTTTACGGGCTATAATTCCACGCTATATTGGCCCAATCAGGAGAGCCAATGCTTCCGCTACAACTGCAGGCCGAAAGTCACATTCCGCTGTACGTGCAGCTGTGTGACCAGCTTCGCGCGCTGGTGCATGCCGGCGAGTTGCGTCCCGGCGACCGCATCCCGGCGAGCCGCGAACTGGCGCAGCATCTGGGCGTGCATCGCACGACCGTGGCGAATGCTTATGCGGAACTCGAATCGGAAGGCCTGATCGAAGGGCACGTCGGGCGCGGCACGTTCATCCGCGCGAACTCACGGCCGCTGCAGATCGCGCCCGCGCCGCCCTCGCTCGTTCCCGGCGGAACGATTCGCTGGGAATCGCTTTTTGCGGACGAGCGCGGCGACGATGCGCTCGGCCGGCTGATCCGCACGATGCCAAGCGACGGAATTTCTTTCGTCGTGGCGCGGCCGCCACAGGAATATTTTCCGCTGGCGGAGATGCGCAGCTGCTGCAACGCGGTTTTGCGTCGCGAAGGCGCTCGCATTTTGCAACTCGGCGCAACCGATGGTTATCCACCGCTGCGCAAGGCTCTCTTGGAATTGCTGCGCAGCGAAGGTTTGCAGGCGCGAGAAGAAAATCTGCTGATCACCGACGGTTGCCAGCAGGCGCTGGACCTGATTTGCAAGGTCTTTCTGCGGCCGGGCGATGCCGTGGTCCTGGAGAATCCGACGTATCCTGGGGCCATTGCGGTTTTAAGAGCCGCGCGGGCGCGGTGTCTGGGGGTTCCGGTACGCACCGAGAACGGCCCGGGTACAACGCCGGGCTTAGACCTGTCCGCTCTCGAGCAGACGCTCGCCGCCAATCGCGTGAAACTGATGTTCCTGATGCCGGATTTTCACAATCCCACTGGGCTTTCGATGACGCTGGAGGCGCGACGCAAGCTGCTGGAAATTGCCTCCAAGCATCAGGTGCCAATCGTCGAGGACCATATCTATGGGCGGCTTCTGGCTCATGGAGAGCACCTGCCTTCGCTAAAACAACTCGATCGAGCGAATGTGGTCGTGCAGATCGACAGCTTCTCGAAGATGGCTTTCCCGGGGCTGCGCGTTGGCTGGGTGCTGGCAGCCGCCAATGTGATCGATCGGTTCCGCGTGGTAAAACAGTCCACGGACTTGCATACCGACCAGCTTTCGCAGGCGGCGATGGCGGAATTCACGCGGCGCGGGCTGCTCGTGCGGCACGTGGCCCGCGTGCGGAAGGTCTGTGCTGCGCGCTTAGCTGCTGTGGAAGAGGCGCTGGTGCGGCATATGCCTTCCGATACGCGGTGGACGCATCCCAACGGCGGCATGAGCATTTGGCTGGAATTGCCGCCCGGCTTCGATGCCAATGAACTGCTGGTTCGGGCGCGCGAACGCGGCGTGGTGTTTGCGCCGGGGCGGTACTTCTACGTGCAGAGCCCGCAGCCAAATACTTTGCGGCTGGGCTTTTCGGAAGTGGAAGAACGGCAGATCGCGCGGGGCGTCGCCATGCTAGGAGATATTTTGCGGTCGGAGTTGAGCAAGCGGCAACGCGGCGCGCGTCGCTTCGAGCCGGCACGCGTGGCGCTGGTCTAAAGGATCGGCTTAAGCAATCGGAATGATGAGTCAAACTGATCCGGCAAATCCGTGCTTCGGATGCGGCGGCGGCAACGCGCGCGGAATGAGGCTGGCTTTCGAGTTCGATGAATCGAGCCAGCGAGTCATCGGACATTTCCGGCTGGGGCCCGAATATCAGGGCGCTACCGGATTCATCCACGGCGGAATCATTGCCACAGTGCTCGACGAAGTCATGAGCAAGGCGAGTCGATTCAGCAACGTGCGCGCGGTGACGGCCGAATTAACGGTGGAATATCTTCGGCCCGTGCGGGTGGACGAGGAGTTGCAGGTAGAGGGTTTTGCCACGCGCCGCAATGGCCGCGAGCTATATCATGAAGGAGAGATCCGCAACGCGGCGGGCATTCTTCTGGCGCGCGGACGGGGACGCTTCGTGATTATCGATCCGGAAAGATACAATAAGAAGAATCAGGCGAGCGCGGATGCCAGCGCAGGGAGTCCCAGCGCGGATACGCGCGCAAGGAGTTAATGATGGATTCGAGCAATGGAAATGCAAATAAACAATGGCGAGTGAAAGTGGGTCTCGCCGAGATGCTCAAGGGCGGCGTGATCATGGACGTGACCACGGCCGAGCAGGCCCGCATCGCCGAGCAGGCCGGCGCCTGCGCCGTAATGGCCCTCGAGCGCGTGCCCGCCGATATTCGCAAGGAAGGCGGGGTGGCGCGCATGGCTTCGCCACGGATCATTCGCGAGATCATGAATACGGTGAGCATCCCGGTGATGGCCAAGGCGCGCATCGGCCATTTCGCCGAAGCGCAGGTGCTCGAGGCGCTGGAAGTCGATTTCATCGACGAAAGCGAAGTGCTGACCCCCGCGGACGAAGAAAATCACATTTGGAAGCATGACTTCAAAGTGCCGTTCGTTTGCGGCGCGCGCAATCTAGGCGAAGCCCTGCGGCGTATCGCCGAGGGCGCCGCCATGATCCGCACCAAAGGCGAAGCAGGATCGGGAAATATCGTGGAAGCGGTTCGCCACATGCGCGCAATCACCAGCGAGATGCGCCGCCTGACGACGCTGCGCGGCGACGAGCTGGTGCACGCGGCCAAGGAACTGGCCGCTCCGCTCGAACTGGTGCGAGACGTGGCGCAAAGAGGCAAGCTGCCGGTGCCAAATTTCTCCGCCGGCGGTATCGCCACGCCAGCCGACGCCGCGCTGGTGCGGCAGCTTGGAGCCGAGGCGGTTTTCGTGGGATCGGGAATTTTCAAATCGAGTGATCCCGAAAAACGCGCGCGGGCCATCGTCAAAGCGGCCACGCATTATGAGGATGCGAAGGCGGTGCTGGAAGCCTCGGAAGAGCTGGGCGAAGCCATGAGGGGCCTCGACGTGCGGCAACTCGATCCCAAGGAGCTGCTGCAGACGCGCGGCTGGTAACCGAGCTGCGGTATTTCATTCTGAACCCGCGATACGCGGGTGAAGAATCTCACTGGACAAAGAGAGATTCTTCGTCGGTCTGTGAAGCGACTTCTTAGGCGGCGAATGTCAGAGAGATCCCTCGCTCGCGATGCTCGCTCGGGACGACGATCCTGGTCGGATCGTCGCTTTCAACTTTGGACTACACCGCCATGAAAATCGGCGTCCTCGCTGTTCAAGGCGATTACGAAGCGCACGCGCGCATGCTCGAGCGGCTGGGCGCCGATTATGCGCTGGTGCGCACGCCCGAAGAAGCCGCGCAAGTGGATGCCATGATCTTGCCCGGCGGCGAGAGCACCACCATGCTCAAGTTCCTGAAGGGAGAAGGACTCGAAGCAGCCCTGCGCGCGCTGGACGCGCGCGGCGCGCCTTTCTTCGGCACTTGCGCGGGCGCGATTCTGCTGGCGCGCGAAGTGCGCGCTCCCGCGCAGGACTCTTTGGGATTCGCCGACCTGGTGATCACGCGCAACGCCTACGGGCGGCAGTTGGCAAGCGAAGTCCGCAGCGCGCCATCGAAACTGAAAGCCGAGCCGCTGGAGATGGTGTTCATTCGCGCGCCGTGGATTGAAGAGATCGGACCCGGCGTCGAGGTGCTCGCGCGCGAGGGCGGCAGGCCGGTCCTTGTACGCGACGGACGCATCCTGGCGGCCACGTTTCATCCCGAGCTCACCGCAGACACCACCGTGCACGAATATTTTCTCAAGCTGGCCGCTGAACGGCCTTCTTTCGTTGCGTCCGATTCGGGCCGCCTCGCTTCCGACTCGGGCACATCGAAATTTGCGTCTTCGCAACCCAGCACTGCCCGGCCCAGCCCAATGCCGCGCCGCTAGGAGCATTCGTGCCGCGCGAAACGACCAGCGTCTCCCGGGAAGATTATCTGAAGGCCATCTGGGAGCTCGAACAGGACGATCAAGAACCCATCAGTGCGCGCCTGGCGGAAGAACTCGGCGTCACGCCTCCCGCCGTAACTGCTGCGGTCAAGCGCATGACCCGCGACGGCTTGCTGCGGCTGGAACGCGACGGCTGCATTCGCCTGACGCACAAAGGGCGGAGCGAGGCCGAACGGCTGGCGCTGCGCCATCAGTTGGCGGAAAAGCTCCTGACCGACGTGATCGGCCTCGACTGGACCCTGGCACACGCCGCGGCCGAGCGCCTCGAGCATGGTCTCTCTCCGGAAGTGGAGGCCTTGCTGATCCGCCGCTTTGGCGCCGATAGCGCCTGCCCGCATGGTGTGCCGCTGCGCGGCGGACTGGCGCGGCTGAAGCGCACGCAAAACGCGGTAGCGCTCGCCGACGTGCCGGTCGGGCGAACCGTGGAGATTCTCGCCGTATACGAAAAAGATCCCAGGTTTCTAGAGTTCCTTGACGCGCGAAAATTGCGTCCCGGTGTGCGCATTCGCATCGTGCACCGCGAATACGACGAGACCACCACAGTTTCCGTCGCCGGCCACAAAGCTTATCTGGGCAAACCCGCCACGAGCCGCATCTGGGGCCGCGTCCTCAGCGCCTGAGCGCGCTCTTCGTCCCTCGCTCATCCGCCCAAGGCGAACTGGGGACGACGATCTCCGGTTTGTGGAGTCTGGTGGACTGCACCGGAGTCCGAACACCGGACCTGGCCGGATCGTCGCTTGAAATCAGAGCGCGGCAGGCGTAACGTTTGTTCCCCTAGTCTATCGTTGCGCTGCTCGGAGGTCCCATGGGCGTGGAGATTCAGCTTCATGTAAACGGCAAACAGCATCAGGGCACGGTCGAGCCGCGCTTGCTGCTGGTCCATTATCTGCGCGATGTGCTCGGGCTTACCGGCACGCACATTGGCTGCGAAACCTCCATCTGTGGCGCATGCACGGTGCTGCTCGATGGTAAGGCGGTGAAATCGTGTACGCTGCTCGCCGTGCAGGCCTCGGGCGGAGAGATCACCACAATCGAAGGGCTCGCGGGCAATGCGCATAAGGGCGCGGCAAACGGCGCTGGAAATGCCCCTGGCAATGGCGCGTTGCACGCCGTGCAGGAAGGCTTCTGGGAAAAACATGGGCTGCAATGCGGCTACTGCACGCCGGGAATGATTCTGGCCGCGGTCGATCTGTTGCAAAGAAACAAGAACCCCAATGAACGGGAGATTCGTAACGCGCTTTCGGGGAACCTCTGCCGGTGCACCGGTTACCAGCACATCATCGAAGCGGTGCAGTACGCAGCCAAGAAAATGAGCGCTCGCAAGCCGCTGAAAATGTCCGCGAGCGCCGGGAGAACCCCATGACCACGCGATATATCGGCAAACCGCTCAAGCGCAAGGAAGACCCACGGCTGATCCAGGGGATCAGCCATTATGTCGATGATCTAAACCTCGCGGGCATGCACTATGCCGCGTTCCTGCGCAGCCCCCACGCGCATGCGAATATCCGTTCGGTGGATTTGTCGAAGGCGCGACACGCTTCCGGCGTGGTTCTGGCGCTTTCCGGCGCGGACATTGACGGCGCGATTCAGCCCGTGCCTTGCGCGGCGCAAATTCCGGACATGAAGCCGGCCGCGCGGCCTGTGCTGGCTCGCGACCGGGTTCGCTTCGTCGGCGAAGCCGTGGCCGTGGTGGTGGCGAGCGATCGCTACGCGGCGCGCGACGCGCTCGATCTGATCGAAGTGGACTACGAGCCGCTCACGCCCATCGTAAATCCGGAGAAAGCCATCGCCAAAGGCGCCGCGCCGCTGCACGCGGGCCACAAAGACAACGTCGCCTTCAAGTGGGAGCTCGAAGGCGGCGATCTGAAAGCGGCATTCAAATCGGCGGACAAGGTGATCCGGCAGCGCATCGTGAACCAGCGCCTGATTCCGGTGCCGATCGAGACGCGCGGCGTGATTGCGGACTACCAGCCGGGCGAAGGGCAGCTCACCGTGTGGAGCGCCACGCAGATTCCACACCTTCTGCGCACGCAGATCGCTTCCATGCTGAATTTTCCCGAGACGCTGGTGCGCGTGGTCGCGCCGGAGGTGGGCGGTGGATTCGGCAGCAAGTTGAATGTTTATCCGGAAGAGGCGCTGGTTGCCTATCTGGCGATTCAGCTCGGCAAGCCGGTGAAATGGAGCGAGTCTCGCCGCGAAAATTTTCAAGCCACGATTCACGGTCGCGACCAGATCGACGACTTCGAAGTGGCCGTAAAGCGCGATGGAACCATTCTTGGCCTGCGCTGCCGCGTGATCGCCGATCTTGGCGCCTACTATCAGTTGCTGACGCCGCTCATTCCCACGCTGACGGGTTTGATGATGACCGGATGCTACAAAATCCCCGCCGCCCGCATGGAGATTACCGGCGTCTTCACCAACAAAATGGCCACTGACGCCTATCGTGGCGCGGGCCGGCCGGAGGCCACTTACCTGATCGAACGGGTGATGGATTTGGTGGCGGCGGAGCTGAAGAAAGATCCGGTGGAGGTGCGCCGGAAAAATTTCCCGGAGGCCAAGGATTTTCCTTATGCGACTCCCACCGGATTGATTTACGACAGCGGCGATTACGAGAAAGCGCTGGATATGGCGGTGAAGGTCGCCGATTACAAGAAGCTGCGTCAGGAACAAGCCAAGCTGCGCAAAGAAGGGCGCTACATGGGTATCGGCGTTTCGACTTATGTGGAAATCTGCGGCATGGGGCCTTCCAGTGCCATGCCCGCGGGAGGATGGGAATCGGCCACCGTGCGCGTCGAGCCCACGGGCAGAGTCAGCGTCATGACCGGTTCTTCTCCCCACGGCCAAGGGCAGGAGACGACCTTCGCCCAGATGGGCGCGGACGTACTGGGAATCGATCCGGAGCAGGTGCAGGTCGTGCACGGGGATACGTCGATCGTGCCCTACGGCATCGGCACTTTCGGAAGCCGCGCCACGGCCGTGGGCGGCACCGCCGTGTACAAATCGTTGCAAAAGGTGAAAGAGAAGCTGGCCCGCATCGCTGCGCACATCGTGGGATCCGATCCGGAACGCATGGTTTTCGCCGACGGAAAAATTTCGGCCAAGGAATCGCCCAAGAAATCGGTGGCGTTCGGGCAGGCTGTTTCCGCGGCTTACGTCGCCAAGACTTTGCCCGCGGATATGGAGCCGGGTCTGGAAGCCACGACTTTCTTCGAGCCTTCCAATTTCACTTATCCTTTCGGCACGCATATTTGCGTCGTGGAGATCGATGCCGAAACCGGCGACGTGAAGCTGGTGCGCTACGTCGCCGTGGATGATTGCGGCAACGTGCTCAATCCGCTGCTGGTCGAGGGGCAAGTGCAGGGCGGCATCGTGCAGTCGGTCGGCCAGGCGCTCTTCGAGGAAGCCGTTTACGACGAGCAGGGGCAGCTCATCACCGGCGAATTGATGGATTACGCATTGCCCCGCGCTTCGGACATGTGCTGGATCGAGACGGCGCGCACCGTTACGCCCACGCCGGTAAATCCGCTGGGCGTGAAGGGCGTCGGCGAAGCCGGCACCATCGGCGCCACGCCTGCGCTGGCGGGTGCCGTGGCCGACGCGCTCGCGCCGTTTGGAGTGCATCACGTGGACATGCCCTTCAAGCGCGAGAAGATTTGGCAACTGATGCGCAAGGGCGCCGGGAGGGTGCAATGATTCCCGCATCGTTTGAATATCACGCTCCGAAAACCCTGGACGAAGCCTTGCGGCTGGTGGAACGGCACGGCGATGAAGCCAAACTGCTCGCCGGCGGCCATAGTTTATTGCCGCTGATGAAACTGCGCCTGGCTGCGCCGCGCTACGTGATCGATATCGGCCATCTGCGCGGCATGAGCTATATCCGCGAAGAGAATGGCCAGATCGCCATCGGCGCACTGACTACGCACTCGGAAATCGAAAATTCGGAGCTGCTGGCAGCGAAGTGTCCTTTGCTTCCGCAGACGGCCGCGCAAATCGGCGATGTCCAGGTACGTAATCGCGGCACGATCGGCGGCAGCTTGGCGCATGCCGATCCGGGCGGGGATTATCCCGCGGCCGTTCTCGCGCTCGATGTGGAAATCATTGCGGCGAATACGTCGGGAACAAGAACGATCCCGGCGCGCGATTTCTTTGTGGACATGCTCACGACGCAGCTTCATCCCGGCGAAATCCTCACGCAGATACGCATCGCGCCGCGCCAGCCACAATCCGGCACAGCTTACGAGAAGCTGCATCAGCCGGCTTCAGGCTTCGCCATTGTCGGAGTAGCGGCAAATGTGCTTCTCGGCAATGGACGCAAAGCAATCGAACGGGCGGCCATCGGAATCACCGGACTCGCCGCCAAGGCTTTTCGTGCCGAAGCGGTGGAACGCGCGCTCAACGGCAAGACCATCTCTGAAAAAGTCATCGAAGATGCTTCGCGCAATGCCGCTCAGGGAGTGGAGCCGCTTTCCGATCTTCACGCCTCGGGAGAATATCGCCGCGAGATGGCCCGCGTGTTCACGCGGCGGGCGATTGCGCGCGCCATCGAAGCAGCGCGCGGCGGCGTATCGCGGGGCGGCGCGTGAAGCTCGCAGGCACCGCTACTTTCTCGGCACCTCCCTCTGAAGTATGGTCGCTGCTCACGGATGCTTCGCGTCTATCGCGAATCCTTCCCGGCTGCGAGCGCCTGGAACCCGATGGCCCGGACCGCTACAAGGCTGCAGTGAAATTCGGAATCGCGGCGATCTCCGGAAAATATGCCGGCACGCTGGAGTTTGCCGAAAAGAAGCCGCCGCATTCGCTGATTCTGAAATTGGACGGCAAGGGCTTGCCGGGATTCGTGAAAGGCGAGGGGCGCATCGAGCTCAACGCAAAGGGCGGCGAAACCGAAATCGTGTATACCGGCGAGGCGCAGGTCGGCGGCTTGATCGCGTCGGTGGGGCAGAGAATGCTGGACGCAGCCGCGCGAAAAATCGTGCAGCAGTTTTTCGATTCGGCGAAAGCGGAGCTCGAGTCAACGAAAGACGCGGCAGCAGAGCCGAATTCCCCCGTCAAAGCACACAGAAAAGGGAATTAGCAGGCATGCAAGATTTGCGTTATCCCATCGGGCGATGTCCCTCAAAGCCGGCGCTCACCCCTGACGAGCGTCGCGAGGCCATCGACGCCATTGCGCAAACGCCGGACCGCCTGAAGGCGGCCATAGCCGGACTTTCCCCCGAGCAGCTAGATACTCCGTACCGTCCGGGAGGCTGGACGGTGCGGCAGCTGATCCATCATCTGCCGGACAGCCACATGAATTCCTATGTGCGCGTCAAGCTGGCGCTCACCGAAGGCGAGCCGACGATCAAACCGTATGACGAAGCACTCTGGGCGAAATTAAATGATTCCCAGGAAACGCCGATTGAGGTTTCGCTGACGTTGCTCGAAGCGCTGCATAAAAGATGGGTGATACTCCTGCGCGCCATGAGGCCCGAGGATTTTGCACGGCGGCTTGTGCATCCTGAGCGCGGCACCATGACCCTGGACGATGTGCTGACAACGTACTCCTGGCACGGGCAGCACCACGTCGCGCACATCACGGCGCTCCGCGATCGCATGGGCTGGAATCACTAGGGCAAGCGGACTGCGCTTGTCATTCTGAGCGGGTTTACGCCATACACCCGAAGAATCTCTCACTTCCGCAGCGACGTTTGGCTAAATCGCTGACCGGCTATTCGCTGGCGCGACCTCGCGCGACGTGATCTCGTAGCGGAAGCCATCCGGATCGAGGCAATCCAGCCGGCCGCCGGCCGTTTCTGCTTGCGGATACATCAGGAAGGGAAGCGGTGCGCCGTTCGATCCGGGCAGAGCGACGTCATGCGCGAAGTTGTAGGCGATCCAGTTCATCTCCCACGAACCGAATAACCGCGCCCGCGCCTTCTTCACCATTTCGTCGTCGAGCGGACGATTTCCGGGCGGTTCCTCGAGCACGACTTTGCGGACGTCCGCGGGATCGACGGGAACCCAACCGTAACCGGCGAGGTAGACCTCGGCGCGGCAGTGCTGCGCCTTGGTCACGTTCTCGGAGGACGCACCCAGGCTCTTGTATCCCAGCTCCGACTTGGCTACGCGGATGCCGTAGGCGTCGCGAGCCGGAAGGCCGCTCGCCCACGCCAGGCCAACATAGAGCGCGTTGATATCAGCGCACTTTCCGCCGAGATCGTTGGTTTCGAGCATGAACCGGATGTCGCCGAGGCCGCAGCCCGGCGTTTTGGGGTCGCGGAACGTGTTGTCCACGATCCATTCGTAGATGGCGCGCGCCTTAGCTACGTCGGTTTTCGCGCCCTTGGTGATCTCGGCCGCCGTGGCCTTCACGATTCCGTCTGTGGGCAGAAGACGCGTGGGCCGGAGAAAATGCTGCAATACCGCGGCGTTCTCTTGCGGCGCTATGCCGTGCCTCGTGACATCCACGGCAATATTTTTCGTGGCCATGCGGCTGGTGAGGCTCAAGACCGGCTTCACGCCAGCCGGAAATTCCGCCGCGATGATTCCCAGCGCGTCCGCCTTGCTCTCGATCATCCTCGCAGCGCCGCCCTCGGCGTGGAAGGTATTGGAGAGGGTTTTCTGGAAAGGCGTTTCGGAGAGGAGCCCGGCTGGCAGCCATATGCGCGTGGTTCCCGAGGGCTTGAGGATTTCGACGCGCGTGGTTAAGTCGAAAGTACGCCAGCCTGCTGAGGCCGGACTTTCGGCAAACAGGCGCGTCACCTTTGGAAGGGCCAGGCCCGCGGATACCACACCCGCCGAACGCAGGAAATCACGACGGTGCATCGCCTCACCTCTCGCAAGCTTCCTTTTTGCCGCTTTCGAGCCGGTACACAAGGTACACTTCCTTCCGCGCTCTTGCAATCCGAGCATTGCGGCATACAGTGACTCTCAGCCCAGACCGCTTACATTACAATGTTGCGCGTGCTGCGCTATTACTGGAAGGTGTCGCGGGGCTATCGCCTGCGGCCCTGGAGGAGCCCCTACCTGCGCTGGCGCATGGAAACTTTCTTCGGTCCCGAAGCCGAGCCCGCCGGCGTCTCGCGTTTTTTCTCGCTTCTTTGGCGCGAACGCCGCCGCCTCCGCGAATTCCTCGCCTGGGCCGACGACTACCGCCGCGCGTAGCCAAGGCTTAGGCAAATTCCGTTTTCGAGGCGGATAGCGATCCCGTTTCGAGCGTTTCAAATGCATGATTTCCAAGGCGTGCTGAACGTCGATTCCGACCACGCGCCCGCCGGCATCGAAGTCCTCAGTGCCGCGTTGTCAAAACTGAAACGGCACTGTTAGACTGCTGTGCTTTTGCAGGACTTCGTCTCATCTGCAGGAGCTTGCCCGAATTCGGCGCGTGACCCGGGCGGCGGCTGTGCCTACAAACTTGAAACATTTCTGGGCGGCCAGACGTTACAGCTAATTACCATTAGACACTGCAACTTAATTGGGCCGAGAAAATCTTAAGGCCGGCTTAGAAAAGCGAGTTCACAGGGAGGTTCGAAATGAGGGGAAGGAAGTGGTTTGGAGGCGTGATCGTCAGCCTTATCCTGCTTGGCCTTGCACCGGCGCACCTTAGCTCCCAAGCTGCTCAAGGCAACTCATTTGTGCAGGATTACTCGAAGGGGCCCAATTGGTTTGGGCACTTTACCGCCCCTTACAGACAGCAGCCAATTCCTCCGATTTCGCTGGAGAATTCGCCGCGGCTCAAGGACCTGATCCACGATGGCAAGCTGGAAATCTCCATGGCGGATGCCCTGGCGCTGGCTATCGAGAACAATCTGGACATTTCCGTGGAGCGGCAAGTGGTTCCCATGTCCCAAACCGATGTGCTTCGGGCCTCGGCCGGTTCGGCCGCCCGAGGATTTTCAGGTGCGACGATTCCCCTGGGCTTGAGCGCAGGAGCGCTGGGTGTCGGCGTCAGCACGGCCGTCGCTGGAGGCGGCGTCGGGAACGCCGGCGGAATCAGCGGAGGGGGCGGCGCAGTGAATATTCCTCCCGTGGGAACATTCGATCCCACCATCAATTACAATTTCAGCTGGGACCGCACCGTGGAACCTCTCAACACGCTGGTGGTCGCCGGTGTTCCGGCTGTTACCGGCTATTCCGCATCCTACAGCGGCAGCTATACGCAACTTCTGCCGAGCGGCACGAGTTTTTTTGTGAGCCTTAACGGCTTGCGCTTGTCGTCGACGCAGCAAAGCCTGCTGTTCGATCCGGCAGTGGCCACCCGCATGTCCATGGGGTTCAATCAACCTCTGTTGAGTGGCTTGGGTTTGAAGTCAAATCTGCGCTTCCTGCTGGTTGCACGGAACAACGAGAACGTCTCCGGGGCGATATTTCAAAACCAATTGCAACAGACGATTGCGCAGGTGGAGAACGCCTATTGGGACATGGCGCAGTTCCAAGAGAACGTGAAAGTGGCCGAGCAATCCCTCGCCACCGCCCAGAGACTTTATGACAACAGCAAAAGGCAGGCTGAAGTGGGAGCTTTGGCGCCGCTGGACGTAGTCT
This sequence comes from Rugosimonospora sp., assembly GCA_035636675.1. Taxonomy (GTDB): domain Bacteria; phylum Acidobacteriota; class Terriglobia; order Acidiferrales; family UBA7541; genus Palsa-189. The sequence continues at coordinate 15,852 of DASPYR010000108.1, read as the reverse complement.
CCGCCCAGTCCGCCGTCGCGGCCAGCCAGCGCGACCTGGTGGTCGCCAGAACGAACCTCCAAATTCAAGAAACCCAGTTAAAGAATCTGTTGAGCAAACGCATCGATTCCGATCTGGAATCAGCGGAAATCGTGACCACGGACCCCCTGCCGGAGCCCCGGGACAGCGATATTCCGTCGGTCCAAGATGCTCTGGCAGATGCCTACCGCAACCGCCCGGACCTGAAGACCGCGCAGATGAATTTACGGAACGAACAGATATCCACCCAATACACGGCCAGTAACCTACTTCCGACCGGAAATGTCTTTGGCCAATACGCGTCCGCGGGCTTGCAAGGCAACTGTATTGTGACGGCCCGAGCAACCTGCAATACAGTTGGCCTTACAGCGGGCACGATCGTCCCTTCGGGAACGGCTGCATCGTTGTCGCAAATGGCGCACGGCACCTTTCCAGAAGAATCTGTGGGGTTCGCCTTGACGCTTCCCCTCAAGAATCGCGCCGCGCAGGCAGACAACTTGCGGGCGCAATTCGAGATGCAGCAGGCACAAATCAGCCTGCAGTCTTTGCGCAACCAGGCTGAAATCACCATTCGGCAGGCGATGATCGGGCTGGTGCAAGGAAAGGCGCAGGAAGAGGCTGCACATCAAGCGGTGATCCTGGCGCAGCAGTCTCTCGACGCGGAGCAGAAGAAGCTGGCGGTCGGAGCGTCCACCTTCTATAACGTCGTTTTGCGTCAGCGTGACCTGACCACGGCACAGTATGCGGAAATCGAGGCTGCTGACGCCTACGCCAAAGCTCTGGTGGCCATAGATGAGGCTCGCGGAGCCACCCTGGACCGGAACGGAATAACCTTCAATGACGCCTTGAGCGGCACCATCACCAAGATGCCGGCTCCTCCCTTTAACAAGGGATCGAACCTGGAGGGCCGTTAAGAACATCATGAAAGTTCCGGCTGATTGGAAGAGATTCAAGCTGTCCGGCCGCTGCCGAGTGAATCGGCTCTCGCCGCAACGCGTGACCATCTTCCATTTTTTAATCATTGTAGTGCTGCTCGCCGCACAGGCATCATTCGCTCAGGCTTCTCAGCCGAAGACCCCCGACTACAGCGCTAACCCCAAGTGGTTCCCGAACATGTTCTCGCTGTACAAGGCGAGACAAGTTCCGCCTGCGGATCTAACCAACACAAAGACGCTTTCTGAGATGATTCGTGAAGGAAAGATCGAGCTATCCCTCGCTCAGCTCGCGGCTGCGGTGGTGGAGAATAACCTCAATCTGGCTTTGGATCGTTCCTTCAATTATTCCGCGCAAGCTGATCTCCTGCGAGCTAGAGGCGGTCAGGCCGCGCGCGGAGTGGATGCGGTAGGCGCCATTATTCCCAACGCACTCTTTTCGGCAGCCATCGGCGCCGGAGTAGGAGGCGGAGGAGGTGCGTTTGGCGGCGTTAGCGGCGTTGGTTCCATTTCCGGCGCGACAAGATCGCTCAGTTTTCAACCACGTGGCTCGTTTGATCCGCAGTTCACTTTCGATTTTAGTTGGGACCGCACAACAAGCCCCTTGAACACAGTGGTAGTTGCAGGTTCCCCCGTTGTTTCTACGCATAGCACTTTCTTCTCCTTCGGCTACCAGCAGGCGTTTCCGACCGGAACGAGCTTTAGCGTGGATCTTGCTAATCAACGCCAAAGTAGTAGCCAGCAGGCCTTAATCTACAATCCTGACTTCATCACCAGAATGACTGTTAGCGTCGTCCAGCAGCTGACGAACGGGTTCGGTCTGGCCTTCAATCGCCGGTTTCAAACGGTGGCTCGAAATAATGTGCAGTTCGTCCGAGAATGGTTCCTGCAACAAGTCAATACCATGCTGGCCCAAGCAGAAGACAGCTATTGGGATCTGGTCTCGGCCCAGGAACAGGTCAAGGCAACTCAGCAAGCGCTCCAGGTCGCTCAGCAACTCTACGAGGACAACAAGAGACAGGCCGAGATCGGAACTCTGGCGCCTCTCGATGTCGTGTCGGCGCAAGCGCAGGTGGCATCGACCCAGCGCGATCTAATCGTGGCCCAAACGAACTTCCAGCAGCAGGCCTTGACGCTCAAGACCCTCTTCAGCAGACAGATCACGGAGGCCTTAGGAAACGCCGAGATGGCGGCCACGGACCCACTACCTGATCCGCAGGAGGCGGATATTCCGCCGCTCGAGGAAGCGATATCGAGTGCAGCGAAGAATCGCCCCGAGGTGCCTCAAGCAGAGGCAACCGTCATGAATGACGAGGTGGCGGTCAAGGCGACGCAGAAAGTTCTCAAGCCGACGTTCAATGTGTTCGGATTTTTCGCTACGGCGGGCCTCTCAGGAAACCAACTTATTTCGACTCCCGGCGGCGTTCCCATCGTGCTGCCGGGAGGCGCCGGCCAGGAATTGAACCAGTTCATTCATGTAAAGTACCCCGAATACGCCATTGGTTTTGCGCTTACCATTCCAATCAAGAATCGCAGCGCGCTGGCAGATAACGCGCGCGCCAGCATGCTGGAACAGCAGTCGGAAATATCCCTGCAAAGGACCCAGAATCACATTGGAGTGGAAGTGCGCTCCGCGAGCATCCGGTTGATACAAGCCAAAGCGGAGGCCACGGCGGCAGCCTCAGCGGTGGAGTTCAGTAGGCAATCCGTGGACGCGGAGCAGAAGAAGCGGGCGGCGGGCCTCTCCACGCCCTACAATGTGATTCTGGCCCAGCGAAATATGCTGGAGGCCCAACTCACCGAAGTGCAAGCCCACGCCACTTACGCAAAAGCGCTGGTGGAAATGGAACGATCCATGGGCGTCCTTCTGGAAAAGAGCCACATCGATCCTGAATCCGCCATTCGGGGCCAAGTCACGCAATGAAGGCATGCAGGGGCTAGGTAGCTGAGCAATTCGGCTACCCCAATTCAGGTGAGCTCCCTCAGATCTCTTTCGGCCTGGACAGCATTTACAATGTAAAAAGTGCGACTGCGCTTGCGCGTTGGCTTTAGCCCTGATATCAGTAAGAAGATGGAAGTTCTGACGGAATCGGGCAAGGCGATCTCACCCAAGACGCGCCTCCTGTTTGCGCTGGCATTGGTTCTTAGCCTTTCGGCCGCCGCGTGCCGCGGGCCAAACCAAAGCCAGGTGCGGCGCTATCACCTGAAAGGCACGGTCATCCAGGTGGATAAATCGCAGCAGCACGTGGTCATAAATCACGAAGAAATTCCGGGGTTCATGGCGGCGATGGCCATGCCCTACCCCGTGGTGGATGCTCGCTCGCTCGACGAGCTCTCGCCCGGAGATCAAATCACCGCCGATGTGGTGGTCGGTCCGAGTGAAATCCACCTGGAAAATATTGTCGTGGTGAAGAAATCCGATGGAAAAACTTCGCCGCCTGGCGCTCAGTTGCAGCCTTCCGCGCCGGCAGCGCTGGTGCCGGACTTCGCGCTGGTAAACCAGGACGGCAAACGCATCCGATTGGCGCAATATCGCGGCAAGTCCGTATTACTGACGTTTATTTACACCCGTTGTCCCCTGCCCGATTATTGTCCCCTGATGACCCACAACTTTGCGGAAATCGAAAAAGCTCTCGTGAAGTCGCCCGAGCTCTACGCCAAGACCCACTTGCTGAGCATCAGCTTTGACTCGCAGTACGATACCCCGCAGGTGGTGCGCAACTATGCACGGGCATTCGTGAGCGATCGAGGCCCGCGCACGTTTGAGCATTGGGAATTTGCTACGATACCTGCGGGTGAAAAAAGTACGGTAACGAAGTTCTTCGATGTCTTTGCCAGCGAGGAACAGGGGCAGATCACTCACTCGATGAGCACTGCGATACTTTCACCGAACGGTCTTATTTATAAGAGCTACAACAGAAACGACTGGAAGCCGGCCGATGTGCTCGCGGATTTGACCTCTTCCGCAGCCGGCGATCCCTCCAAAAGCGTCAGCCAGTCTTTCGGGCGCTAGCGCCTTCCGGCGTGCGAGTCTCTGCTGCCGAACAGTCGGTCGTCGTGATTGAGACACCCACCTTGGAGCAGAGTGCTTTGCTCCGCGTGGTGCAGGGCCTAGAATGGAGGCGTGAGTTCGCCGACTGCTGCACAATTTGTAGCCGTGCGCGGAATATCGCGTGAAAGCTGCCCCGCATGAGCGACGAAAAGCCCGCGATTTCATCGGCTGAAATCGAGACGCTACATTCTCCGGCGCGTCCGCAGCGCTTCACCACTGTATCCGGCCATCCCATCCGCCAGCTTTATACGGCAGCCGATCTTGTTAACTGGGAGGCTCAGCGCGACCTGGGGCAGCCCGGCGAGCCGCCCTACACGCGCGGCATTCACCCGACGATGTACCGTGGCCGGCTGTGGACCATGCGCCAATTTGCCGGCTTCGGCACCGCCGAAGATACCAATGCGCGCTTCCGGTATCTGCTGGCGCAAGGCCAAACCGGGCTCTCCGTGGCTTTCGATCTGCCGACGCTGATGGGCTACGACTCCGATCATCCGCTCTCGCGGGGCGAAGTAGGCAAGTGTGGGGTAGCCATAAGTTCGCTTGCGGATATGGAGGTGCTCTTCGATCGCATCCCGCTCGCGGAAGTCACCACATCGATGACTATAAACTCGCCCGCGGCCATCATCTGGGCCATGTATCTGGCCGTGGCCGAAAAGCAGAGCGCGGATTGGAAGCTGCTGTCGGGAACACTGCAGAACGATATCCTCAAGGAATACATCGCGCAGAAGGAATACATCTATCCGCCCGAGCCGTCGCTGAGGCTGGTGATTGATACATTCGAGTTCGGCACGCGTCACACGCCCCGGTTCAATCCCATCTCCATCAGCGGTTATCACATTCGCGAGGCCGGCTCCACGGCGATTCAGGAGCTCGCGTTCACGCTGCGAGACGGTATCGAATACGTCGAGCGCGGCATCCGGCGGGACCTGGCGGTGGACGATTTCGCGCCGCGGCTTTCGTTCTTTTTCAATGCGCACAACGATTTTTTTGAAGAAATCGCCAAATATCGCGCCGCGCGGCGCATCTGGCAACGTGAGATGCGCGAGCGCTTTGGCGCAAAAAATCCTCGCTCCTGGGCGCTGCGTTTCCACGCGCAGACGGCAGGCTGCTCGCTTACGGCGCAACAGCCTTACAACAATGTGGTGCGCACGGCGATTCAGGCGCTTGCCGCGGTGATGGGCGGGACGCAATCGCTGCACACGAATTCGTTGGATGAAGCTTGGGCGCTGCCTACGGAATTCGCCGCCACTCTGGCGCTGCGCACCCAGCAGATCATCGCGTATGAAAGCGGTGTCACAAATACAGCGGACCCGCTGGGGGGATCGTATTTTGTGGAAGCGTTGACGAACGAGGTCGAGCACGGCGCCTGCGAATACATCCGCAAGATCGATGCCTTGGGCGGCATGGTCGCGGCGATCGAGCGCTCTTATCCGCAACGCGAAATTGCCGAGGCTTCTTACCGCTATCAGCAAGCCGTGGACCGCAAAGAAAAAATCATCGTCGGGGTGAACGCGTACGTGAGCGAGGAAAAGCCGCTTGAAGTTCTGCAGATTGATGAGAGCGTCGCCGTGCGCCAGCAGGAGCGGCTCCGGCAGCTACGCGCCGAACGTTCGGGCGAAGAGGTGCGCCGGCGGCTCGATCGTCTGATGCGCGCCGCCGAAGGTACGGAGAACCTCATGCCGCATCTCTATGATGCGGTCAAAGCCTATGCGACTCTGGGCGAAATCTGTGATGCCCTGCGCACCGTCTTTGGAGCCTACGAGGAAGTTGCCATCACCTAGCAAACGCTTCTTCCCCTGCGAGAATTTGCAGTATTCTCTGGAGCCATGTCCGAACGGAAGATTCGCGTGCTCATCGCCAAGCCGGGCCTCGATGGCCACGATCGCGGCGCCAAGATCATCGCTCGCGCGCTGCGTGACGCCGGCATGGAGGTGATCTACACGGGCCTTCGCCAAACTCCGGAGATGATCGCCTCCGCGGCGGAACAGGAAGACGTCGACGTCATCGGCCTCTCGATTCTTTCCGGCGCGCACAATACGCTCTGCCCGCAACTGATGGAGCTGCTGCGGGCCAAGCACATGGATGACGTGACCGTGCTGGTCGGCGGGATTATTCCCGAAGCGGATATCCCCGGGCTGAAGAAAGCTGGAATCGCCGAAGTTTTTTTGCCTGGAACGTCCACGCAGGACATCGTGGATTTTGTTCGCGGTCATGTGCGTACTCGCGACTGAGCCATGGCCCTGGAGCCTCCCTTTCGGCTACCCTGAGAACCTATGAGCACCCTCCTCGAGACCCGCATCCGCCGCAATTCGCCTGATTACGAGCAGAACACGCGCCGCATGGTGGACCTGCTTACGGAAATCAAGAATGAAGAAGCGCAGCTGCAGGAGGGCGGAGGCGCAAAAGCGATCGAGGGGCAGCACAAAAAAGGCCGGCTCACGGCACGCGAGCGCATCGCCCGGCTGATCGACCCTAAAACAGACTTCTTTGAGCTTGGTATTTATGCCGCTTACGAAATGTATCAAGAATGGGGCGGGGCGCCGGCGGGGGGCACGATTACGGGCCTCGCACGCGTGGCGGGCCGCCTCATGATGATTATCGCGAATGATGCCACAGTAAAAGCAGGCGCATTTTTCCCCATCACAGCCAAGAAAGTGATCCGAGCGCAGAATATCGCCATTGAAAACCATATCCCGACCATCTACCTGGTCGATTCCGCGGGCGTCTTTCTGCCCTTGCAGGAGGATGTTTTTCCGGATACCGACGATTTCGGCCGCGTCTTTCGCAATAACGCGGTGATGAGCGCCATGGGGATTCCGCAGATCACCGCTATCATGGGCATGTGCGTGGCCGGCGGCGCTTATCTGCCGGTGATGTGCGACCACATTTTGATGACTGAGGGCTCGGGACTTTTTCTCGCCGGCCCCGCGCTAGTGCAGGCCGCTATAGGTCAGCGCGTCTCGGCGGAAGAACTGGGCGGCGCGAAAATGCACGCGCAGGTGAGCGGCACGGTGGATTTTCGTGAATCCGACGACGCCGCCTGTCTCGAACGCATTCGGTCGCTCGTGAGCATGGCAGGCCATCCGGCGGAGGCGCGGTTTGATCACATTGCGCCGAAACCGCCGTCCTATCCGGCCGAGGAGATTTATGGGATTTTTTCCTCCGATCCCGCGCGGCAATACGATATGCGGGAGATCATCGCGCGAATGGCGGACGGCAGCAGCTTTGAGGAATATCGCGCAGAGTACGGCCAAACCGTGCTCTGCGGATATGCGCGCATCGGCGGCTGGGCCGTGGGGATCGTCGCCAACCAGAAGATGCAAGTTCCCACCATTGATCCGGGCACGGGCCAGCGCCGCGTGGAGTTTGGCGGCGTGATTTATACGGAATCGGCGGAGAAGGCCGCGCGATTCATACTGGATTGCAATCAGAATCTGGTGCCGCTCATCTTTCTGCATGATGTCAATGGATTCATGGTGGGCAAGGAAGCGGAATGGAGCGGCATCATTCGCGCCGGGGCCAAGATGGTGAATGCCGTGGCCAATAGCGTGGTGCCAAAAATCAGCGTCATTCTCGGCGGCAGTTTCGGTGCGGGCCATTACGCCATGTGCGGCAAAGCCTACGACCCGCGCTTTATTTTTGCCTGGCCGACAGCGCGCTATGCGGTGATGAGCGGCGATTCGGCTGCCGGCACGCTCGTCGAAATCAAGGTAAAGCAACTGCAGCGCGAGGGCAAAAAACTTTCGGGTGCAGAACTCGAAGAGTTGCGCGAATCGGTGCGTGCGAGTTACGAAAGCCAGACCGACCCGCGCTACGCAGCCGCGCGCCTTTGGGTGGACGCCATTTTGGATCCTGCGCACACGCGCGAAGCCCTCGTCTGGGCCCTTGAGGCCGCTGCGCTCAATCCCGACGTGCGGGAATTCAAAACCGGAGTTCTACAAACTTGAGGGGATCTGCCCCGCGATGATTGCTGGCTCCGTCGACCCGGTCAAGATCATCGAATGTCCGCGTGACGCCTGGCAGGGATTGCCACAACTGATCCCGACCCAGGTGAAGGCTTCGCACTTGCGCGCGTTGGTAGAGGCGGGATTCCGGCATATCGACGCGGTGAGTTTCGTTTCGCCGCAGCACGTTCGTCAGATGGCGGATAGCGAAGCCGTGCTGGAGGCGTTCTTTGCTTCCCTGCCCGCCGGAATGGAAGCTCCGGAAATCATCGGCATCGTGGTAAATGAAAAAGGAATGGAACGCGCGCTGGCGGCGCCGGGCGTGACCACCCTCGGATATCCCTATTCCATTTCTGCTTACTTCCGCCGCGCGAATGCCAATATGTCGCGGGTGGAATCCCGCGCTTTAGTGGAAAAGCTGAAAAAAGTGACGAAAGAAGCGGGGCGCAGCTTGGTGGTGTATGTCTCTATGGCTTTCGGCAACCCTTACGAGGAGCCTTGGGGACCGGAAATTGTGGAGGATACGCTCATCTGGTTGAAGGACATTGGCGTGCGCACGATTTCACTGGCCGATACCGTCGGAACGGCAACGCCCGAAGCGGTGGGCAAGCTATACGGCGCAGTGAAAGATTGCGTCGCCGGAATCGAATTGGGCGTCCATCTGCACAGCCGGCCGGAAGGAATGGCGGAAAAAGTTATGGCCGCCTACAATGCCGGCTGCCGCAGGTTCGATTCCGCGCTGACAGGTCTCGGCGGCTGTCCATTTGCCGGTGACGAATTGGTGGGCAATATCGCCACGGAGACGGTTGTGCGGACGCTACGCGCGCACGGGATTGATAGTGGCCTCGAGCTTTCCGCGCTTGCGCCCGCGCTCGCGCAGGCGGCGGAGATCCGCGACCGTTACGCACACGCCTGAACAGCAATGCCCTCCTATACCACTATAAAAATTGACACCGACGGCACGCTGGCGGTGATCGCGCTCAATCGGCCTGAAAAACGCAACGCCATTTCTGCGACGATGATCGCCGAGATACTGGCCGCGCTCAAGGATGTGGAATCCGGCAGCGAGCGAGTGGCCATCATCACGGCAGCCGGTAAAGCCTTTTGCGCGGGTATGGACCTGGACGCGTTGAAGTCTCTGGCCACGCAATCACCAGAACAGAATTTAGCGGACGCGCGCAGGACGGCCGCATTTTTTCGCCGGCTGTGGAGTTTTCCAAAACCATTGATTGCAGCCGTGAATGGGGCGGCGCTGGCCGGAGGTTGCGGAATTGCGACGCTTTGCGATTTCACCCTGGCCGCTCCCGAAGCCAAATTCGGATATACGGAAGTGCGCGTCGGATTTATGCCCGCGCTGGTATCCATGTTTCTGGAGAAGCAAGTGGGGGAAAAACTGGCGCGCGATCTTTTTCTGACCGGGCGAATTGTCGATGCTGCCGCAGCCAAGGCGATCGGGCTCGTTACGCGGATAGTCCCTGCGGAGCGATTAATGGACGCCGCACGCGAGCTGGCTGCAACACTGATTGCCAATAGTCCGGGCAGCATTCTGGCCACCAAGCGCCTGCTCGTACGTGCCAGCGAAGCGGAAATCGACCGTCGTATCGAGCTGGCCGTAGCGGAAAGCGTGGCCATCCGTTCGACTCCCGATTTCCGTGAAGGGCTCGCCGCATTTCTGGAAAAACGCGAGCCGCGCTGGTCCGGCGGACAGAAAAAATGAACGAATTTTCCGAAACCGTGGCGCGCGTCCGGTACAAAGATACCGATCAGATGGGCATGGTCTACTACGGCAACTACTTCACATTTTTCGAGATTGGGCGCGTCGAATACATGCGCGAGCGGGGTATCGCCTACAAGAATATGGAGCGGGAGGACGACAGCTATATCGTGGTCGCCGAGGCGAGCTGCCGCTATCTCCGGCCGGCGCGGTATGACGACCTGCTCCGGATCAGGACGCGCGTAAGCGAATCGCGCCGCCGCAGCATCCGTTTTGCTTACGAAATTCTGCGCCACAACAGCGGCGAAATGCTGGCCACCGGCGAAACCGTGCACATCATCTGCAATCGTGAAGGGCGGCCGAAATCGCTGCCGGAGAAATACCGCCAAGTTTTTCCGCTCAAATCGCAAGTGGAGCTAAGAGAGAACCTTCGCTCCGCTAAACCGAGCGGAAGGCTCCAAACCGCGCTGCGCTCCCATGAAAGATGCAACCGTCATGCGAGATTCCGAAACAGGAATGATCCCATCCTGAGTGCGGCGGCGTAGCTGAAGGGCGCAAGCTCGAGCGAATAGTGGCCGCACGGCAGCCACAGAACCTCGCTTTCCATTCCCGTCTTTCGCACTTCACGGATGATCTCTTCGGAAAATTGAGGCCAGAATGTGGGGTCATAGCGCGCGCTCACCATGAGCATTTTCTGCCTGCTTCCTCGCATGCGCGGGACGTAAGGAAAAGGACTGATGGGCGACCAGAAGCGCCGCAGTTCGTCCGCAGAGACGCTGTTGCGCAAACTTTCCCAAACATGCGCCGTATTCATTCCCGTGCGCACTACGTCCGCAAAGTAGGTGGAGACGTGCAGGAAGACTCCGGCATGTACCAGCGGCTCATGCGCCATGGTGATGAATCCGACCGCCGAGCCGATACTCGTGCCCACCAGCCCGAGTTTTCCGTAGCCCTGGCGCGCAAGCCATTGCAGGCTTCTGCGCACATCAACAACGGCCTGCCGGTTGGCTTCGAGCGTAAGGCCGATATTCGGTCCGACGAGTTGGTCGGCGCGCTCGTGGCCCGGGGCCATGCGCCGATCGTGATAAGGCATGGAAAGGCGCAGCGCGGAAATTCCTAAACGATTGAGCCACCGGCAAATGTTCACTTGTACGTCCCACATGGCGTTCCACTGCGGCAGCACGACAACCGCCGGACCGGACTTACTCGCCGCAAAAAGACGCGCGTGGACACGATTATTTTCCGGCCAGGGCGAGGTTATCGCGCTGGTGAAAGTGAGAACGCGGTCGCCGTGCGCGCCATTTTCCGAAGCGTGCAGGGCATAGTCGGTGGCCGGATCTGTTTTGAACCATGCGTCGCTATGCGCCAGCGTTTCCGAGGCCCAGCCGCCCAAAAACTTGCGGGGTTCGGAATCGTTAGCGCTTCCGCCGATATGCTGGAGCCCCCAATCGAATGGGCGCACGCGCCGATTGTTGTCGTTCGTCCAGCGACGATGCTCGTATCGCCGGATTCTCTGCTCGAGCCAGGACATACGTCTGAGACGGGAATTTAACACAGAGGACACAGAGGCACAGAGGCCGCAGAGAAAATAAGCCGGATTGATGTAAAGTTTACAGTTGAAAGCTGAAAGTGGAAAGGAGTCGGACAGCTTTCGGACTTAACTTTTGAACTCGCATGATCGCGTTCATCATATTCGTCTTTGGCCTGATCATTGGCAGCTTTCTGAACGTCTGCATTCTGCGCATACCCGTTGCGGAATCGGTGGTTTTGCCGCCATCCCATTGCCCGTCGTGCGGAATGCCCATCAAACCTTACGACAATATTCCCGTGGTGAGCTGGCTCGTGCTGGCCGGTCGCTGCCGCAAATGCAAGGCGCGTATCTCCGCGATGTACCCCATGGTGGAATTGGGAACGGGTCTCCTCTTCCTGGCCTGTTACCTCGTGTTCGGAATCAAGGCCGAAGCCTTGAAATGGGCCATCTTTGCAGCGCTGCTCATCGTGCTGACGATCACGGACCTGCGCGAGCGCATTTTGCCCGATAAGGTAAATTTCGTCGGTTTTGGGCTCGGATTGCTGCTGAGCCTTTTCACGCGGCCTGTCGACGGCACTGCATTATGGCTGGCCAATCACCTTTTTACCTACCCTCCGCCGGAAGCGGCGCTCTCATTCGCCGATGCGCTAATCGGCGCAGGTGTGGCAAGCGGGCTGCTTTGGCTCGTCGCAGAAGGTTATTTCCGCGCCCGCGGGCGCGAAGGCATGGGCCTAGGCGACGTTAAGATGATGGCCATGGCCGGCGCATTTTTGGGCTTGCAACGCGCCCTGCTCACGATTCTGCTGGGCTCGCTGCTGGGGAGCCTCATCGGCATCGCAGTGATCGCAATCGGGCGGAAGGGACGGGACTTCGAGCTGCCGTTTGGAACCTTCCTGGGAGCCGGAGCGATGCTGGTGGTGTTCTTCGGCTCGCCCGCGCTCGATTGGTACCGGGCATTCACCCATGTCTGACCCGGCAAGAATGCTGCTGACGGCATCGTATATGGCCTATCTCCAGTCGCCATCACTGCGCTTCGGCTGGGCAGCCGCGGCGGTCACGCTGGTCTTGTTTATCGTAGGTGCGGTGGCATTGGTTTTCTTCTTGATGCGCCGCGCACTGCGCGGCCGAGAATCCCAGGAAACCTCCGATCTCTTGCTGCCCAAGCCTCCGATGGATAACCCCTCGGCGTTTATGGCCGCCTCGATGCAGGCTGTGATTCAGAAGCTTCGAGAACAGGAAAAAGAACTCGCGGCATTACAGCGCCGCGACCGGGAACGCGCCCAGCAAACCGAACGGCTGAGCGAAGCAGTCACGCGCAATATGCCCGCGGGGCTTCTGCTGATTAGCTCCGCAGGGTTAATTACCAGCGCCAATCCGGCTGCGGAAGCCGCTCTCGACGTGCACGCGCTGGCTTATCGCCGTTACGCCGAGGTGTTTGGAAAAGAATCGTCCTTATCAAAACTCCTGGCCAAGTGCTTGAGCGAGGGCCGCACCTTTCGTCGCGAGGAGATCGAGTACACAACTCCGCAAGGCGAATTGCGCCAGCTGGGCTTGACCATTTCGCCGATTCTGGGCAAGTCCTCGCAGGTTACCGGAGCGCTATGCTTGCTCAGCGATCTGACCGAGCTTGCGGCGCTGCAGCGTCAGGTACAAGTCAAAGAAAGCCTGGCCGCCCTTGGCGAACTCTCCGCGGGTATTGCGCATGAGTTCAAAAATGCGCTGGCCACGATTTCCGGTTACGCGCAGTTGATACGCCGGGAGTCCGAGGGCGAGACGGCGGAGAATGCGCAGCTCATCGTGGGTCAAACGCGGGCTCTGACTCACGTGGTCACCGAATTCTTGAAGTTTGCGCGGCCCCTGGACCTCTCCACAGAGGAGGTTCCGCTGCGTTCGCTGGTCGACCGAGTCATTACCGAAATACGAGAGGCCATTCCGGAGGTGACGATTTCATCGGGTGGCGAATTCGAGAGCATTGCCGGAGACGAAGGGCTGTTGCGCCAGGCACTGCTGAATCTGGCTCGCAATGCCGCTGAGGCTGCGGCCGGGCAGCCGTTTGGCGGGCGTGTCGAGGTCCGCGGAGCCATCGAACGCATGCCCAGTGGCGAGCTGCAGCGCATCACCGTCACAGACAACGGGCCGGGCATCGCGGCTGACGATATTTCCAGGATTTTCGTGCCGTTTTACACCACGAAGACCAACGGAACGGGACTGGGCCTTGCCATCGTGCAGAAGATCGTGGTGCAACACGGGGGCTCGGTCGAAGTCCGCAACCAACCGCAAGGGGGCGCCGAGTTCATTGTGTCGCTGCCACTTAGCAGACAGGGCACGGTTGTCGGCGGGGTCGTTGATTCCCACACGGCTGGAATCTAGACTGTATTAGGTTCTAGTACTTGCCAGGACCGAAAGGCGGACGAGTCATGATTTCCCGCAGATTTGCCTTTTTAGCGGCGATTCTCTGGTGTTTCGCAAGCGCGTCGATTGGCCGCGCCCAGGATGCCTCCGTGACTAGCTCAGGCTCACAGTCCCTGGGGGATGCAGGGCGAAAAGCGCGCGCTCAAAAGAAAGATTCCAGCAAGGCCGCTAAGGTCTTCACCAATGAGGACATGGGGGGCCTGAAGGGCACGATATCAGTGATCGGGAACGAACCTGCCCCGGCATCCGCCACGGCCAGCACTGCACAAAAAACCGATAATACTGCACAAAAGACCGACGATAAGAAGCTCGCCAATGGAGCTGATGGAAAAGACGCCAAGAAGGATGCGGTGAAGGATGAAGGCTACTGGCGCACGAAATTTGCCGGGGCACGAAAGGTCCTGGCTGATGATACGAAGGAACTCGACGTTCTGCAGCGGGAATACAATTTAAAGTTGCAGCAGTACTCTCAAGACCCGAACTGGGCCATGCACGAGCAGTACAGCCGCAGCGACGTAAACAAGACGCAGAGCGAAATCGACGCCAAGAAACAGGATATCGAGAAGGATAAGCAAGCGCTCTCCGATCTGGAAGACGAACTGCGCAAGTCCGGGGGTGATGCTGGCTGGGCGAATGAACCATCCGGCGCTGGGAACTCGGACTCAGGGAGTTCCACCTCCGGGGCTGGGGCACCGCGCTGACATTCGCAAAAACAGACAAAGAGCCAGCCGGTGTTGAACCGTGGCTGCTCGAATACCGGCTTCTTTCTTATTTCCGTGCTCACTGAGGTAATTCGTCGCCTTGTTAAAACTTGCGACATCGTTCCGCTCTCCACACATCCCCAAGCCTGGAGACAAGTCCTCCCCCCCAATTCGTGATAGAAGAGAACGCGTGGAACCGCTTCTCCTGGTGGAAGACAAGTCCGAATTGCGGGCCATGCTGCGCAAGGCGCTGGAACGTGCCGGTTACACGGTGGACGAAGCTGCCGATGGCTCAGCGGCGGTAGGCAAAATTCGGTCACGCCGCTATCTGCTCGTACTCAGCGACCTGAAACTGCCGGGCTGCTCGGGGCTCGAGGTGCTTCACGAATCGAAGCAGGCTGATCCCACCATTCCCGTCATTCTCATTACCGCGTACGGCTCAATCGAAGAAGCCGTAGCGGCGATGAAAGACGGGGCCTTTGATTTCATTCAGAAACCGGTCGATCTCGATCATCTGAATCTGCTGGTGGCGCGCGCGGCGCAGCAACAAGAGTTGCTGCGCGAAAACCTCTTGCTGCGAGAGGAATACACCGCGCGTTACGGTTTTCCGAGGATTATCGGAGAGCATCCGTCCATGCAGGCGGCGACGCAGCAGGTGCAGCGCGTGGCCGCTACGGATTCCACCATTTTGCTGCTGGGCGAAAGCGGCACCGGCAAAGAGCTCTTCGCGCGCGCGCTTCACGGCCTCTCCACAAGGCGGAGCCAGCCGTTCGTGGCCCTAAACTGCGCTGCGATTCCCGAAGGACTCGTCGAAAACGAACTCTTTGGCCATGAACGCGGAGCGTATACGGGTGCGGGCGCCCGCAAAATTGGCAAAATGGAATTAGCCCATCGCGGAACTATTTTTCTAGACGAAATTGGAGAGCTGCCGATTGCCATTCAATCCAAGCTGCTGCGCGTGCTGGAAGAAAAGCGCTTCGACCGCGTGGGAGGCACGCAAACTACGGACGTGGATGTTCGGATCGTTGCCGCGACCAATAAGGATTTGCGCGCGGCGGTGTCCGCCCGAATGTTCCGGGAGGATCTCTATTTCCGCGTCGCCGGTGTGCCGATCACGATTCCTCCTCTGCGCGAGCGTGGGAATGACGTCCTGCTGCTGGCGGATGTTTTTCTGGAGCGCTTTCGCAGAGAGTTCCGCAAACCAGGACTGACGCTGACCGAGCGGGCGCGGGCTGCCTTGCTGGCCTATAGCTGGCCTGGCAATGTGCGAGAGCTGCAAAACACCATGGAACGCGCGGCCATTCTCAGCGATGGCAAGGAAATTGATGCCGCCGCGCTGCAGCTTTCCGCGCCTCGCCCCGCCGAGGGCGAAATGCCCTCCGGAATGCTGGAGGAAAAGTTCTCCTGGGAAGGAACATTGCAGGACGTCAGTACACGAGCCATTGAATATATTGAACGGTTCAAGATCGATGCGGCATTGCGCGCCTCGAAATGGAACAAGACGCGCGCCGCCGAACAACTGGGCGTTTCCTACAAGACACTCCTCAC
>DASPYR010000107.1:0-16329 GCA_035636675.1 Rugosimonospora sp. | reverse complement strand
GCTTTAGCGGATCGGCCTGGTGAGGGGCGAGCGGTAGCAGAAGGGAATTTGTCGTGAGCCTGCCGGTTCTTTTCCAGCTCCGAAAATATCTGCCTGAATAAGGGCATAATCAACGAAACCACTGTCGCTTCTCCGTGGACGGCGTTCAGCTTGGACTTGAGCTCGGTATTCTGCTCCAGGGCGAGTTTTGTGAGAATCGCTGCTGCTGTCTCCATTCCCATTGGTTGCCTCTATGCGTGAGTGAATAGGTTCAGAAATTAGCATCATACAGATTCAGCCAAGGCTTAATCCATCGTTCTGGGGATTTTGGGGCTGGCACTTACAGCCGGGCGGCGACTCCCCAAAGCGGATTTCTCGGAGGCGTACTATCCCCCGTTGTCAGAGGATTTGAGAACCCCTTGATCGGCTAGGGACAGGCGAAGGGCCTCGAGATGCGGCGCACACTGGCGCGCCTGTTTCACGTGTGCGATGGCCTCGTCCAGTTCCCAGCCTAAGCAGGCGTGCAGGTAACCGATGGCCACGGTTGGCGCGCGGCCGATGCCCGCGGTGCAGTGGAGATATACGGTGTGGCCTTCGGCGAGCAATTGGCTCAGGGTCTGGATGCAGTTGTAGAGCTTGGCGCGAAGTTCCACTTGCTCTTCGACGATGGGAACGCGGCAAAGAAGGACCGGACACGTCTTGTAGTGGGCTTCGAGAGGCGGCCAATCCAAAATGACCGTCCGCATGTCGTCGTCGGTTTGCAAATTGAGGATGGCGGTCATGGCGACTTCCCGCCGGAGGCGTTCGATATCGTCAATCGTGCGGGGATGAGAGCCGATAAACAGCCGCGGAAGGATTTGTGCGTAGGTGAGAACCGCGCCGGGGAATCGACACATTTTTCGAGGTTTCAGGTTACCACGGATTGCGGCGTCCCGCTGGCGGTTCGCGACGAACACGTCACGAAAATTAACGCGGCGGGGGGTAGCAGATTTTGCCGAGGATGGCGGGACGCATGGCGCCGGTGGCGCTGGGCAGATTCGCGGGGCGGCCGTGAATGGTCTCGTCGGCCAGCAGGGCGAAAATGAATGCTTCCTTGGCGTCGCCGGGCAGACCCAGCGATTCCGTAGGCACGACTTCGATTGCGCCGAGGGCGGCGGAGAGTTGCGCCAGGATGAGAGGATTGCGGGCGCCGCCGCCGGAGACGAGCAGTTGCGAAATGGGCGACTTTGTTGCGCGCGAAAAGTGGGCTTTTCGCGTAAGAGGCGGCACCCAGCGATTCAGGGCGGCGGCGATGGAAAGCGCCGTCAGCATGGTGGCCGTGCGCACCAGATCTTCGGGACGGGCGCGGCGGCGCCGTCCCCAGGCCAGAATTTTCTCGACGTAGGCCCTGCCGTATTGTTCCCGCCCCGCGCTCTTGGGCGGGGCTTGCCGGAAATAAGGTTCAGCAAGCAGCGCATCGAGCAAGGCGGGCAGCAGCTTGCCGCGCGAAGCCATTTGCGCTTCGGCGTCATAGCTGCGCCGGCCCGAAGTGAACTGGCGCACCAGGGCGTCGATGACCATATTCCCGGGGCCAGTATCGAAGGCTATGACCGACCGCGGCGAGGCCCCTTTGGGGATGATCGTGACGTTAGCGATCCCGCCGATATTCAGGACGGCGCGGCCGCGGCGGGCGTCGCGATAAAGCAGATAGTCGATCCAGGGCACGAGCGGCGCGCCTTGGCCGCCCACGGCCATGTCCGCGGGGCGAAAGTCGCCGACCGTGGTTACGCCAGTGATCGCGGCAATGACCGAGGGTTCGCCGATTTGCAAAGTGGAGGCGACGGGCTGGCCGAGAAAGGGGCTCGGCCGGCCCTGGTGAAAAATCGTCTGGCCGTGCGAGCCGATGACGCTGAGGCGCCGCGGAGGGACGCCAAATTTTCGGCAGGCGCGCAGGGCCGCATCCGCGAAGATGCGCCCGAGGCGGAAATTCAGCTGGCTGATCTCGCCGGGGGAGACCCGCGCGCCTTCGGCAATGCGCAGCACCTCAGCGCGCACCGCGGCAGGGAAGGGCACGGTGATGAAATTCTCGAGGCGCGCGTGCGCGGCGTTTTCTCTGATCGAAGGCGCGATGCGTACCAGCGCGACGTCGATACCGTCGACGGAAGTTCCGGACATGAGGCCGAGGGCGAGGGTGCTGGCCGCACGGGCACTGGAAGATGCCGCGAGCGGGGCGGGTCTCATGAGATCTGCTTTTTCAGTTGCGCGAGCAGGTTCAGGGCATCGATCGGCCGCAAATGGTCGAGATCGGCGGCGCGCAGCGCGTCGAGCACTTCCCGGTCGATCTGGGAAAAGGGGGGAGTAAAAAGCGCCTGCTGCTCGCCGGCGCCATTGGCCGGCGACGGCGCGGGGGTAAGTTTTTCGCTCAACTGCCGCTCGCTCTGTTCGTGCCGCCGCAGGACCTCGCGGGCGCGCGCGATGACCGCAGGCGGGAGGCCTGCCAGGCGCGCGACTTCGATGCCGTAGCTTTTGTCCGCGCTGCCCTCTTCGACTCGCCGCAGAAAGACGATCTCGTTGGGCATCTCCTCGACCGAGACGTGCACGTTTTTCACACCCGAGAGCAGCTCGGCAAGCTCGGTCAATTCGTGATAATGGGTGGCGAAGAGGGTGCGCGCGCGGGTGTGCGATTGCAGATATTCCACCACGGCCCAGGCGATGGACAGGCCGTCGAAGGTGGCCGTGCCGCGGCCGACTTCGTCGAGCAGAACGAGGCTATGCGGCGTGGCCAGATTCAAGATAGCGGCGACTTCGCTCATTTCGACCAAAAACGTCGACCGTCCGCGCGCCAGATTGTCGGAGGCGCCGATGCGCGTGAAGATGCGATCGGTGATCGGGAGGCGCGCCTGTTCGGCGGGCACAAACGATCCCATCTGCCCGAGCAGGACGATCAGCGCGGCCTGGCGCAAATAGGTGGACTTGCCGCCCATATTCGGCCCGGTGATCAGCAGAATCTGGTGCGTGGTGGAGTTGAGATAGAGCGCGTTGGGAACAAAGCGCTCGCCCTGCGCTTCGAGCAGATGTTCGACGACGGCATGGCGGCCGCCCAGAATCAGGAGTTCGCCGCTGTCGGTGAATTCCGGCCGGACGTAGCGCCGCGTGGCGGCGAGCGCCGCGAAATTTGCGAGCACGTCGAGCTGCGCGACGGCGGCCGCAGTGCGGCGCAAGCGCGGCGATTGCTGGGCCACCCAGGCGCGCACTTCGGCGAAGAGCCGCCGTTCGATCTCGCCGATGCGCTCGTCGGCGGCGAGGACTTTGCCTTCGTATTCCTTGAGCTCGGGCGTGGTGAAGCGCTCCGCATTCACGAGCGTCTGCTTGCGCTCGAAGTCCGCGGGAACCAGGTGCAGGTTGGGCTTGGAAATTTCGATATAGAACCCGAAGACCTGGTTATAGCGAATTTTCAGCGAGCCGATTGCGGTGCGCTTGCGCTCGCGCTCTTCCATCGCCGCGATCACCTGGCGGCTGCTCTGGCTGAGGTCACGCAGGCCGTCGAGCTCGGCGTCAAATCCCCGGCGTATTACGCCCGGATCGGACGCGAGCGCGGGAGGATCCTCGGCAATGGCTTGTTCGAGGCGCTGCTGGACGTCGGCGAGTTCGTCCATTTCGCTGTGCAGGGCGGCGAGGCGCGCGGCGGTGCCATTCGCGAGGTAGCGGCGGAGCAGGGGAATGCGCGCGATGGATTGGCGCAGCGCTACGAGATCGCGCGGGCTGGCCAAGCCGAGCGTGGCGCGGCCGGCCAGCCGTTCGAGGTCCTGCACGCCGCGCAAGTTCTGGCGAATCTCCTCGCGCAGCATGGTTTGCGATTTGAATTCGGCGACGGCATCGAGCCGGGCTGCGATCTCAGGGCGGGAAAGCTCCGGGCGCAGAATCCAGGCGCGGAGCAAGCGCGCGCCCATGACGGTGACCGTCTGATCGGTGGCGCCGAATAAGGATGCGGACTGTGAGCCGCGCGGAGCCTCGTCGCCATTGAGGGGAGAGAGCAGCTCGAGATTGCGCACGGTGACCGGGTCCAGCACCAGGGAATCCTGCTGCTGGTAATAGCGGATCGTGTCCAGATGAACCAAGCCCGCGCTGGAATCGGCGCCGGGCTTGGCCGAAGTTTCGCGAAGGTAGTGTACGAGCGCTCCGGCGGCGCAAATGGCCTGGGGATGCGCGGCCAAGCCGAAGCCTTCGAGGCCGGCCACACCGAATTGTTCGGTGAGCAGGCGCTGGCCATAACCGGGACGGAAGATCCATTCTTCCAGGCGGGTTTCGGCGCTTTCCTGCGCGGAATTCGCCGAGCCTTCGGGCCGCAAAGGATTAGGCGGAGCGAAAAGGCCCGGCTGGCGCGGCAAGAGGAGTTCGCGGGGGCCGAGCAACTCCAATTCGTCGCGCAGCTTCTGCTCCGCATCAGGAGCGGCAAACTCGGTGGCCCGAAACTCTCCTGTGGAAAGGTCCAGATAGGCCAAGCCAATGGGTGCGCCGGCATGGCCGCGGGCGACTGCGGCAAGAAAGCTGTTTTCCTTCGGCTCCAGGACATTCAGGTCGGTGGCTGTTCCTGGGGTGATGACGCGAACGACTTCCCGCCGGACCAAGTGCTTGCCGGGGCCGGGCTGCTCCATCTGGTCGCAAATGGCGATTTTGTAACCGGCGCGCAGCAGCCGGGCAATGTAAGTTTCCGCCGCGTGAAAGGGGACGCCGCACATGGGAATGGGTTCGCCTCGTTCGCGGTTGCGCGAGGTGAGGGTAATCTGCAACTCCTTGGAGGCGACCAGGGCGTCTTCGTAGAAGAGCTCGTAGAAATCGCCCAGACGAAACAAGAGCAGCGCGTGGGGATAGCGCTTCTTGATCGCTTGATACTGCCGCATCAGCGGCGTGGAGGCTTCCATCATGCGGGGCCCACGAGGCGGACTATACTAGCCGACGATGCGCTCCGCGAGCAAAACGGGTCTGAGGAAATCCGGCCGCCGTACTCCCAAAAGGGCAAAGACGGAGATTGAGGTGAAGCCCTGGCGCGGCCGACATCGCACAATGAACCAACCCCGGCTTCGGGGCTCCCGGATATGCTTTTTCGCCGCTCGAAAGGAGATTCAGCCGCCGATTGGCGGCTTGCGAAGCAAATCCGATGAAAATTTCGTAATTTCGGCACTCTTTTCTTGACAAAGCATGCGAGTGCATTTACTAGATCAATTGAGGAAAATCTGTTTGCAATGAGCTATTCGTTGGACCAGGAGCCCTTGCCAAGGCGTCGCGCCGGACCTGCGGCGGAGGTTTTGCGGGTCGGCGGTAAAGCGATAGGGGCCTCTCGCATGGCAAGCAGTCGACCTTGGGGTAGGAGCACGAGAGCCGACTAGGGAAAAGCGGCCCCTTTGGGCTGACCCGTGGTCGGGTCCTCACCCCGGCCACGGGTTTTTTGTTTTTGGCGGGTACTGAAGATTTCGGCGTGGACCCGCCAAACGCGCATGAAGGTGGGGCGGCCGCAAAGGCGCGAGCGAAAGGGAGGTGATGAGATGCTGCACGCGACGGAAGTGCTCGGCGGAGAGGCTTATGACGTCCAAGGCAACTTCGTCGGGCGGGTATCGGAGCTATTCATTGAGCCCGCGGACCAACCCAATCGAGTGGCGCGTTACCTCCTGGGCCGGGGCAAGTACCTGCCGCTGCTCGCGCGGCACGACCAGATCTCCTCGGTGGCTCCGGGGGTGATCAAGCTCAACGTCGAGGAAAGAGAATTGGAGCATTTCCATTCCAACGAGGCCTGGCTGGCGATGCGCAAGGATTTGCTGGATCAGCAGATCATTGATACGCGGGGGCGCAAGGTGGTGCGCGTGAACGACGTCGATCTGGCTGAGCATCGAACCAATGGGACCGTTGAGTTGCGCATCACCGACGTGGACGTGGGTCTGCCGGGGGCGGCGCGGCGGTTGCTGCAAGGTTTGGCTTCGCCGGCGTTCATCCGGCGCATCCAGGAGAAACTGCCAGCCCGAACCATACGCTGGGAGTTTGTGAATTTGATCGAGACGGACCCGCTGCGGCGGGTGAAGCTGCGGATCACCCACGACAAGCTCGAAAGTATGCACCCGGCGGACCTGGCCGACATCATGGAAGAACTCTCGCCCGCCGAGCGGCAGGCCATCATCGCTTCGCTCGACGAAGAGTCAGCCGCCGAGGCGCTGGCGGAACTGGATTCGCGGCTGACTTCACAGATCGTGGAGAAAATGGCGCCGGGAAAAGCGGCGGACATCATCGAGGAGATGGAGCCAGACATGGCTGCCGACGTTCTGGGAGATCTCTCGCCGGAAGTCTCACAGGACGTAATCGAGGAATTGCCGGGAGAAGAAGCCCGCGAGGTGGAAGCGCTGCTGAGCTTCGATGAGAACTCGGCGGGCGGAATGATGACCACCGATTTCGTTTACGTGGGCGAAACGGCGACGCGCGCCGAAGTGGTGGATTGGATACGCGACCGGGAGGTTAAGGTTGAGCAGCTGGACACGATTTTCGTGATCGACGGTAACGCCAGGCTCTCGGGAGCGGTTCCGGTCGGGCGGCTGTTGCTGGCGGCGGAAGATGAGGCTCTGGCGCAACTCAAGCAGGAGCCGCTGGTTTCGGTAACTCCGGACGCCCGGGAGAAGGAAGTTTTCGCGCTATTCGATAAATACAACCTGCGCAGCGTGGCCGTGGTGGACGTCTCCGGACGGCCGATAGGAGCGATAACCGTAGACGACGTGATCACGCGGCTGCGAGCGTCGTTATGAAGACACGCGGGCACGATGCTGACGCGACGCTGACGCGATGCTGACACCAAGGATGCTGATCGGCAAATGAATTGGACCTCCCTCAACGCGCGCACCGAGGAGTTGCAGCGCCGCGCTACCCATGTGCGCCGCCGCAGCCGCCATTTGTGGCGCCGCCTGGCGCTCTTGGGGGCCGTGTTGGGTCCGGGGCTGATCACGTCGAATGTGGACAACGACGCCGGCGGCATCTCCACCTATTCGCTGGCGGGGGCGCAATTCGGCTATGCGCTTTTGTGGTCGCTCATACCGATGACCATTGCGCTCTACGTGACCGAGGAGATGTGCGCGCGCATGGCCGTGGTCACGGGCAAAGGGCTTTCCGACTTGATCCGCGAGGAGTTTGGCTTTCGGCCGACGTTTTTCGTGATGGTCGCGGGTTTTCTGGTGGACCTGGGTAACGTGGTGGCGGAATTTGCCGGGGTGGCTTCGGCGGTGCAGATATTCGGGATCAGCCGTTATATCGCCGTACCCCTCGCCGCGCTGGTCGTGTGGGTGCTGGTGTTGCGCGGCACTTATCGGCAGGTGGAGAAGATTTTTCTGGCGCTCTGCTCGTTTTATCTCGCATACGCGTTTTCTGCCATTCTGGCGAAGCCCGACTGGCTGGATGCGGCGCGGCATACGGTCATTCCATCGCTGCAGTTCAACAGCGGCTATTTGCTGATGCTCACCGCTCTGGTGGGCACGACGATTGCTCCGTGGCAATTCTTTTACATGCAGGCAAGCTTTGTGGAGAAGCGCGTCGGTGCCCGGCAATATCCGCAGGCGCGCGCAGACGTCATTGCGGGCAGCGTGACCTGCATGGTCATCGTTTTCTTCATCATTGTCTGCACGGCGGCCACTCTGTACGTTTCGGGTCATCGCAATATCGCGGATGCCGCGGACGCGGCGCGCGCCCTGGTGCCTTTGGCGGGCCGCTGGGCCTCGCTGCTTTTTGCCTTCGGCCTGCTGAACGCGTCGCTATTCGCCGCATCCATCCTCCCGCTTTCAACCGCGCACGTGATTTGCGAAGGCTTGGGCTTCGAGGCCGGCATTGACCGCAAATTCAAGGAAGCGCCGATTTTTTACTGGCTCTATACGATTCTGATCGTGGTCGGCGGGGGATTGATTTTGATTCCGCGGGCGCCGCTCTGGCGCATCCTGGTGCTCTCGCAGGTGGCCAACGGCGTCTGGCTGCCCATCGTGCTGATTTTCATGATCCTGCTCATCAACCGGCGCGAGTTGATGGGAGAACACGTGAATAGCGGCACGTTCAACGTGGTCGCCTGGGTCACCAGCGTGGCCATGATCGCGTTGACGCTGGTGCTGATCTATTTCGGCCTCTTTCATCCTTCCGCGGCGACGGGGGGACTCTAGATTTCTCGCGGGGCGCCGATGTGTAAAAGCAGATCCCTCGGTCGTCCGCGCTTTGCGATCGTCGAAGCTCGTTAGCGGGGAGGCGGCTTTAGAATGGGGGACTCCCTCGGGATGACATCACGGGGCGTGCGCCCCGTGTTTCGCGGAGTCTGCAGAATGACAACGTGCGAAAGTGGCGAGGTTGCGCGGGGTGGGGCACTGTGTTAGCTTTGCGTTGCAAAGGAGCCGGCTTGTGATTCTCGCCTTTCGCAGCCGGCCGGCGGCCCCTCGGCAGACATCGGAATAAAAGAGTGCAACCACCCAAGTTACTTGAACCGGCCAGCCGCGAAGAGGCCCGCCTGCTCGAAGGCCTCGACGCGCAGCGGCTGCCGCGGCATATTGCCGTCATCATGGACGGCAACGGGCGCTGGGCGCAGCGCCGGCATTTGCCCCGCGTGGCCGGGCATCGCGCGGGCGTGGAGTCCGCACGGATCATCATTGATACCTGCGCGCGCTTGCATATTCCGGCGCTAACGCTCTATGCGTTTTCCATGGAAAATTGGCGGCGGCCCAAAGCGGAGATCGATTTCTTGATGCGGCTTTTGCGGCAATATCTGCGCAAGGAGCTGCCAGTGATTCATCGCAATAACATCCGCCTGCAGATTATCGGCCGCACCGAGCAATTGCCGGAGGAGGTTCAGGCAGATGTGGCCAAAGGCGCGGCCCTGACGGCACAGAACTCCGGGATGGTTTTGACGGTGGCGCTCAATTATGGAGGCCGCGCGGAATTGGTGGACGCTTTCAACTCGATTTTAGATGGCCTTCGCAAAAAAGCGGTCAACGGCAATGGCGCTTTGGCGAATTTTCGCGTGGACGAGGAGACCATCGCCGAGAATCTTTATACCGCCGGCCTGCCCGATCCCGACCTGCTTATCCGCACCAGCGGCGAGCTGCGCATCAGCAATTTCCTGCTGTGGCAGATCGCCTACGCGGAAATTTACGTCACCGAGACGCTTTGGCCCGATTTTCGGCGCGCGGAACTCTACGCCGCGCTGGCAGATTATCAGAAGCGCGAACGGCGCTATGGCGGCTTGGCTGCGGAGCATGCGGAAGTTCCAGCCCTGCAGCCGGAATGAACTTCCCCAACAAGCAGATCTGGACACGCTCTAATTCGGGGGCGAATTCGAGCACGGCCGCGCGCGTTTTGACGGCGGCGGTATTGATACCGGCCGTAGTGGCTGTGGTTTGGTGGGGTCCCACCGGGCTTGTGGCGGCGCTCGGCGGTTTGGTTGCGCTTCTTGCTCTCCTGGAATTTTTCGCCTTGGGCGCGCGGCTGAATCTGCAGGCTTATCGCTTCTGGACCTGCCTTTGCGCGCTGGGGATTTTCTTTCAGCAGTGGAGTGCGAGCGGGGCGCAATCCTACCAGATCGGCCGTAACCTGCGGCTCACGCAGTCTCCCGGCAGCCCCGAATTCCCGTTGGAATTGGTGTTCTTCGTTTTCGTACTTGGTTGTGCGGCGACCGTTTTCGCTTCCAAACGGCCCCTGCCTAATGCCTTGGGAGATATCGGGATCAGCGCGGCCGGACTTGTGTTCATTGCTTTGCCTCTGAGCGCGGTGGTGCGGATTCATGGGCTCGGCATGCTAGGCCCAAAACTTCTGCTTTTTACACTTCTGCTTGTTTGGGTGGGGGACACGCTGGCTTATTTTGTGGGGCGCTCGTTTGGGCGCATGCCCATGGCGGCGCAGTTGAGCCCGAAGAAAACCTGGGAAGGCGCCGCGGCCAATCTGCTCGGTTCGGCAATCGTTGGAGTTGCCCTATTTCGCTGGCTGAATATCGATGCGTTCCCGGCGGTCCTTATGGCTTCCCTTGCGAACGTAGCTGGGCAGGCTGGCGATCTGCTGAAATCGGCCTATAAACGCGGCGCCGGAGTTAAGGATTCGGGTACCCTGCTGCCGGGACACGGTGGCATACTCGATCGCATCGATGCCTTGATTTTGGCCGCGCCGGTCGTCTGGTACTATTTTCGATTCTTGCTGGCCCCGCGATTCTGACGCGCGGCTGAGGGCGATCCTCCGTTTTCATGAAAGCACTGGCCATACTCGGCTCTACCGGCTCCATCGGCCGCCAGACGCTTCAGGTGGTCGAATCGCTGCAAGAACGTTTCCGCGTGGTGGCGCTGGCCGCGGGTGGGAATCTCGAAGAGCTCGCCGGGCAAATCGCGCGGCACCGGCCGCAGCTTGTTTCCGTCAGCGATGCCGGAAAAGCGGCCGAACTGCGGGAGCGCCTGCGGCAATCGGCGAGCGGTGCTTGCGAACTCCCCGAGATTCAGCATGGCCGCGAGGGCTTGCGAAGCGTAGCCACGCATCCGGATGCGGCCGTAGTTGTTTCCGCGGCGGTCGGAGTCGTGGGACTCGAAGCAACTTACGCAGCCGTTCAAGCGGGCAAGGGCGTGGCGCTGTCGAATAAGGAAGTGCTGGTGGCGGCGGGCGAACTGGTGATGGCGGCGGCCAAAGCCAAGGGGGTCGAGCTCTTGCCCGTGGATAGCGAGCACAACGCCATCCATCAATGCCTGCGCGCCGGACGGCCATGCGAAGTGCGCCGGCTGATCTTGACTGCGTCCGGCGGGCCCTTCCGGCGGACGCCGATGGCACAGATGGCCCAGGCCACTCCCGAGCAAGCCCTGGCGCATCCGAACTGGCGCATGGGCCGGCGCATCACCATCGATTCCGCCACGCTGGTCAACAAAGGATTCGAGGTGATCGAGGCACACTGGCTCTTTGGCATCGATCCGAAGCGGATTGACGTGGTCATTCATCCGCAATCGACGATTCACTCCATGGTCGAATACGTGGACGGTTCCATCCTGGCGCAACTGGGCCCAACCGACATGCGCATGCCCATCCGTTATGCGTTAACCTATCCGGAGAGGGAAGGGGCGAACGGAGTGGAACTCAATTGGGACGGCTTGCGGCGCCTGGATTTCGAGAAAGTGCCGCGGCGGAAGTTTCCCTGCCTGCGCCTGGCTCGCCGGGCGCTGGAAGAAGGCGGCGCGCAAACCTGCGCGCTGAATGCGGCCGATGAGGTGGCGGTGGAGGCGTTTCTCGAGCGCCGCTTGCCGTTTTCGGGAATCGCACGGGTGATCGAACGGGTGCTCGAGGGTATGCCTAAAGTTAAGCTCGGATCGATTGACGATGTGCTGGCGGCCGATGGCGAAGCGCGGCGCCTGGCGCGGCTGGAGATCGAGGCGGGTGCCGAGCTTGCCGCGAAGGCAAGCGTGGGCGATTCCGAGATCGATCAGTTAAAATGAGGCGTGTAAAATAAGGGCGGGTACAATAGGGGAATTGAGGGAACTTTTGCCGTGCTGACGGGAATCATAGCGGTGGCGATCGGGCTGGGCGTCATGGTTTTGGTCCACGAATGGGGCCACTTCGTCATCGCCCGGCTTTTTGGCGTGCGCGTCGAGGTTTTCTCGATTGGCTTCGGCCCGCGCCTGTTTGGGACGCGCCGCGGACCAACCGATTACCGTCTCAGCGCGCTGCCGCTGGGCGGGTATGTGCGCATGGCCGGCGATAATCCGGCGGAGGAGCGGCGGGGCGATCCCGATGAGTTCCTTTCCAGGCCGCGCTGGCAGCGCGTGCTGATCGCGCTGGCCGGCCCGACGACCAACTTCCTGATGGCTGTCATTCTTACCGCTGCTCTCTTTATGCATGGCGGCGAGCAACCTTCGTATGCGGATAAGCCCGTCGTGGTTGCTGGCGTGGTGAAGGATTCTCCCGCGCAGAAAGCCGGCATCCAGCCGGGAGACCGCATCGTGTCGTTCGGCGGCGTCAAAGATCCCACTTGGGACCGTGTGGCCCTGGAATTGGCGCTTTCCGCTCCCGGACATTCCGTACCCGCCACCATCGAGCGCGACGATCGGCTCATCACCACGAGCGTGGAGAGCGAACCTCTACCCTTCGCCGTGGTCGGCTATCCCGCCGAACCCGTGATCGTCGGGTCCGTAGCTCACGGCTTGCCCGCCGAACGCGCCGGTTTGAAGGAAGGCGACGTCGTCATCGCCGCCAACGGCCAGCATTTGACCGCTCCCTCGCAATTCTCTGAAATCGTGCAGCAAAGCGGCGGGAACGCCATGAGTCTGGATATCCAGCGCAATGGCCAGGCGCAAACGCTGGAGCTACGTCCCACGTGGGGCGATCCGGGAGACGGCACGCCGCGCTGGCAGATTGGCATCACCTTCCGGTTCGTCACCTCTCCGCGGCGCTATTCGCCGCCGCGGGCCGTCTTGAAGGCGACGCAATTCCACATTATCCTCGCGAACAAATTGGTTTACCTCGTCGGCGAACTTTTCACCGGCAGGGTTTCGCTCAAGCAGGTGCAGGGACCGCTGGGAATCGTTCAGGAATCGAGCCGCGCGGCCAAGCGGGGCTTCGGCGACCTGGTCAGTTTGATGGCGTTGGTGAGTTTGAATCTGGCAATCCTGAATCTTCTTCCGATTCCCATTCTGGATGGCGGTCACATCCTGATGCTGGGTATCGAAAGCCTGCTACGCCACGATCTGAGCCTGAAAATCAAGGAACGCTTCGTGACCGTGGGCATGGTCTTTCTGCTGCTGGTATTTCTGATCGTGATGTATAACGATGTGCTGCGGCTTTTCCCCAGCCACTGATCTGTATGGCTCCTACAAATCGAACGCGCGAAGCTCCCGGTAAGGTCCGGTCTTTGGACTCCGGCGCCGGAGGGCGCGCGCGCGAAAATGATCATCGCCGGGTCTCCTCGGGAGAGCGGCTAAACGTCTATGCCGAACCCGGAAAATTGCGCACCGCTCTTTCGCGGCGCGGCGTGCGGCTCACGCGCCAGCGGCGCATCCTGCTGGACATCATGGATCAGGCCGAAGAGCACTTGACCGCCGACTCCATCCTGGAACGCGCGCAGAAGATCGATCCGCGGGTGCATCGCGTGACCGTCTATCGCACCCTGGAAATGCTGAAGAGCCACGGTCTGCTCGATGAGCTCGATCTGCTGCACATCCACGGCCATCGGCATTATTACGAAAGCCACGGCCCGCGCGACCATATCCATGTGGCTTGCTTGCGTTGCGGCAAAGTGCGCGAAGTAGAAAGCGAACTCTTCGAGCAGCTCAAGCGCCAGGTGGAGCGCGACACGGGCATCGGCATCACCGTGGCGCGCGTGGAGATCGGCGGCTATTGCGAGAATTGCCGGCCCAAGGCCGCTTCGCCAGCCACATCGACATAGACCTCAAGCTTCCGAAAAGCAGATCCCTCCTCATCCGCCCAAGGCGGACTCGTCTAATGTAGCCCAGCCTTTGCGCTTTTCCGCGAAGGCTGGGGATTTACGTTGGTCGCACTCACCTGGATTCACGAGCCGGATGACAAAATCCCCACCCTTTCCTGAACGACGGAAAGGGTGGGCTACAAACTACAACAGAACCCACACGCAAAAACCGTGTGTGGCACCCGAAAAGGCAAAAGCAGATCCCTCGTCGTTCGCCCTCATGAGGGCATGCGGGCGAACTTCCTCGGGATGACAACGCTTGGCCGCGGCGGTGGGGAAGTCTTGAAGTATTTAGGAGCGGACGGGCTGGGCGGGGGCGAGGTCGCGGCGGCGGAAATAGTCGCGCGTCTGAGCGAGGTCGGCAGCGATCTGCGCGCGAAGTTCGGCGGGCCCGGTGAATTTTCGCTCGTCCCGCAGCCTTTCCCAGAAGCGCACCTCGAGCCGGCCCTCGGTTATCTGCCGAGAAAAATCGAAGAGGTGGCTTTCCACGCCCAATAACGTGCCGTCGAAAGTCGGCCGGAAACCGACGTTGGTGGCGGAGCGATAGAGATGCCCTTCGACGCGCGTTTCGGTGGCGTAGACGCCGACCTTGGGCAGAAGTTCCTGTTCCGGGGCCAGATTCAGGGTAGGGAAAACGACCGTGGCGCCTCGCCCCGCGCCGCGGATAATCTCTCCCGTGAGGGCGAAGGGGCGGTCCAGAAGTCGCGCCGCATGGGCCACGCGGCCTTCTGCAACCGCGTTGCGCACGCCGGTGCTGGAGACGAACTCGCCGTCGATCCGCACTGGTTCGACGATCTGCACGGAAAATCCGAAGCGCCGGCCTAATTCGGTGAGCGTTTCGACGGTTCCCTCCTGGCTATGGCCAAAGCGAAAATTTTGGCCCACCAGGACGGCCGCGGTTTTCAATTCCTCAACCAGCACGCCGCGAACGAACTCCTCGGGGCTGAGTCCGGCGAGAGCGCGATCAAAGCGCAAGACTAGGGCGGCCTCGAGCCCTAGGGCGGCGAACCGTTCGATTCTCTGGCGAATCGTTTCCACCAATGGCGGCGCCTGGCCGGGACGCAGCACCTTGAGCGGATGGGGATCGAAGGTGATCACGGCAGCGAGGCCTTGCTGCGCCCGGGCGCGCTCGATCACCTGGCCAAGGATTTTTTGGTGTCCCAGGTGCAAACCGTCGAAATTGCCCACGGAAAGCACGGCGCGTCGCTCGGAAGATGCGTATCGCTCCGCCCACTCCGCCGTCGAACGCAGCACGGCGCACTCGCTCACGCCGCCACCTCAAAGCTGAGGCCGTCGTAGGCCAATTGCACGTGCGGAAAGCCCAGGCGCACCAGCCGCTCGTTGGTTTCGCGGTGCGGCAGATCGTGGGCGATGTGCGTGAACCAGGCGCGGCGCGGCCGAAGCCGCGTGACCAGCTCGAGAGCCTGCTCCACCGTCTGGTGCATGGGATGCGGCGCATCGCGAAGCGCGTCCAGGACGAGTTCGTCCGTGCCCGCCAGCAGTGGCATGGATTCTTCGGGAATGCGGCTGAAGTCGGTGAGGTAAGCAAGACCTCCGACGCGAAAGCCCAGCACGGGCATATCTCCGTGCTCGGCGGGAATGGGCTTCCACGGCGTGCCCAGCAGCTCGAAAGGGCCCTCGATCACGTGCGGAGTCACCTCCGGAATCGTGCTTGGCGCCGGCGTGCCGTCAAAGACGTAGGCGAAGGTCCGCCGCAAGATCGCCAGCGTTTCCTTGGAGGCATAGATCGGTATGGCCGATTTCTGGCGCAGATTGAAAGGGCGAATGTCGTCGAATCCGAGGATATGGTCGGCGTGCCCGTGCGTGAAGACGATGGCGTCGAGGCTTTCGAGTCCCTGGCGCAAGGCTTGAAAGCGGAAATCGGGGGTGGTGTCGATGACCACGTGATGGTCCTCGCGGGAAACCAGCACGGAAGGCCGCGTGCGATTGTCGTGCGGATCTTCGGAACGGCAGACGCGGCAATGGCAGCCGAGACTGGGAACGCCCATGGAGGTGCCCGAACCGAGCACCGTCACGCGCACAAAAGAAGCATTTTTCGTGGAGCAGGGGAGAGACACCGGAACCGCTTTCGCTATGGGCGGGCCTTGGCCTTTTCTTGCATCGCTTTTGCCGCCGCCTTGGTCATTTCCATGTAAGAGAGTTTCAGGCTGCCGAGGACGTCGAGCAGCAGCCGTTCGTCGTCGGAAGCCAGATGGCCCAGGCTGGCCTCGCGCAGGGCGTCGAGCATGTCGATCAGTTCGCGCGCGCCCTCCAGATCCAGCACAGGCTGGCCGCTTCGCGGATCGGGATAAGCGCCCAGAAGCATGGCCGCATTCTGGGCCACAAAATTGATGAGCATCTGGATGCCGTGAGAAGGTTTGGGCTGTTCCGCCTCGGCCGCAGCCGCCGGGCGGCCGGAGTCGGCCTTCTGTGAGGGTTTCGTCGCGGCAGCCTCTTTCTTTTGCGCGCCGGCCGACGAAGAGTTTAGCGGGGAAGCGGGGCTCGGTTCGGTTTCTTGCTTGCGGCGTTCCTCGCGAACGGCCTCGTCGCGTATTTCGCCTTCGGTATTGAACAGGCGACGGTCGATAACTCGAAAAGATTCTTCCTGCTTTGGGTTCGCCAAGGCCAACTCCCTGTGTTTGTGGCGTAAAAATTTGGAAATTTAGTTTAGCATCGGCACCGGCGCCGGGACAAGCGACCGGCGTCAGGAGCATGATTCCGGGTCAAAGGCGGCCCCATTGGTCACCCGTAAGCCGGACCTCGCCTCCAGGCCGTAGCAGTGGCGCTGCATGCGGATTGTCTCGGTGGTTAATACTCCATAGGTGCCGCACAGGCGTTTGCGGAGGCCACATGGCGCCGGGCCGCTAGATAATGATCCCTCCAAAAATCGCTTCGGAGGATAACTTTGAGGAAATCCCTGG